>CAKREC010000004.1 GCA_934316925.1 uncultured Eubacterium sp.
ACCGCCGTATACCGAACGGTACGTACGGTGGTGTGGGAGGTCGGTAGATAAAATAATTATCTACCTCCTACCCGATTGAAAAAACAGACAAAAAAAGGTAACATATTACTATAATTATCGCAAAGGAGATCATTCATGGAATATTTGAAACAGGAACAGGTTGTTGTTACGGATCCATATTTTCAAAATGCATTAGAAATGGACGTGGATAATTTGCTGGTTCTGGAGGCGGACAGGCTTTTGGCGGGATTCCGGGAGACGGCATGTTATGCAAAAGGAATGACGGATCGTGACGAGATCACGGCGTATATGAAGAATTGTGAACGTTACGGTGGTGGCTGGGAGAATTCCTTGATCGGTGGCCATATCATGGGACACTATCTTACCGCGGTTGCACAGGGCGTCGTGAATCCGGCTTTGTCTAAAAAAGACCGAGAAGCGCTGCAGGAGCGCATGGACTATTTGGTGGATGAACTGGCAGCGTGTCAGGATATGACGATGGGAACAGCATTTGAGGGCTATCTTTTTGGAGCAACACTGCCGACAGAAGACTTTCATAAAAAAGTCGATCTGCAGTTTGACAATGTGGAACACCGTCTTACGAACATTGGCGATCAGGCGTGGGTGCCTTGGTATACGATGCACAAGATCGTAGCGGGACTTCTGGACTGCTACGTACTTGCGGGCAATGAAAAAGCACTTGCGACAGCAAAAAGACTGGGAGACTGGATCGCAGACCGCGCCAATTCCTGGGATGAAGCATTGCAGCGTGTGGTTTTGGATACCGAGTATGGCGGTATGAATGATGTGATGTATGAGTTATACAAGGTAACAGGAAAAGAAAGTTACCGTGAGGCAGCGCATCAGTTTGATGAGGTCGATCTGTTTGAAGCCGTGCTTTCCGGCGCGGACAATGTGCTGAATGCTAAGCATGCGAATACGACGATCCCGAAATTCCTGGGAGCGTTATGCCGCTATGAAGTGGATTCTTCGGAAAAACGATATTTTGAATATGCGACTTCCTTTTTTGATATGGTTTTGCAAAGACACACTTATGTTACCGGTGGCAACAGTGAAGATGAGCATTTTGGTGCGGACAATGTGCTGAATCTGGAGCGTACGAATTGCAATAATGAAACGTGCAACACCTATAATATGCTCAAACTCAGCCGTCGTTTGTTCCGCATCACAGGTGAGAAAAAATATGCAGACTATTATGAAAAGACATTGATCAATGCGATTCTGTCTTCTCAGGATCATAAGACAGGACGCACGATGTATTTCCAGCCAATGGCGACCGGATACCAGAAAATTTTCGGAACGGTGGATTCCAATTTCTGGTGCTGTACGGGATCTGGTATGGAAAACTTTACCAAATTGCAGGACAGCATTTATTTTCTGACGGAAGAATTTTTGATCATAAACCAGTTTGTATCTTCCGAAGTGACAACCGATGCTATCGCGCTGTCACAGGAAGGCCGTCTTGCTAAAGAAGATGCCATCCGGATCACGATCCGGCATACGGACGGCAAAAAAGGTCTTATGATCCGGATTCCTGAATGGGCGAAAGATGCCACGATCGAGGATGCCAATGGGGATGCGCGGAATGTAGACAAAGAAAGTGGATATTGGAAGATTCCGGCATCTATGGTCACAGAGGGAGCTGTATTTGTTCTGAGTTTCCCAATGCACGTGGCTGCTTACAATCTTCCGGATGGAGCAAATACCTATGCGTTCCAGTATGGTCCATATGTTTTGAGCGCCAGACTGGGAACGAGTGAACAGAAGATCGGTTACCATGGAGTTACCGTGATGGTTCCTGTGAAAAAAGCAGTGAAAAATGATACGATCGGTATTTTGTCGGTTGATTCGGTAGAAGAATTTATGGCTCATATTGAGGATAATCTGGTAAAGAAACCGGATGAGATGGTATTTATGCTTGAGGGAACGACCTGCGGGTATGAATTTACTCCACACTACGATCAGGATGAAGAAAGTTATGGTATTTACTGGACTTACTATGTAGATAAAAATGGACGGGATGCACAGGCGATCTTAGAAGAGAAGAGAGCAGAGCGCATGGAACGCCATACGATCGATGCGATCGAGCAGATTGGACGAGGCCAGTATGAACAGCGTTTCCTGCTGACTGATGGCCTGACGAAAGATGGTCTTGTGGATCAGGATTCCGTGGGAGCGGATGCACCGGCACTTACCCGCTATGCCAAAGCCAACGGTTACTTTGGCTACAAGATGGAAGCGATTTGTGATCAGGATGCTCTGTTGCTTGTGACACTCCTGCAGGAGGAAAGAGATCAGGAACTTGATGTGTATGTAGGGGACAAAAAACTTACCGTTGAGAAAGAGACC
Organism: uncultured Eubacterium sp.; assembly: GCA_934316925.1. Lineage (GTDB taxonomy): Bacteria > Bacillota > Clostridia > Lachnospirales > Lachnospiraceae > Eubacterium_F. The sequence goes on from CAKREC010000004.1 coordinate 2,371, forward strand.
GATCTTACGCTGGCAGAAGCAGACAAAGAGGTCTATTACCAGGTTCTTTACCGGATCCCGGCTGCTGCGATGAGCAGGGGAAAAGAAACGCTGATGGTGATCGAGGGTGGCGAAACGGTCGAAAAACAGATTTTCACGGTAAAATTTACAGCACATGAAAAAGAATCCAGAAAGATCTGCCGTTCCTTGATTCTTATGACAGAATTTTCAACCGAAAATTCACTGGCACAGGTAAAAGTAAATGGCGCACCGGTTATGCCGGAGAATGATTGCTACGACGTGATGGTTCCGTATGATACCGAGCCGCAGTTTACCTTTGATCTTGCCGATGATGGCGGCTATCTCGAAGTCAAGGGAAATGCGGTAGATACATCAAAGGAAATCGGAATCCCGACAACCGGAGTGGTCACCGAAGAGACGGTTGTGGTGTATAGTGAAGATTTTGAGAGCAAGAAAACATATACGCTGAAGATTACAAGAGATTATAGCAGTCTTTCCCTGCAAAAAGAAGCACTTCCTTACACGGCAGTGGCAGTTACAAAGCCGGATCTGGAAGAGAAGGATGGTCAGGCATTGAACCGGGTGACCGGACATGACGGGAAAGAAAAAGGAATCGGTCTGAACGGCGAGTATGGTCTGCGACTGTTAGAAGATGCTTCTGTACTGGGACGCAGTTATAGTATCAGCTTCTGGATGAAGCCGGATGAGGTGGGAAATCCATATGATCCAACGATCGCAGGAGGAAATTATGCCGCAGATCTGTGGCTCAATCTTCCGAAAGACAGTAAGATCTGGTCCTATGACCACGGTTTTGTTTCGACAGAAAGCACCAATGCTTATCAGGCATCGAAGTGGCAGAACGTCGTTGTGACAGTGGATGGAAGTATTGCAGGAAGCGGTCCGAACACCGTGCTCGGACACCTTTATGTGGATGGCGAATGTGTGTCACATGGCAATGTGGTGGATGGCATTATGACTACGGAACAGGCGAAACTCTATTTTGGTATTAATCCGTGGGATCAGTTGTTCCTTGGTACGGTCAGTGGCATACAGATATTCCCTCGTACGTTGAGTGAAAAAGAGGTTCAGGCGATCGCTGCCAAACTTGACATTTGATAGAAATTCTTTTATCATAAACTAATTAAGGAGAGATATTATTATGAGTAAAGAATTAAAAAAAACATATGATCCGAAAGACATCGAAGATCGTCTTTATACCAAGTGGATCAACAAAAAATACTTTCATGCAGAAGTAAATGCAAACAAAAAACCATATACGATCGTGATACCACCACCAAATATCACAGGTCAGCTTCACATGGGACATGCACTGGACAACACATTGCAGGATATTTTGATCCGTTTCAAGAGAATGCAGGGATATGAAACTTTGTGGATGCCGGGTACAGACCATGCTTCGATCGCGACCGAAGCCAAGATCGTTGAGGCGATGAGAGAAGAAGGACTGACCAAAGAGGATATTGGCAGAGAGAAGTTCTTAGAGCGCGCGTGGGCGTGGAAGGACAAGTTTGGCGGACGCATTGTATCCCAGTTAAAGAAGATGGGGTCTTCCTGTGATTGGGACAGAGAGCGTTTTACGATGGACGAAGGTTGCAACAAAGCCGTAAAAGAAGTTTTTGTCAATCTCTACAACAAGGGACTGATCTATCGTGGTGAGCGCATTATCAACTGGTGTCCTCACTGTCTGACATCGATTTCGGATGCCGAGGTTGAGTATGAAGATCAGAAGGGACACTTCTGGCATTTGCGCTATCCGTTTGCGGATGGAAGCGGTTATATCAATCTGGCTACAACCCGTCCGGAGACTTTACTGGGTGATACTGCGGTAGCGGTAAATCCGAACGATGAGCGGTACAAAGATATGGTAGGCAAGATGCTGGTTCTTCCATTAGTACATCGTGAGATCCCACTGATCGCAGATGAGTATGTAGATATGGAATTTGGTACTGGTGTTGTTAAGATCACACCGGCTCATGACCCGAATGACTTTGAAGTTGGTCTTCGTCATGATCTGCCTGTGATCAATGTCATGACAGAAGATGCCAAGATTGTAGATGAATATGAAAAATATGCCGGTATGGACCGCTATGAGGCGCGTGAAGCGATCGTCAAAGATCTTGAGGCAGAAGGCGCTTTAGTGAAGGTGGAAGACCATGACCACAATGTAGGCACCTGCTATCGCTGTGGTACGACCGTAGAACCACGCGTTTCCAAACAGTGGTTTGTAAAGATGAAACCGCTTGCCGGTCCGGCGATTGATGCCGTAAAAGAAGGAAAGACGAAGTTCGTTCCGGAGCATTTCAATAAGACCTATTTCCACTGGCTTGAGAACATCCGTGACTGGTGTATTTCCCGTCAGCTCTGGTGGGGACATCAGATTCCGGCGTTCTATTGTGACGATTGTGGAGAACTGGTAGTTACAAAGGAAAATGAGGCAGTATGTCCAAAATGCGGCAAGCCGATGAGACAGGATCCGGATACACTGGATACCTGGTTTAGTTCTGCACTCTGGCCATTTTCTACATTGGGCTGGCCGGATGATACTGAAGAGATGAAGTATTTCTATCCAACCAACACTTTGGTTACCGGATATGATATTATCCCATTCTGGGTTATGCGTATGATGTTCAGCGGACTGGAGCATACCGGGGAAGTACCGTTTGATACCGTGCTGATCCATGGTCTTGTCCGTGACTCACAGGGACGCAAGATGAGTAAGTCTCTGGGCAATGGAATCGATCCATTGGAAGTGATCGATAAGTATGGTGCGGATGCACTCCGACTGACTCTGGTTACCGGAAATGCACCGGGAAATGACATGCGTTTTTACTGGGAGCGTGTTGAGGCGAGCCGAAACTTTGCCAACAAAGTATGGAATGCTTCCCGCTTCATTATGATGAATTTTGAACAGAATCAGGATCTGGATTATGCCAATGTGTCGAAAGACCAGCTGACACAGGCAGATAAATGGATCCTTTCCAAGGTAAACAATCTTGCCAAAGATGTTACTGCTCTGATGGAATCCTTTGATCTGGGTATTGCGGTACAGAAGATTTACGACTTTATCTGGGAAGAGTTCTGCGACTGGTATATTGAGATGGTGAAACCACGTCTTTACAACGAAGAAGACGAGACCAAGGCAGCAGCACTTTACACTTTGAAGACCGTATTGATCGACGCATTGAAACTGCTTCATCCATACATGCCGTTTATCACAGAAGAGATCTATTGTACGCTGTTAGACAATGAAGAAGATTCGATCATGATCTCTCAGTGGCCGGAGTTCACGAAGGAGCGTGACTTTGCCGACGATGAGGCAAAGGTAGAGCGCATCAAAGAGGCGGTAAAAGGCATTCGCAACATCCGTGGTGAGATGAACGTGCCACCAAGCAAAAAAGCTTCCGTGATCGTTGTTTCCGACAAGGAAGAAGTTTTGCAGATATTTAAAGATAACAAAGTATTTTTTGCTACACTTGGATATGCTAGTGATGTATCTTTCCAGACTACAAAAGATGGCATTGCCGAGGACGCCGTTTCAGTCGTGATCGCAGACGGAACCATCTATATGCCATTTGCAGAATTAGTAGATATCAGCAAAGAGATCGAGCGTTTGCAGAAAGAAGAGAAGAAGTTGCAGGGCGAATTGAAGCGTTCTGAGGGTATGCTTGGAAATCCGAACTTTGTAAACAAAGCGCCAGAACAAAAGATTGCAGAAGAGCGCGAAAAACTGGAGAAGTACAAGGGCATGATGGCTCAGGTACAGGAGCGCCTGGTACAGCTGCAGAAATAGTCGAGAACTGGCGATGATTCTTTCTTGCTTTTTCTTATGAAACTGAGTATTATTGTAGTAATGGACAAAAGGGAAACAAGATACTTAAGCAGGAGGAACGAGATGTTAGATTTCGAAGAAGAACTGGGAAAATTCCAACCGAGCATGGATATAGAAAAAGTAGAAGATGTAGTATATGACAGCAACTTGACGGATGTTACCGATATCGTAAAAGAGTTGATCCAGCAGTCTAAGACCACAATCAAATAGAACGGGAGGAGCAGACATGAGATGTCCAAAATGTGATGCCAATGTGTCGAATGACACGAACCGTTGTATTTATTGTGGACAAGACCTTTCCACGATCCGATTTGTGGAAAGAGTCTCCAACAGTTATTACAATAAGGGCTTAGAACGGGCGAAGATCCGGGATCTGTCCGGGGCTGCTGATATGCTCAGCAAAAGTCTTCAGTTTAATAAATGCAATACACAGGCAAGAAATCTTCTTGGTCTGGTGTATTTTGAACTGGGAGAGATCGTATCGGCATTGAGTCAGTGGGTTCTTAGTAAGTACTTTCAGCCGGAAAAAAATCGAGCCGATTATTATATGGCGAAAGTGCAGAAGAATCAGACAAGACTCGATGCGATCAATCACACGATCAAGAAGTACAATTCTGCGTTGTCTGCGGCAACAGTGGGAAACTATGATCTTGCCGTGATCCAGCTCAAGAAGGTAATGCAGCAGAATCCGAAGTTTGTCCGGGCAGGACAGCTGCTTGCATTGCTGTATATCCATCAGGGAAGTTACTATGATGCTTCTAAAGTTTTGAAAAATATCCGCAAGGTGGATGTCAACAATACAACGACACTGCGCTACATGAAAGAACTGCGGGAGCATGCGGTTGTCAAAGAGAACCGTGCAGAGACAAAGAAACAAAAGGAAACACTGCAGAATGTGACGCCGGTAGGCACATATCAGGAAGAAAAACGTTCCTTTATGCCGGTCGTATATGTGATCCTTGGTATTATTGTCGGTATTTTAGTATGCTTCGTGCTGATCCGCCCGACATTGCAGAACAACAAGGCCGGCGGGGAAGATAAGAAGCAGATTGAGACACTGCAGACACAGGTGGATTCCTATGAAAAAGAGCAGGAAAACCTCAATCAGAAGATCACCGATCTGAACAAACAGATCGAACAGGGCAATACCGAGGCACTGCAAAAAGTTTCCAACTATGAAAAACTGCTCAAAGGACTGCAGGCATACATTGACAGTGATCCGATTCAGGCTGCTGTTGAGGTGGCAGATTGCAAGAAGAGCGATTTTGATTCCGAAGAGGCGAAGACACTGTATCAGAAGATTTCAGTACTGACACCGGAACAGGTTGATACACTGGTCAATCAGGGGTATCAGGAGATGAATAATTCCTATGATACCGCGATGACGACATTCCGCAAAGTGCTGAAAGTGGATGCAAAGAACCAAAGAGCCATGTTATATTTGGGACGCTGCTATCATTTGCAGAACAAATATAAAAAGGCGAAGAAATGGTATCAGAAAGCCATTGATACGGACAGTACAACGGAAGCTGGTCTGCAGGCAAAACGCTATTTAGACCAGTTGCCAAGTTGATAAATTTTCGGGGATATTTCTTTCGAAAGAACAAAGAACTCACAGAAAAACAAAGTTTTTTTTGTGGGTTCTTTTTCTTTTGGCCAAAAATAAAAACAGGGGGATTTCATCAATGGAAAATTTTTCGTTGGAGCGAAGCGGCTCAACATTAACATTACACATAAGTGAAGAACTGGATCATCATATGGCAGCACAAGTAAGCAGGACACTGGATTCCCAGATTGAAAAAGGAATGATACGGACGTTGATCTTTGACTTTACCGGGATGACGTTTATGGACAGCTCTGGGATTGGAATGGTTACGGGACGCTACCGGAAAATGAATTTATTGGGGGGACGGACCTATGTCAGTGGGATCGGACCGGCGATCGACCGGATCTTCACGATGTCCGGAATTTATCACATAATTCCAAAATACGAGGAAAGGATGTAAGGATATGAGCAGAAAAAACGAAATTTCATTTATTTTTGACAGCATTTCAGAAAATGAGGGATTAGCAAGGACGGTTGTGGCAGCATTTGTTTCCCGTTTGGATCCTACGATGGAAGAAATGAATGATGTAAAGACCGCAGTATCGGAAGCAGTAACCAATGCGATTATCCATGGGTATGAAAAAGAACCCGGAAAGATCACGATACATAGCCGTATTGAGGAGCATGTCCTTTGGATTGAAGTGATGGATCATGGAGTCGGGATCCCGGATGTGAAAAAGGCGATGGAACCATTATATACGACCAAACCGGAAATGGAGCGGTCGGGAATGGGATTTGCGTTTATGGAGGCGTTTATGGATGAGCTTCAGGTGGAATCAAAGGAGGGAGAAGGAACCCGGATCAAAATGAAAAAGACAATATATAGTGCGTTAAATTTATCATAGAGGAGTCTGCCAATGGAAACCATAGAACTGATCAAAAAGTCACGAGCGGGGGATAAGTTGGCAAGAGAACAAGTGATAAAGGAAAATCTTCCTCTGGTATACAGCATTGTGAAACGGTTTCACGGAAGAGGATATGATCCGGAAGATCTGGCACAGATCGGCGCGATCGGACTGATCAAGGCGGTGGACAAATTTAATCTGAATTTTGAAGTGAAATTTTCAACGTATGCGGTTCCGATGATCACCGGGGAGATCAAGCGGTTTATGCGGGATGATGGGATGGTAAAGGTGAGCCGGACGCTAAAGGAAAATCACTGGAAGATCCGGCAGGCAGCCGATCAGCTGATGGGGGAACTCGGACGCGAGGCGACGATACAGGAACTGGCCGTGGCTACAGAGCTGGATAAAGAGGACGTCGTGCTGGCGATGGAGTCAGCGAATGAAGTAGAATCGCTGCACAAATGTGTGTATCAAAAAGAAGGCAGTGAAATATCACTGATGGACCGCATCCCATCGGAAGTAAATGAAACGGAGCGGTCGTTAAACCATTTGCTTTTGACGCAGTTGCTGGAGGAGTTGGAGGAAAAAGAACGGCGGATCATTGAACTTCGTTATTTTAACGAAAAGACACAAAGCCAGGTGGCAAAAGAACTTGGCTTGAACCAGGTACAGGTCAGCCGTCTGGAAAAGAAAATTTTAATTTCGATGAGAAAAAAGATTGGTTACAGCGTATAAAAACGATCCAACGGGGCATGGTAATAGCAAAAGAAGATTTGCGGGGGAGAAACATGGAAGCGATCCTATATGTTAAAGTAGAGCAGAATATCGTGGTGCAGAAACCGGACATAAAAATAAAGGACATAGCTACATTATACAGTGTCAATAAAAAAATGGTGCAGGATCTTGAACAGAGGACATTTTATACATTGCCGAAAAATGGAAACCAGAAGACCACATTTACGATCACAAAATTATATGAGCGGATCCATCATTTTTATCCAAATCTTGTGATCGAGAATCTGGGAGAGCGTGATTTTGTAGTCGATCTGGAAAAGCCGGATCATAAAGAAAAATCGAAGGCGATGGAGTATGTAAAAACGGTACTTGTAACACTGATCGCCTTTTTTGGTGCAGCATTTACGATCATGACATTCAACGAAGATGTGAGCGTGAGTGATGTGTTTGACCACATATACGAGTTGGTTATGGGAAGCGCAAAACAGGGTGGAAGCGTGCTGGAGGCAGGTTATGCGATCGGGCTGCCGATCGGGATCCTTGTTTTTTACAATCACTTAAGAAGGAAAAAGATCAAAGAGGATCCGACGCCAATACAAGTGGAGATGCATACCTATGAAGAACAGGTAAATAAGGCGTTGATCGCAACAGCATCCAGAGAGGATAAGACAATTGATTGTAATTAAAAATATTTTTCTGGCTCTTATCGGAGTTTGCAGCGGAGCCACCGTTGCGGCGGGCGTATTTGCATTTATTACGATGCTGGGGATCCTGCCAAGACTGGCTTATCGCACGAATACAGCGAAATATATTATCTCTTATGAAACGGCAATTATTGTAGGAGGAACACTCGGAAACCTGTGGGCGGTGTATCCGGTTTCACTGCCTTTGTCAGCGGTGTTTCTATGTGTCTTTGGAATCTTTTCAGGTGTATTTGTCGGGTGCCTTGGAATGGCACTGGCGGAAACGCTGCGGGTGCTGCCGATTTTGATCAACCGGGTGCAGCTCAAAGAAGGATTTCCAATTGTAGTGATCGGAATTGCGGCAGGAAAGATTGTTGGAACGTTTATGCAATTCTTTTTGTTTAGCAGATCGTGATAAATAAAAATGTGGAGGCAGGGCAATGAAAAAACAGAAAACGCAAATACAGGAAGTAATACAGACCAAACTCAGTGAAAAAAGAGACAAAAAGTATAACGAATATGTAAAAGAAAATACGCCGAAAAAAAGCTGGCTTTGGAATTTGTGTAAAGCCTTTTTTGTAGGCGGGCTGATCTGTGTGCTGGGACAGATCTTTATCAATTGGTATCAGAGCCTTGGCATGGATCAGGAGACCGCGGCGTTGTACAACACATTATCCCTTATCTTTTTAAGCATATTCTTCACGGGACTGAACTGGTATCAGAAACTTGCTAATTTTGCCGGGGCAGGAACCTTAGTCCCGATCACCGGGTTCGCAAACTCCGTAGCAGCACCGGCGATCGAATTCAAAGAAGAAGGCTGGGTGTTTGGTGTAGGCTGTAAGATCTTTACGATCGCAGGCCCGGTCATACTGTATGGCGTGTTTTGCAGCTGGATCCTGGGCGTGATCTACTGGATCGGACAGATCTGGTAATGTTTGCAAGCAGCCTGTTTTCTCGCTAAAAATGAAAATGAATGTTATGTAAAAATATGAATTGCAAATCCTTTTTGCATTCCCGTGATTTCAGCCGTAAGAATGTGGTGAGTGGGATTGAGTGCGATAGCACTCACATGCGTAGCACCCACGAAACACAATCTTACGGCTGAAATCACGGAACCGGAAACGGATTACTATTGAATATTTGACACTAACAACTATTTGCAATCTTATACATTAAGCATTAAAATAAAGATATTCGCGCAAAACAAAATGCAACGATTACATGGGAAAATACTGGAAAGAAAAGAAGGAGAACACAAAGAATGCAGATTTATAAACTTGTCTGGTTATTTTTAGTATATTCATTTCTCGGATGGATATTGGAGACTGTATTTGCTACGATCAAACAGCGAAAGATCACCAATCGAGGCTTGATCAACGGCCCATTCTGCGTGATCTATGGGATCAGTGGCGTATTGATCTCGGCGGCACTGTCAGAACTTACCGGTTTTTGGCTTTTCTTTTTTGCGATGATCTATTCTTCCGCTGTTGAGTGGTTTGGCGGACACCTGATCGAGTGGATCTACCGGGAGCGTTGGTGGAGTTATGAAGGGATTCCGTGGAATCTGGACGGGTATATTTCCCTGCCTACGTCGCTGCTTTGGGGCGTTTTGGGATTCTTTGTGGTGCGCTTTGGCAATGGTTTTCTGCTTGAATTTTTCGATGGTGCGCCATTCTGGTTTATGAAGCTGGTACTCTGGATCATAGGCGGATGTCTGGCGGCGGATGGATTATTTTCCCTTATTGTAGGAAAATGTCAGGGCAACTGGACGGCAAAGATTCAGGAGATGGACGACAACTTCTCGGCTCTCAGCACCTTTTTGAAAAACAAAATTGTAAAAGCAGTTAATACCCGTATTCATAATGCTTATCCATCGGCGAAAGCCGTGATCAAAGTACATAAAAAAGAAAAAAGCACGGTATTTGCAGAGGGATGCAGCTTTTACAAGATCATCTGGCTGTTTTTTGTGGGCGCATTTCTTGGGGACATTGTAGAGACGATATTCTGCCGGCTTACGGCGGGAGTATGGATGAGCCGTAGCAGTGTTGTCTGGGGACCTTTCAGTCTGGTCTGGGGAATTGGTATTGCCGCGGGAACTGCCATGTTGTATAAATACAAAGACCGGAGTGACGGATTCCTGTTTGGCATGGGAACGCTGATCGGCGGTGCGTACGAATATTTTTGCAGCGTTTTTACAGAAGTTGTATTTGGAAAAGTGTTCTGGGATTACAGCAACATTCCTTTTAATCTGGGAGGCAGGGTAAATCTTTTATACTGTTTCTTCTGGGGGATCGCAGCGGTTGTCTGGTTTAAACTGATCTATACAAGACTGGCAGGATGGATTGAAAAAATACCGAAAAAGACCGGCACGGTACTCAGCTGGATCTTTATTGTATTTATGCTGGCAAATGTGAGCGTGAGCAGTCTTGCGCTGCTCCGGCACGATCAGCGCAGTCAGCATGTACCGGCACAAAGCGCATGGCAGCGGTATATGGATACACATTATGATGATGTTCGGATTGACCGGATCTATCCAAACGCAAAGGAGGCAGATGAATGACAGAAATAGAAAGTAAAAAATTAGAGGATTTGAAGCAGTATATAAAAGAACTTGGCAGCGTGGCAATTGCATTTTCAAGCGGAGTGGATTCTACATTCCTTTTGCGGGTTGCTCATGATGTGCTGGGAGATAAGGTGATTGCAGTTACGGCACAGTCCTGTTCTTTTCCAAAGCGCGAGCTGCAGGAGGCTGTTGAATATTGTAAGAAAGAAGGGATCACGCATGTGATCTGCCAGTCGGAAGAACTGGAGATTGAGGGCTTTTCGAAAAATCCACCAAATCGCTGTTATCTGTGCAAAAAAGAATTGTTCGAAAAAATCGGACAGATTGCGAAAGAACGCGGAATTACATATGTGGCGGAAGGTTCCAATATGGATGACAATGGCGATTATCGTCCGGGACTGCAGGCGGTTGCCGAACTGGGGGTGAAAAGCCCGCTTCGGCAGGTCGGATTTTCGAAAGATGAAATCCGTCATGTTTCAAAAGATCTCGGACTTCCAACCTGGAAAAAACAATCATTTGCCTGTCTGTCGTCCCGCTTTGTATATGGCGAGACGATCAATGAGAAGAAGTTGTCTATGGTTGAAAGAGCAGAGCAGTTATTACTGGACCATGGCTTTACCCAGGTGCGGGTGCGTATACACGGAGACATCGCACGCATTGAGATCATGCCGGATGAATTTGAAACGATCATGCAGGAACCCATACGTCAGGACATCGTTGAGCAGTTCAAAGAATATGGATTCCAATATGTTACGCTTGACCTGATCGGGTACCGCATGGGCAGCATGAATGAAAGTCTGCCGGAAGACGTGCGCAAGAGGAGCGAAAATTAGGCTTTTCTTTCCTGCCAAAAAATAGTATAATATACTGTAATGTAAGGATGGGTATATGCAGAGGGATCCATATACTTATGGAGAAAGTTGGAGAAGAAACGGAGGATTACGAAGTTATGGCAAAAAAACAAAGAAGTGAGATGGCCAGATGTAACCGGTTGTGCATGATCGCGCATATGGATACATATGGCTGTTTGCTGTGGTTACTGATCTTACAGGCAGTGACCGGAAGAACACAGGGCATGTATGCGCTGGTTATGGGTATTATCGGTATTATCCCGATTATCGGAGAGATCATCAGCTGGAATAAAAATCCGGATTCGCAGGCGATCAAGCATTTTGTGAGTCTTGGATTTGGTGCTTTTTATACGGCAGTTGTATTTACCAATATCACCGCGCTGGTATGTTTGTTTGTGATTCCGATGCTGTTGGCAGTGTCGGTTTACAATGACACCCGGTATTCTGCCTTAGTGAGCATTATCGCGACAGTTGAGAATGTGCTTGTTGTGATCCTGGGAGCAGCGACACAGGGACAGGATTTTGATTTCGGATTTGTTAGCACGGATTATGCCTGTGTGCAGATCGTAGTTATGATACTGGCAACGATCTTTGCGATTTTGACAGCAAGCTCACTGAAAGAGAATTTTGGAAGCAAAATGCAGGATCTTCATACCGCGAAAAATGAAACGGAAGAGATCATGGAGAAAGTTTCCAAGCAGGCAGTCAGTCTGCAGAGTGGCATTGATGAAGTTCACGAGCAGATTGAAAAACTCAATCAGGTATCCGAGATGACCAAGATCGCTATGAAAGAAGTGACAGACGGTGTTGGCGATACGACAGATGCGGTTCAGAATCAGATTTCTCAGACGGAAGCGATCCAGAACAAGGTTGACCTGGTCAGTGATGATACAAATTATATCAAGAATAAGATGGAACATATTCTGACGGTGCTGAATGAAGGCAGTCGTGATGTGGATATGCTGGTGGAAAAGGTTGATGCTTCGGTAGAAAACAGTTCCGATGCAGCGAAGAAGCTGGAGACGTTGAAAGACCTTATGGAAGAGATGCAGTCGATCGTGGAGATGATCGATGGAATTACTTCACAGACAAGTCTGCTTGCGCTGAATGCCAGTATTGAGGCGGCAAGAGCCGGTGAGGCAGGACGTGGCTTTGCAGTTGTAGCAACGGAGATTTCCCAGATGGCTACGCAGACGAAAGATGCCACGGTAGATATTACCCAGTTGATCGACAATGTTTCGATCGCGATCCGGGATGTTGTTGCCGTGATCCATCAGATGATCGAAGGAATCCAGGAAGAAAAAGAGGCGGCTGGTCACACCGCAGACAGCTTTGAACAGATTCAGAATAACACCGTAGCGATCGGAGACAATGTATCAAGTCTGGTACAGAACGTCAAAGAGTTAAAAGATGCGAATGAAGTGATCGTTGAGTCCATTCAGACAATTTCGGCAGTTTCCGAAGAAGTATCTGCACACTGTGGAGAAACGATGAAAGCGGAAGAGCAGAATATGGAGATTCTTGGATCGATTTCCGACAAAATGCAGGAATTGTTGGAAAGTTCCAACTAAAAAAGGTATCCGATGGATACCGGGAAAGGAAAATAAATTTTACCATGAAGAAAATGAGCAAAAGAAAAGTACTCTTTTTGTTTGCCGTGACAGTTTTGTCAGCATTGACGATCACTGGTTGTGGAAAGAAAAAGACAGAGACGGCTGCTACTGAGCCGTCCGTAACCTGCGTGGATGACCTTGAGGGCAAGAAGATCGGTGTACAGCTTGGTACGACAGGAGATGTCTATGTATCGGATTATGAGGGCGATGATGCAGGAACGGTGATCGAACGATACAACAAAGGAAATGATGCTGTGCAGGCGTTGAAACAGGATAAGATTGACGCCGTTGTTATTGACGAGCAGCCAGCCAAAGCGTTTGTTGAGTCTAACTCGGATATTATGATCCTTCCGGAAGAATTTACAAACGAAGATTATGCGATCTGTGTGGCAAAAGGCAATGATACGTTGAAAGAGAAGATCAATGCGGCGTTGGAAGAGCTGACACAGGATGGAACTCTGGAAAAGATCAAAAAGAATTATGTAGGTGAAGAAGACGAAAAAGGCAAATACCAGTATCAGTCGACAGCAACCGATACTCCGAACGGCACATTGACCGTGGCAACCAATGCACAGTTTAAGCCATACGAGTATTATGACGGTGGCAAGATCACAGGTCTGGATATGGATATGATGCAGGCAGTCAGTGATAAGCTTGGCATGAAACTGAAGATTGAAGATATGGAATTTGATTCGATCATCAGTGCCGTTTCATCAGGAAAAGCGGATGTTGGTGCTGCCGGAATGACTGTGACGGAAGATCGTTTGAAGAATATTGATTTTACCAATTCCTATACGAACTCCAAACAGGTTATCATTGTAAAGAACCCAAATGCATCGGCTGTGAAACAGAGCATTTCTGAAAAATTCAAACAGAATTTTGTGGTAGACGGCCGTTGGAAATATTTAGCATCCGGTTTGAAAAACACACTGGTGATCACTGTATTTGCGGTCCTGATCGGTGTACTTCTTGGATTCCTGGTTGCGATCATAAGAGCATATCATGACATGGAGGGCGGCATGAAGCTGCTCAATGCGATCTGCCAGTTGTATCTTACGGTCATGCGTGGAACACCGGTTATGGTGCAGATCCTCATCATTTACTATGTAATCTTTGCGACCAGCAATGTAAACAAAGTGATCGTTGGAATTATTGCCTTTGGTCTGAACTCCGCTGCCTATGTTGCTGAGATCGTCCGATCCGGTATTATGTCGATCGATCGTGGACAGTTTGAGGCCGGACGCAGTCTGGGACTTGGCTATTCACAGACCATGGTCAATATTATTTTGCCACAGGCGATCAAAAATATTTTGCCGGCACTGGGCAATGAGTTTATTGTATTGTTGAAAGAGACTTCCATCAGTGGATATATCGGACTTGCCGATCTCGCAAAAGGTGGAGATATTATCAGAAGTATTACCTATGAGCCATTTATGCCTCTGGTAGCAGTTGCGCTGATCTATCTGGCGATCGTGCTGCTGCTCAGCAAGGGAGTTAGTGTTCTGGAAAGGAGATTACGAGCAAGTGAAAGATAATGTATTATTAGAAGTAAAAGATTTACACAAATCTTTTGACAAACACGAGGTATTGTGCGGAATCTCCACAACAGTACAGAAGGGTGATGTTGTAGCGATCATAGGACCGAGTGGATGTGGAAAATCAACATTTTTACGTTCTTTAAATCTGTTGGAACATCCGACATCCGGTGCGATCCTTTTGGATGGACAGGATATTACAGATCCATCGGTTGACATCAATAAAGTCCGTGAGAAACTGGGCATGGTTTTCCAGCAGTTTAATCTGTTCCCGAATATGACCGTCAAGAAAAACATCGCATTTGCACCGGTCAAACTGGGTAAGATGAGCGCACAGCAGGCAGATCAGACAGCGATGGAACTACTGGAACGTATTGGTCTTGCAGATAAGGCGGACGCGTATCCGTCACAGCTTTCCGGTGGACAGAAGCAGCGTATCGCGATCGTACGTGCGCTGGCGATGAATCCGGAGATCATGCTGTTTGACGAACCGACATCGGCACTGGATCCGGAGATGGTAGGAGAAGTATTGGCGCTGATCAAACAGTTGGCAGAGAATGGAACGACGATGGTGATCGTGACGCATGAGATGGGATTTGCGAAAGAAGTAGCTAATCGCGTACTTTTCTTCAATGATGGATTGATTCAGGAAGAAAATGAACCGGATGAATTTTTCAATCATCCAAAAAATCCACGTTTACAGGACTTTTTATCAAAAGTACTTTAAATTATGGATAAACACCCAGCCTTTGGGAAATCATAATATCATCTTTTAGAATTCAGTTAGAAGTGGAGAGATGATATGAGTGGCAAGAAGGTAGTGGGAAAACGAAGCATTTTATTTGCAAAACCCCCGGTGATCATCGGGGCGGGCAGCGTTGCCGGAGAGAAAGAAGGAAACGGTGCCTTTGGAAGACATTTTGATATTGTAGAACAAGATCCCCTGTTTGGTGCGAAAACCTGGGAAGAGGCTGAGAGCCGCATGCAGCAGATGGCAACTAAGATTGCACTGCGCAAAGCGGGCCTTGAGCCGGACCAGGTGCGTTACCTCGTAGCAGGGGATTTATTAGGTCAATTGATCGCTACATCTTTTGGTATCATGAATTTTAATATTCCGATGTTTGGCGTGTACGGAGCGTGCAGCACGATGGGAGAGTCCTTAGCGATCGCCTCCATCCTGGTAGATGGCGGATATGGGGACTATGTTGTCGCGTTGACCTCCAGCCATTTTGCCAGTGCGGAAAAACAATTCCGATATCCGCTGGCATATGGAAGCCAGCGGCCGTATTCCGCTACCTGGACGGTAACAGGAAGTGGCGCCGTTGTGCTGGCATCACAGGAAGCCAAGTGGAGACGCAAAGAAATCGGATATGTCGAAATTGTCGGGATCACGACAGGAAAAATCACAGATTATGGAATCAAAGACAGTATGAATATGGGAGCGTGTATGGCACCAGCTGCGGCGGATGTGATCCTGAACAACTTTAAGGATCTTGGCGTAGGACCAGATTACTATGATAAGATCATCACAGGAGATCTGGGAACGATCGGTCAAAGGATCTTAGTCGATATGATGCACGGATATGGTTATGACATCGAAAAACAGCATTTCGATTGTGGAACAGAAATATATTATAACAAAGAACAAGATACCAATGCAGGAGGAAGTGGATGTGGTTGCAGTGCTATTACTTTGTGTGGTTTTATTTTGCAGAAAATGAGAGAAAAAACGTGGAAGAGGGTGCTGTTCGTGCCAACCGGAGCACTTCTTTCGACCGTAAGTTTTAATGAGGGAAATTCCATTCCGGGAATCGCGCATGGCGTGATCTTAGAAGGCGTTTCCGGGAAAGAAGGAGGTGTGTTGTAATGGATTACCTGATTTCGTTTTTAGTAGGAGGTGCAATTTGCGCCATCGTTCAGCTCATCATGGATAATACCAAATTCCTGCCGGGACGTATTATGGTGGGACTGGTTTGTACTGGAGCGGTCTTGAGCTTTTTCCATTTGTACGAGCCGTTTGCCGAATGGGGAAAGGCGGGCGCTACGGTGCCGCTGATCGGGTTTGGACATCTTCTGTTCAAAGGAGTGAAAGAAGCCGTTGATGCGAAAGGATTTGTAGGAACCTTTTACGGGGGACTGGAGAGCGCCGCGGTTGGAATCTCCGGCGCGTTGATCATGGGATACCTGGCGAGTCTGGTGTTTAAGTCGAAGATGAAGTAAATTTGCCTCCGGTGTTGCTGAAAAATTGACAATTATGTGTCATAAGAATATAATTTACATGTAACTTACACATTTTTAGCATGTAAGATGGCAACATAAAAAAAGGAGGAGTTTGCCAATGAAAAAACGTATTTTACTGGGAATCAGTATTCTGCTTATGGCTGTTTTAGCGGTCAATCTGCAGTATGCACCATCCCAGGCAGCAAAGAAAAACGTTAAATCTGTGAAATTGAACTATACAGAATATACGTTGAAAAAAGGGAAAAAACTGAAGCTGAAAGCTACTATCAGCCCGAAAAAGGCGAAAAAATCAAAGATTGTTTGGAAAAGCAGCAAAAAGAAAATTGCTACTGTGACGCAAAAGGGCGTTGTGAAAGCAAAGAAAAATGGAAAAGTAACAATCACGGCAACGGTAAAAGGGACAAAGAAAAAGGCCGTTTGTAAGATCACAGTTGGAACACCGGTTCAATCAGTAACGGCTGCGACGAGCAGGATATCGTTGAAAGTCGGAGAGCAGATGAAGGTGCAGACTACAGTAGCACCGAAGAAGGCATCCAACAAAAAGCTTATCTGGACATCATCAGATGATAAAGTAGTGAAAGTGAATAATGGAACGATCACTGCAATACAGGCGGGAACTGCTACGGTTACAGCAAAAGCGGTGGATGGCAGTGGTAAAAAAGCGGTGATTCGAGTTGAAGTCACAGCAAATACGTCTGCTGATAGTGGAACAAAGACAGAGAATAAGTCGGACAATAAAACCGAAACAAAGCCGGAAAATCCGGTTATTTCTGTACAGAATGTTGAACTGAGTCAGACGACAGCTACTCTTTTTGTGAATGACACAGTAACATTGAATGCTACGATCACACCGGCAAATGCAACCAATAAAAATGTAACATGGAAGAGCTCCAGACCGACAGTTGCTTCTGTGTCAAATAACGGTGCAGTAAAAGCCCTCGCAAAAGGGGAAACGGTAATCAGTGTTACTACGGCAGATGGCAACAAATTGGCGCAGTGTACAGTGACTGTGCAGGATGGCATTTCAATTTCTTCATTCAGCGAATTGGATTCCGCTTTACAGGGTGGTTATGAAATTGTTTCTTTAAAAACCACTGAGACCGGAAAATTCGAGATTAAAGGAGACTATGCAGATGTCACACTGATTGTAGATGCACCAAATGCAACAGTAACAAACACCGGGACATTTAAAAAGATTCAGATCAATGCGATCAGTGAGAATACATGGATTGAGAATGCACAGAACAATTATCTTGATCTGAATGCCAGCAAGGCGCATATCATTGTAGGTGGTTCTGTGGCAGGCTTAGAGATCAACAGCGGCTCTAAAAATATTGCCGTTGAAAATAATGGTACGATCAGCCGCATTGCGATCAATGCAGCGGCTACTCTTGACATCACTGGAACAAACCGGACGAAGATCCCGGTACAGTCAGATGCGACAGGAGCTATGATCAAGACCAGTATTCCACTTACCGTAGATGCAACAAAAGAGTTTGCATTCCATGTAAGAAGCGGTGCAGAGACCAGTACGATCAGCATTGTGAATGAGAGCGCCAGCCCGATGATTGAAGGTCTTGGCATTATTTCGGTAACGAACAAAGAAACGAATACCGTTAATGATGTTGTTGCTGAAAATACAGAATCTGTATCCAGTGGAGAAACACAAAAAGGAATTGTGACGGGAACGATTCAGAACAAAGATGGAAGTGCATTGAGTGGTGCAAAAGTTTATGTGATTCCATATTTGTCCTCAATCGAAGAATCTGCAATCGGAACAGCAATTGAACAGGCAAAAGCAGATGGCAGATGCTACGAGGCAGCGTCGGATGCAACTGGCAAATATACCATTTCCGGAGTGCCATATGGTAACTACCTTCTTGTGGCAAAAGCGGATAAGCTTTCAGACTATTTGCTGGCTATTGTACTCGGACAGGAGACAGTCACCAATGAGACAATTACGATGACAGAACCTTCCGAACAAAAGGGAACCATTCAAGGAACATTACATGATGCGTATGACAATAGCACGGTGCCGGAAGGTATCACGCTGATCCTTAGAAGAAATCATAACAACACCTTTGGAGTAGCGGTTTCCACAACGAAGACAGACAAAAATGGAAGCTATTCTTTTGCAGATATCGCAGAGGGAAATTACACAATCCAGGTAGTGGATAATCGTACGTTGATCGCAGCCGGAACAAATCTATATGTCCGCATGAGTTTTAATGTTACGATCACTGGCGGCGAAACAACGGAAAAGAACATGACGATCTCACAAGAGATCACAGACACCCAGATCCGATTTGTGCTTACCTGGGGCAAGGAAAAAGAGACCGTATCCAGCGACCTTGATTCACACCTAGTAGGACCAAAGTATGACGGTGAAGGAAATTTCCATACATATTTCGACGACATGAGTTATGGATATGATGAAAGTGGAAATGATTACGCAGCATTGGATGTGGATGATACGAATTATGAAGGTCCGGAAACAACAACAATCTACAAAGCAAGTGATGGAGAATATCATTTCTACGTGTATGATTATACGAATCAGGATAACCAGAGTAATACGATGCTATCCACTTCAGAAGCCGTTGTAAAAGTATATCGTGGTGAACAAAATGTAGCAACATATGCGGTGCCAAGCGGAACGGGTACGTTATGGGATGTTTGTACATACAACATCAAGACGAACACATTAAAACCGATCAATAAAATTACATATCATCCGGGAACTTCATCGAATGTTGGATTAAGTGCATTGAAAATTGCACAGAACCAATTGTTAGAGACAATTGACATGTATAATGGAATCCAGTATGGTGATGCACTACAAAAGGATGTAGAAGCAAAGCTTGCAGCAGCAAAACAAAGTATAAAAGAAGAAAAAGACGCAGACAAGCTACTTGCGATGCAGGAAGAACTGGAATCGTATTTTAAAACACTTGAAAGAAGCACCGTGATCAATGAAATCTCATCAACCAATATAAAGCGTTACAGCATTACAAGAAGGAACGAATATAAGGAAGATGAAGATCAAAGACAGTCAAAAGCTTATTCTGTGATCTGGCTTCTGGTAAAAGATTCTTCCAAAGATCTTACGGATGCCCAAATTGAACTGGCAGATAAAAATGCAAAGTATGAGATTAAGACATCCGATAAAAACGAGTACAAGTACCTGATCGAAGTAACGAACAGTACAACAAAAGCATCTGAAAAGTACTATGTTGCATATAAAGAATTTCTCCCATCCTTGTATCCAACGAATGTTTCGGAAGAGGGAAATTATATCACAGACACTGATTCGAGGGAAGACGAAGAGGGAAATGCTTATTTTTACTGTGCAGGAGAAAATGAAACTCTGGAGAAACCGGTCTTTACTTTTGAAGATGATGATATTACCTATGAGTATGCAAAAGCGTCAGAGGAAGATAAAGAGTATGCGGGTGTTTTGACAGTAAAATACAAGGATAAAACACTGGTGCTCCCAGTAAAATATGAACAGATACTCCGGGATATTTATCTCCAATATGTAAAAGAAAATGATGAGGAAATCGTATGTGATGACGATTGGTATTTTGATGACGATGACAATGAGTACAAAGTTTATCAGGTAAGTGGAGATGCTGCTGAACTTGGAGAAGCATTTCAATTTGGATTTAATGTAGAGAATGTTACCTATAAAGTTGTAAAAGAAGATGGCAAATTCTGGAATTATAAGATTGTTGTAACCTATAAAGGAGAAGAACAGGTGCTGTATATCCAGTATGACCAGAAAAATGCAAATGAATAGCTTACCATTGTAAAAGAGGGGGAGACCGGTTGTATTTTTAATCTGCCTGTGATAGTATGGAACTATCAAATATAAAGGCGGATGAATGATATGAAATGGGACGATCCTCAGATACAGAAATATAAGCAGGCCGGAATAACAGCGTTTGTTGTTGTTGCGGCCGCTTTGATTGTTTATTTTATTTTTAACAATTTCAGTCATGTGATGAATGTGGTATCTGCGGTGAATGGAGCGTTGATGCCAGTGTATATCGGGCTTGTGATCGCATTTCTTTTGAGCCCGCTGGTAAACCGGCTTGACCGGTTTGTGACGATCCCATTGTATATGAAAGTTATGAAGAAAGAAGAAAAAGCAAGAAAGCTTGCCAGAGGCACTTCTGTGACGATCGTTTTGATCTCATTTTTGGTTGTTTTGTGGAGTCTGGTCATGATGGTCATTCCGGAAGTAGTCCGCAGTATTAAGAGTCTGGCAGACAGTATGCCGGCGTATTATCACAATATTATGCAGTGGATCGCTAAGACGTTTGAACGGTATCCGGAGACCGAAGAGTATGCACAGAATCTTTCTGCGATGATGTATCACAAGATGATCACATGGCTGCAGGACACGATACTGCCAAACAGTAACAAATGGCTGTCGATCGTTACGGATGGTGTTGTAAACGTATTGAGTGTACTTATGAATTTCCTGATCGGATTGATCGTCTCTGTATATCTGCTTTGCGGCAAAGAAAATTTCCTTGCGCAGGCGAAGAAGATTTTGTGCGCGATCTTCCCAAGAAAATGGGCGTCCGAGATCATGGGAGTGCTCTCGGAGACCAATGTATTGTTTGCAAAATTTTTGTCGGGCAAGATTATCGACTCGCTGATCATTGGAATTCTGGCATTTATTATTCTTACGATCGCGAAGATCCCGTATGCGTTGCTCGTCAGTGTGATCGTGGGCGTTACGAACATTATTCCATTTTTTGGACCGTATATTGGAGCCATCCCATCGGCTATACTGGTATTTATAGCGGACCCGATGAAAGGGATCGTGTTCTTGATCATTATCATTGTGCTGCAGCAATTTGATGGAAATATTCTGGGACCGATGATACTGGGAGATTCAACCGGACTGAAAAGTTTCTGGATCCTGTTTTCTATTCTACTGTTCGGGTCTTTATTTGGCTTACTAGGAATGATCTGTGCGGTGCCGGTGTTTGCTATGATCTACCGGCTGGTAAATCGTTGGTGCGTATACCGGCTGCAGCAAAAGGGAATTCCTTCCGAGACAAAATATTATATTACACAAGTGGAGCCGGAGAATATCGGCAAGACAAAATCAAAGAAACGACCCGTTGAAAAAAAATAATGGATGTGTTATACTAATCGTTCGGAATAGAGTAATGAAGAGAGCAGCGTAGAAGACGCGGAATGGAGTTGTAAAGATGAGTGATTATATGAAAGGATATAAACGCAGGAATAGCAGACGTCGTGAATCCGCAGCGAGACGTCGTAGAAGATATGCCGATCAGAGAAACTTTAATGCAAGAAACAGTTATAGCAGAAAGCGCAGGAATTCAGAGGGTGTATGGCGGCTTGTGATCGCCCTGCTCTGTATTGTGTTAGCAGTTGTGCTGGTTGCCAAGTTTGTCTCTGGAAGAAAAGGTACACAGGCACCGGCGACGGATCAGGGACAGGTTGCCACGTTACCGGCAGTGGAGCCGGCAACGGTAGCAGCGGTATCCGCAGAACCGACACAGACACCACGGCCGAAAGCTGTTGCGATTACGTTTGATGATGGTCCAAGTACCGTGAATACGCCGAAGATCTTAGCGACTTTGAAAAAGTACAATGCTCATGCTACCTTTTTTGTTGTAGGAGAGCGTGTGGCATCGGGAGCCGATGTGTTGAAACAAGAGATTGAGCAGGGATGCGAGATTGCCAATCATTCCTGGGATCATGCAAACTTATCTAAACTCAGCATGAAGAAAGTCAATAAGCAGTTCAATAAAACGGCAAAAGCAGTAAAAGAGGCTACGGGTGGATATGAAGTGGATCTGTTGCGGCCGCCGTATGGCGCGATCAGTGACAAGATGCGAAAGAAATTCGAACATCCGATGGTGATCTGGAGTATTGATACGCTGGACTGGAAATATCTGAATGCGAAGAAAGAGATCAAGCTGATCAAAAAAGAAGTGTCCGATGGAGACATTATCCTGATGCATGATATCCACGCTCCAACAGTCAAGACCGTGGAGAAGATCATACCATGGCTGATTGAAAATGGATATGATGTGCTGACAGTCAGTGAGCTGATGGAACGCAAAGGAATCAAGATGAAAGATGGCAAAGTTTATGCCAGCGGCAAGTAAGATCTACCGGCTGCGGGCATACAAAGTGTCATAGTACTCATACAGTTTCTGTGTACCGTTTTCCAGCAGGTAGTAATGCCGGATGTATGGCACCAAAAGCACCAGAAGCATAAGCTCAAGCAAAAGAAGCAATGGCTGCTCGATCAGAAGAGCGGCGTACAAGGTAATGACCGCCAGTATGGCGAACAATACCGTTACAATCAGGTGAATCAATCGTTCATGTTGAAAGAACTGGATCTGGATCAGAAGCTGGCTGCAGTGCTGGCTGGCTTCTTCCGGAGTCAGTTCTTTTTTGCACAGTGAATCATACAGGTCTAAGTAGTGTTTCAAACGTTGTCCCATGGACATTCTCCCCTTTCCTTTGTGTCTTTTTGTAACAAAAAAAGGATGGTATCAAAACCATCCTTTCCTTACCATAACTTATATAACTTTTATTAAAAACGTCGATTAATATCAATTATAACTTAGTTACATTGGCAGCCTGAGGTCCTTTTTCGCCTTCGATTACTTCGAATTCTACTTCGTCACCTTCGTCTAATACTTTGAATCCATCCATCTGTAAAGCTGAGAAGTGTACGAATACATCATTTCCTTCTTCGTCAGAGATAAATCCGAATCCTTTTTTGGCATTGAACCATTTTACTGTACCTTTCATGTGTTTTGCCTCCTAAAAAAATTTTTAACACGAGATAACCATAACATACCAGGGGGCAAAAGTCAAAACATTTTCCAGTGAAACCCAGTTTACTTTCCGACAAAAAAATGCAAAAAGAGACATTGTGGCATGGCTTGAAGCTTTTTTTAAAATAGGGTACAATAAGACCATTAAGCAAAAAAAGAATCTGGCAAGGAACAAAGGGACATACTGATGGCAAAAGATTCTTTGGAACGGAGTAAGTTGATATGAATTTAGACAATTGTAAAGCGTACACATTGATTGAAAAAACAGATCTGAAAGATCTGAACAGCACAGGATATCTGCTGGAACACAATAAAACAAAGGCGAAGATTGCCTTGATCTCCAATGAGGACGAGAATAAGGTGTTCAATATAGGATTCCGGACGCCTCCGAAAGATTCCACAGGAGTTGCTCACATTGTCGAGCATACTGTATTGTGCGGGTCAAAGGAGTTCCCGGTTAAAGATCCGTTTATCGAACTGGCAAAAGGATCGCTCAATACATTTTTAAATGCGATGACATATCCGGACAAGACGGTTTATCCCGTTGCAAGCTGTAATGATAAAGATTTTCAAAATCTGATGCACGTATATCTGGATGCTGTTTTTTATCCTAATATCTACAAAGAAGAGAAGATCTTTAAGCAGGAAGGCTGGCATTATGAACTGGAGGATCCGGACGGCGAATTAAAATACAATGGCGTGGTGTTCAACGAGATGAAAGGGGTATTTTCTTCCCCGGATCAGTTGTTGTTCCGCAACATTCAGCATTCTTTGTTCCCGGACAACGCCTATGGAGTGGAAAGCGGTGGAGATCCGGTCGAGATTCCGGATCTGACCTATGAGGCATATCTGGACTTCCATAGAAAGTATTATCATCCATCCAACAGCTATATTTACCTATATGGTGATATGGATATGGAAGAAAAACTGAACTGGATCGATGAACATTATCTGAGCCATTTTGATTATCTGGAAGTGGATTCCGAGATTGAGGATCAGCCGGCGTTTGAGGAACCGAGAGAAGAATATGGATTTTATTCGGTGACAGAAGATGAAGAGACAGAAGGAAAAGCATATTTCAGTTACAATGTAGTCTGTCCGGGACTGGACTGCGATGTTTATGAAGGACTTCGCGTTCTGGAACATGTCCTTGTCAATTCGGTGGGAGCCCCTGTCAAACAGGCGCTTTTAGATGCCGGCATTGGAACCGAGATCAGTTGTACATTTGAAGAAAGTATGAAACAGCCGTGGTTCTCGATCATTGCAAAAAATGTCCGCATGGAACAAAAGAAGGATTTCATCCGCATTATTCGGGAGACACTGGAAAAGCTGGTGAACGACGGACTGAACACCAAATCTCTGACGGCAGCATTGAATGCGATGGAATTTCAGTATCGCGAGGCTGATTTTGGCTCCTATCCAAAGGGATTGATGTATGGTCTTCAGATGTTTGACAGCTGGCTGTATGACGCAAAACAGCCATTTGTACATTTGATGGCTGCGGATGTTTATGATTCTTTGAGACAGCGCATGGACACCGATTTCTTTGAAAATATGATACAGACACTGCTTCTTGACAATGATCACAGAACGTTTGTGAGTGTGGAACCAAAGGTTGGACTTACAGCCAGAATGGATGAAGAAGAAAAACAGCGTCTGGAAAAAGTGAAAGAGAAACTTACCAAAGAGCAGATTGAAGATCTTATCATTCAGACCGCAGAACTTAAGAAATATCAGGAAGAACCAACACCGAAAGAAGATCTGAAATGTATTCCGCTTCTTACGAGAGAAGATATTGAAAAGAAAGCAAGAACTTATGTCAATGAGGTCAGATCAATGGAGGGGATCAAGACTCTTCATCAGAATATTTTTACAAATGGGATCAATTATATCCGGGTTTCATTTGATGTTTCCGACCTGCATGAGTATGCACCGTATCTGGGATTGTTTACCAGCGTGATCGGTGTCATGGATACCGATGCTTATGACAAGCTGGAACTGAGCAATGAAATCCTGATCCATGCAGGCGGATACTCCTGCAATACGGCTGCCTATGAAGACCGCAAGACCGGCGAGTATCCGGTCTATGTTGAGACGACCTTGAAAGTGCTTTACAGCGAGACGGATTATACGCTTTCCCTGCTCAAAGAAATGCTGCTGCATACCCATTTGCAGGACGAAAAGCGTCTGAAAGAAATTATTGGAGAGACACGTTCTTCCTTACAGATCTCGTTGCAGTCGGCAGGACATAATACGACGGTAAGTCGTGGAATGGCTTATGTAAAACCGAGAGCAAAGCTTTTGGATAATCTGAAGGGAATCAATTTTTATGAGTTTATCTGTGACCTGGATGACCATTTTGAAGAGAGAAAAGAAGGTCTGATCCGCGTGTTACAGGGGCTGGTAAACGAAGTATTTACGAAGGAACGTATGCTGATCGGAATTACTGCAGATGACAACGGTTATGACCAGTTTGAGCAGGCGATGAAGAAATTCCTGCCTGATATTCCGCAGAAGTCTTCCGGTGAGATGCCACAGGCACAGTGGAAGATCCATGAAATACCGGTAAATGAAGGATTCAAGACCGCATCCAAAGTGCAGTATGTGGCAAGAGTGGGAAGCTATGAGGCACCATATACAGGAGCTCTCAAAGTAGTAAAGACAATCCTTAGTTATGATTATCTCTGGAATGAAGTCAGAGTCAAAGGTGGCGCATATGGTGTTATGTGTGATTTCATGATGAATGGAACCGCATTTTTCACCTCTTACCGCGACCCAAATCTGAAAAATACCAATGAGGTATATAAAGGCGTGCCGGAGTACCTGAAAAATTTCCAGGGAGACGAACGTGCGATGATGAAATATATCATTGGAACGGTCAGTGGCATGGATACTCCGCTCACTCCGAGAACAGCAGGAGAGCGGGCATACAACGCATATCTGTGTAACATTACATGGGAAGACAAACAAAAGGAACGGGATGAAGTGCTTGCAGCAGACGAAGAGGCCATCCAAAAGACTGCTGCCGTTGTGGAACAGTTCCTGGGAGATGAGTATATCTGTGCGCTGGGAAGTGAAGAGAATATTCAGAAAGAAGAAGCGTTATTTGATACGATAAGTACACTGAAATAAAGAATAGGAGCATTCTATGGAAGAAAACAACACATTTAAATCCGGTTTTGTCACATTGGTAGGAAGACCAAATGTAGGAAAATCGACACTGATGAACCGGATGATCGGACAGAAGATCGCGATCACATCCAACAAACCGCAGACAACGAGAAACCGGATCCAGACCGTTTATCATGACGAACGGGGTCAGATCGTATTTTTGGACACACCGGGAATTCATAAGGCAAAAAATAAGCTGGGTGAATTTATGGTCAATGCGGCAGAAAGCACTTTTAAAGAAGTGGATGTTGTACTTTGGCTGGTGGAACCAACGACGTATATCGGAAAGGGCGAACAGCACATTGCTTCGGTACTTGCCAAGAGTGCGGTGCCGGTCATTCTCGTTATGAATAAGATCGATACAGTAAAAAAACAGGAACTGCTGGCGTGTATTGACGCGTACAAGGATCTTGTTGATTTTAAGGAGATCATTCCGGTATCGGCAAGACAGGGAGACGGCGTGGATGAATTGATCACAGCGATGTTTTCTTATCTGGAAGAGGGACCTCAGTTCTATGATGAAGACACGATCACAGACCAGCCGGAGCGTCAGATCGTGGCAGAACTGATCCGTGAAAAGGCATTGCGTCTGCTCTCGGATGAGATTCCGCATGGTATCGCCGTTTACATTGACCAGATGAAACAGCGGAAGGGAAAACCGATCATGGATATTGACGCAACGATCGTGTGTGAGCGCGATTCGCATAAGGGTATCATTATTGGCAAGCAGGGTGCCATGCTCAAAAAGATCGGCACAAAAGCAAGAATCGATATCGAAGATTTTCTGCAGATGAAAGTGAATCTCAAACTTTGGGTCAAAGTAAAAAAAGACTGGCGGGACAGCGACTTCTTATTGAAGAATTTTGGATTCAAAGAGAACCAGTAGCTGCCACAAAGTACCAGCATAGTCCCGATGGATTCCGGGCAACCTACTAGTAAATACAAGTAGGAGGAATGGACGATATGGGGTACGATGACAAATGGAACAGATTCACACAGACCGGCAAGGTCTCGGATTATCTGAGTTATGCCGACAGCAGAAATCAAAGAGAAACAGGGGCTGCAGCCAGCACAAGATCAGGAGAAAGGAAGTCTGATGAAAGAACGAGTCATGGGGATGGTTTTGTCCGCGACCACTATTGGTGAATATGATAAACGAGTGGTTCTTCTGACAAAAGAACGCGGCAGGATCTCGGCTTTTGCCAAAGGAGCCAGAAGACCGAAGAGTCCACTGTCTGCCTGCACGGAACCATTTACGTTTGGCGAGTTTTATGTATATCGGGGAAGAGATTCCTACAATATTGAGCAGGTGGAAGTGAAAAACTATTTTCCTGAACTCCGGAAAGACTTAGACTTATTGTACCAGGCGATGTACTTTTGTGAGGTGGCAGAGTACTTCACCAGAGAAGGAATGGATGCTGCAGATGAGTTGAATCTTTTGTATGTATCATTGCGGGGGTTGATGGTGCCATCCATCCCCCGGAGCCTGGTGCGTTACATATTTGAATTCCGGATGCTGGCAATTGAAGGCGAGGCGCCACGGATTTTTTCCTGTACCAAATGTGGAAAAGAAAAAGGACTGCATCACTTCTTTGCAGGTGAAGCCGGAATTGTGTGCGATGATTGTTACAGTGGCAAAGGCGGGATCGCAATTTCAGAAACGGCGACGTATACGCTGCAGAGGATTGTATCATCGCCACTCAATAAATTGTATACATTTACTGTGAGTGAAGGAGTTCTTCGTGAGGTTCGTCAGGTTGTGCGAACCTATTTTGATGCGCATACGGACAAAAAATTTCGATGTGCTGAGTTTTTTACCTCATAAAAGCCGTGAAATCCAGCCTTGAAAAACTCGCATGAAGTCAGTATAATGAAAAAAGATTTTAATTTACGCACCCAGCGTAGAGAATGGAGGAAAACATGGAAAAGACAATGGAGAAAATTGTTGCGTTAGCAAAGAGCAGAGGTTTTATTTATCCTGGTTCTGAGATATATGGTGGACTTGCCAACACATGGGATTATGGAAATCTTGGTGTTGAACTGAAAAACAATGTAAAAAAAGCATGGTGGCAGAAATTTATTCAGGAAAATAAATACAATGTAGGTGTTGACTGTGCGATTCTTATGAATCCTCAGACATGGGTTGCTTCGGGACATTTGGGTGGCTTTTCCGATCCTTTGATGGACTGCAAAGAATGTCATGAGCGTTTCCGTGCTGATCAGATCATCGAGGCATTTGCAGAAGAGAACAACATCGAGTTGGATGGTTCTGTAGATGGCTGGGACAAGGAAAAGATGGAAGGTTTTATCAAAGAGCATAATGTTCCATGCCCATCCTGTGGCAAGCACAATTTTACCGATATTCGTGAGTTCAACCTGATGTTCAAGACATTCCAGGGCGTTACTGAAGATGCGAAAAATACCGTATATCTCCGTCCGGAGACGGCACAGGGTATTTTCGTAAACTTTAAAAATGTGCAGCGTACATCCCGTAAAAAAGTACCATTTGGTATTGGACAGATCGGTAAATCATTCCGTAACGAGATCACACCGGGTAACTTTACATTCCGTACCCGTGAATTTGAGCAGATGGAGCTGGAATTTTTCTGTGTGCCGGATACCGATCTTGAGTGGTTTGCATACTGGAAAGAATTCTGCATCAACTGGTTACAGAATCTTGGCATCAAAGAAGATGAGATGCGTGTCCGTGACCATGACAAAGAAGAACTTTCTTTCTATAGTAAAGCGACGAGTGATATTGAATTCTTATTCCCATTTGGCTGGGGCGAGTTGTGGGGTATTGCGGATCGTACCGATTATGACCTTACACAGCATCAGAATGTATCTGGTGAAGATATGGCATATTTTGATGATGAGCGCAAAGAAAAATACATCCCATACGTCATTGAGCCATCGCTTGGTGCTGACCGTGTAACACTCGCGTTCCTTTGCAGTGCTTACGATGAAGAAGAGATTGGCGAGGGAGATGTTCGTACGGTTATGCATTTTCATCCGGCTCTGGCACCGGTTAAGATCGGTGTGCTGCCATTGTCGAAAAAGCTCAACGAGGATGCAGAGAAAGTATTTGCAGAACTGAGCAAATATTACAATTGCGAGTATGATGACCGTGGTAATATCGGTAAGCGTTATCGTCGTCAGGATGAGATCGGAACACCATACTGTGTTACTTACGATTTTGACTCTCAGGAAGACAACATGGTTACAGTTCGTGATCGCGACACGATGGAGCAGGAGCGAGTACCGATCAGTGAATTGAAAGATTACTTTGCAGATAAATTTACATTTTAAAAAGACACCGGGATTATGCAAAAAAGAAACTATAGCAAGAAACAGATACTTATGATCTGCCTGATCAGTGTGATCATGCTGATACTGGCGATCGTTTTACCTAAGATCCACCCGGTGTCACACAGAGGCAATGCGGTCAGTGGAGCGATGATTTCCACGACGGCATTTTCTCTCAATGTGACCGGGAGTTTCGTGGGTGGTTTTACCGTCAGCTCTTCGGCAGTGACTGCTTCTGCCGTGACGACGCATCCGAAGAGCACAAAGAAACCGAAGGCAAAGGAAAAGAAACACCCAGACAAAAAGAAGAAGCAGAAAGAAAAGAAAAAGACTAAAAAGAAGGAACCGGAAAAACGCCTGCAAGCACCTTCCGTTGGACAGGACAAGATCGGACGGATCGCCTCGTTTTATCAGGGGGATCTTTCGTATCAATCCGGACTTACCTGGTCTGGTGACTGGGGAAAGGAAACTTTCAAAAAGAAGGAATTTGGCTCTTTTGGCTGTGGACTTTGCTGCCTGGCAAATCTATACAGTTCGCTTTCACCCTATGCAGCCTCTCCGCTCGATATGTATGAGTATGCGAAGAAACATACCGGATATGCCGGTGCGGGAGCGATTGAGTGGTGGAATATGAGTGCGGTTCTAAGCCGGACCGGTTTCCAGACGGCAGCAGCCAGGAAACCAAAAGAATACGAAGATTTTCAGAAGCTGGTTGCTCATGCCAAAGCTACGGTGGTTCTGGTCAGCAGCAAGCCGAAGAAAAGTATGTGGGAAGATACGACCGGACATTATGTCACATTATTTTTGTATGACAAGAAAACGGACCAGGTTTTCCTTGCTGATTCCGGCAGCTACAAGCGAAACCGCCACTGGGTTCCGCTCAAGAAGATCTATCAGTCGATCAAGCCGGGCAAAGAACAGCGGATCATGACAGTCTCTGCATACAGAAAAAAACAGGATTCCTGGAGAAACAAGAAGTTTACCGGCAAATGTATTTTGCCATCAGACTGGAAGCTGAAAATAACAGAAAAGAAACAACGAGAGGATTAGGTTTGAATAAAAAGTACACAAAGAATCTTATCGTTATGCTGATCATGGTAATTGCCGTCATAGCAGTTACCATTTTTTGCATAAAAAAGAAAACAGAAAAACCAAAACAAACAGCATCAACGGCGGCTGTTGAGCAGATCGTGGGACCAAAAGATGTTGTGGTGACCCCGGCAGCTGTGGCCGAGCCATCCAGCACGCCGGAGGACCGCACAAAAAAGATGGCGACATTTTTTCAGGGACCGAAGGCATGGAAAAGCCGTGTGGAGTGGTCCGGCGAGTGGGGAACTACAATGGATGACGGCTCCGCATTTGGCAGTTTTGGATGTGGATTGTGCTGTATGGCTAATGTATATACCAGCTATACGCCGTATCAGTGTTCGCCGGTGGATATGTACCGGTATGCACAGAAAGCCAGTGAATATGGTGGATATGGTGCGATCGACTGGGGCTTTATGAAAAATACGATGGAGCAGGCGGGATTTACCTGCCGGACCGGGAAAAAGCCGGCAAAATACGCGGATTTTCAGAAGCTGGTTGCGGATGGACTGGCAACGATCGTAGTTGTGAGCAGCAATGACAGCACATGTTATTGGAAAGACACACCGGGACATTATGTTACATTGCTGATGTACGATGCGGATACCGACCGGATTTTCCTTGGAGATTCCGGAAATCTGTCGCACAACCGGCAGTGGGTTTCACTGAAAAAAGTGTACCGCTCGCTGAAAATGGCGAACAACCGCCAGTATCTTACATTCACGAATTATGATGAGAAAAAGGATACATGGAAGCACAAGAAAATCTCCGGAAAATGCGTCCTGCCAAAAGGTTGGGATGATTCGGGGAAATAGGCAAAAAATCTTGAAAAAGTGCTTTTATATCTGTTTTATTTATGTTACAATGATTGCAGCAAACTTGCTCGGTTGCGTATTTTTTTCGTGCTTCTTTTTAGGGCATGGAGTATGTACCGAAGTGAAAGTTATATAAAATATTTAGGAGGAATAAGTAAACATGGCTAGAAAATGGGTTTATTTGTTTAGCGAAGGAAACGCTGACATGCGTGAACTCCTTGGTGGAAAAGGTGCCAACCTTGCTGAGATGACCAGTCTTGGACTTCCAGTACCTCAGGGATTCACTATCACTACAGAGGCTTGTACACAGTACTATGAAGATGGTCGTGAGATCAATGATGAGATTCAGGGTCAGATCAATGAGTACATCGTAAAGATGGAAGAGATCACAGGAAAGAAATTCGGTGATAAAGAGAATCCACTTTTAGTTTCTGTTCGTTCCGGAGCTCGTGCATCCATGCCTGGTATGATGGATACCATCCTGAACCTTGGTTTGAATGAGACTGTAGTAAACGTTATCGCTGAAAAATCCGGCAACGCTCGTTGGGCTTGGGATTGCTACCGTCGTTTCATTCAGATGTATTCTGACGTAGTTATGGAAGTAGGAAAGAAATACTTCGAAGAGCTGATCGACAAGATGAAAGAAGATCGTGGAGTAACTCAGGACGTTGAGCTTACGGCTGAGGATCTGAAAGAACTTGCATCTCAGTTCAAAGCTGAGTACAAAGAGAAGATCGGTGCTGACTTCCCAGATGATCCAAAAGAGCAGTTGATGGGTGCGATCAAAGCCGTATTCCGTTCTTGGGACAACCCTCGTGCCAATGTATACCGTCGTGACAACGATATCCCTTATTCTTGGGGTACTGCTGTAAACGTACAGTCTATGGCATTTGGTAACATGGGTGATGACTGTGGTACTGGTGTTGCATTTACTCGTGACCCTGCTACTGGTGAGAAGAAACTTATGGGTGAGTTCCTTACAAACGCTCAGGGTGAAGACGTAGTTGCTGGTGTTCGTACACCAATGCCAATCGCTGAGATGGAGCAGAAGTTCCCAGAAGCATTCGCACAGTTCAAAGAAGTATGCTCTACTCTTGAAAATCACTACAGAGATATGCAGGATATGGAGTTCACAATTGAGAACGAAAAACTCTATATGCTTCAGACTCGTAACGGAAAGAGAACTGCACAGGCTGCTTTGAAGATCGCTTGTGACCTTGTTGATGAAGGCATGAGAACAGAAGAAGAAGCTGTTGCAATGATCGATCCTCGTAACCTGGATACACTTCTTCATCCACAGTTTGATGCTGCTGCATTGAAAGCTGCTACTCCAGTTGCAAAAGCACTTGGTGCTTCTCCAGGAGCTGCTTGTGGTAAAATCGTATTTACTGCAGAAGACGCAGAAGCTTGGAACGCTCGCGGAGAAAAAGTTGTTCTTGTTCGTCTTGAGACTTCTCCAGAAGATATCACAGGTATGAAAGCTTCTCAGGGTATCCTGACTGTTCGTGGTGGTATGACAAGCCACGCTGCTGTAGTTGCTCGTGGTATGGGTACTTGCTGTGTATCCGGTTGTGGCGACATCAACATGGACGAAGCAAACAAGAAATTTACATTGGCTGGTAAAGAGTACCATGAAGGAGATTACATCTCTATTGATGGTTCTACCGGTAACATCTACGATGGTATCATCGAGACTGTTGATGCTACGATCGCTGGTGAATTCGGACGTATCATGGCTTGGGCTGATAAGTTCCGTACTATGAAAGTTCGTACAAACGCAGATACTCCTGCAGATGCTAAGAAAGCTCGTGAGCTTGGTGCTGAGGGTATCGGACTTTGCCGTACAGAGCATATGTTCTTCGAGGAAGACAGAATCGCTGCTTTCCGTGAGATGATCTGTGCTGATACTGTAGAAGAGCGTGAAGCTGCTCTTGATAAGATTCTTCCATATCAGCAGGGAGACTTCAAAGCTCTTTATGAAGCTTTGGAAGGAAACCCAGTTACAATCCGTTTCTTGGATCCACCTCTTCATGAGTTCGTTCCTACGGAAGAAGCTGATATTAAGAAACTGGCAGACGCTCAGGGCAAATCTGTAGAAGACATCAAAGCAATTATTGCTTCTCTTCATGAGTTCAACCCTATGATGGGTCATCGTGGATGCCGTCTTGCTGTAACTTATCCTGAAATTGCTAAGATGCAGACAAAGGCTGTTATCCGTGCAGCAATTGAAGTTCAGAAAGCTCATCCAGATTGGACTGTAAAACCAGAGATCATGATCCCATTGGTTGGAGATGTAAAAGAGCTTAAATATGTTAAGAAATTTGTTGTTGAGACTGCTGATGCTGAGATCGCAGCAGCTGGTGCAAACCTTGAGTACGAAGTAGGTACTATGATCGAGATCCCTCGTGCAGCTCTTACTGCTGATGAGATCGCAAAAGAAGCTGACTTCTTCTGCTTCGGTACAAACGACTTGACACAGATGACATTCGGATTCTCCCGTGATGACGCTGGTAAGTTCCTGGATGCTTACTATGATGCTAAGATCTTCGAGAACGATCCATTTGCTAAATTGGATCAGGAAGGTGTAGGCAAGTTGATGGAGACAGCTCTTAAACTTGGTAAACCTGAAAACAGCAAACTTCACTGCGGAATCTGTGGTGAGCACGGTGGAGATCCATCTTCTGTTGAATTCTGCAACAAGATTGGTCTTGACTATGTATCTTGTTCACCATTCCGTGTACCGATCGCTCGTTTGGCAGCAGCACAGGCAGCTATTGCACAGAAATAGTTGATGGCGTTCGTGTGATGCGAAAGTAAAAGTATATCAATAATGAAATCCCATTCTGGACGATGTTAGTCTGGAATGGGATTTTTTAAAAACGAGGTGTATATGACAACATTTTATTTTATTAGACACGGGGAAATGGATACATCAATGGCTGGAGCCAAATTTTACAAAGGCTTTAGCTACAACATGATGACATTATCCGAAAAGGGGATTGGTCAGATTAAGGAAACGGCAAAAGACTCAAGATTGGCAAATGCTGAACTGATTATTTCATCTCCTTTTGGACGAACTTTGCATAGTGCAGCAATTTTATCCAAAGAGTTGAATGTAGATATGAAGGTTGAAACGGATTTACATGAATGGTTAGCAGATGGTGTCACATATGAATTTTTATCTGATGAGGAGGCCGCTGCTGCATACCAATGCCTGAATAAAAATGCAGGGCATCATCCGGAGAAAGAAAACTGCAGATGGGAATCTGCGGAACAGATGAAAAAACGAGTTATGAAAGTTTTGGATAAATATAAGAATTTTAATTCGGTGATTGTTGTTTGCCATGGAACACTAATGCAGTATGTTCTAGGAATACCACATCCTGAAAATGGTCAGATTGAAGTGTTATCATATTGAATAGAACTTTTTAGAACTAAAAAGGAGCGGGAAAGAATAGATAATTGCTACTTGTAGTTCTCTATAGAGCAGGTTATAATAAATGCAATTAAGGGTGTTTCGTGGAAACTATTTGAAAGGAGTTGATTTTATGGTAACAGCATCGGGCCATTCGGTAATGGAGGGAGAAAATACAAATGCAGCAAAATTGGAATTGCATCGTTTGATCGGTGAGGGATATAAGGCTATGCAAGAAGGCAGAACCAGTTCCCTTGAAGATGTATGTGAGCGTATAAAAAAGAGGAGAGCTGAGCGTGACTAGCATAACATTTACACAACCAGCGGAATATGATTTAATAGACATTGAGCATTATATTTTTTGTGAGTTGGAAAACCCTCAGGCGGCTGATAAAATAATAGATGGGATTGTTGATACAGTAGAGTTGTTAAGGACATTCCCTAAAAGTTATCCGTTGGTACATGATACTTTGCTGAAAAATGTAGGAGTAAGGATGACATATTATGAGAATTACAACATTTTCTATATCTATAATGAGTTGGAAGATGTGGTATATGTAATCCGCATTTTGTATAATCGTTCTGATTGGCAGAATATATTAAATTAACTAAGTAATGACAATGTAATGCTGAAAAAATTTATTGTAGAGGATAAGTGAATAGAGGCGGTCAATGCACTCTCAGATAGAATTCTGAGAGTGTTTTTGATATAATTAGGGAATAAGGTCATTAATAGATAATTGCAGGAGGCAGCTGTTGTTATGGGGCATTATAAAGATACATTTGTTCCGGGGTATGCATTGGTGCCGGAGGATGTATATTTTACAAACTGGAAAAATTATCATATGGAATATCATACGCACTCGCTGGGCGGGATCGAGTTTAACTATGTGATCCGTGGCGAGTGTGAATATTATATTGAGGACAAGGTGATTCCGCTGACCAAGAAAAATTTACTTGTGATTGACAGTAATCTGCCACACAAGCTGGTTTTTACGTCAGAAGAACCTTGCCTGATCCTTGGCATGTCCTGTGGAGAATATCCGCTTCAGGCAGGATATGTCAGCATGGGAGATCTGATGAAGGCGTATGCGGATGTAAAGTCATTTTTGATGCAATTTGAAGATTATACTTTAATTAAAGATGGTCACTCTTTTTTTGAAATTATAGAGGAGATATGGAGTGAAGTGAGGGAAGAATGGAATCCTGCGTTCATACAGAT
Organism: uncultured Eubacterium sp.; assembly: GCA_934316925.1. Lineage (GTDB taxonomy): Bacteria > Bacillota > Clostridia > Lachnospirales > Lachnospiraceae > Eubacterium_F. Next base: position 38,744 of record CAKREC010000004.1, read on the forward strand.
GGAGTGCAATAAGCTGCTGGTGAAACTGGCGAGATATGTAGAAAATCAGGATTATCAGGCGAAAGAATATATCTCCCAGGCAAAATCATTTATGATCTATCATTATTTTGAAATTGATTCCGTGGAGGATATTGCCGCGGCAGTGGGGCTTCACAAGATATATCTCCAAAGAATATTTAAACAACATACCGGTCAGACAATATGGAATTATCTGACGGATATCCGGTTGAAAAAGGCAGCGTCCTTTTTGGAGGCATCGGATATACCGATTGGGGAGCTTGACCGTATGGTGGGGATTCATTCCCGTCAGTCGTTTTATCAGAACTTCAAAAAGTATTATCATATGTCGCCCAAAGAATATCGGGGGAAATTTAAAAATGTAAAGAATAATAACTTGAAGTGAATGCAAAGTGTTATTTTAACAACTATTATAAAAGATATATTTTTGCTATAGTATTCTCATCAATCGTATGCTAGTACAAATAAAAAAGGAGAGGATATTATGCAAAAAATTGTAAAACGGGTTTTGTCAGCAGCGCTGGCGCTTGGCATGGCGATTTCTATTTTGCCGGCAGGAAGTACCTCCGCGGCACAGACAAACCAGAAAGAGGTTGTTGTGCCACAGCCGTATTATGAATTTACTTTTGATGGGGAAGTAAAGGACGGAAAAGTGGAGAACGAGGGAACCAAGACCGGCGTTATGGCAACGATCAGTGGAAACGGCAATGGATTGGGCATTGTCCAGGATGATGAACGGGGGAACAAAGTTCTGAATCTGCCGGGAGGAGGACTGAACAAAGGTGCCTTGCTCCTACCGGAAAATATGTTTCAGGATGTAACAGAGGACGGATTTGCATTTTCGTTCTGGATCAATATAGACAGTGGGGCAAGTCAGTACAGCAGAATTTTTTCTGCTACACCGGTGGCTCTGAACTCTGATAATGGTTCCAGTGGATGGAACGCACCGGAATTTACTTTTGTTGCAGGTCTGGAAGGTGCTGGAGATCTGGGAGCAGGAATGGCAGGATATCATACTTCGGTTATGCTTCCTGACAGGGCATCCCAGTTGAAACTTGTGTGGAAAAAGCAGTTTGCCAGAGGAAAATGGCAGCATGTGACAATTAGTGTATCAACCGATCACTATGATGTGTATTTGGATGGGGAAAAAATAGGAATAACTTATGATCGAAATCAGAATGAACAGAAAATTCTCAACCGCTTATTTGAAAATGACGGAGAAATTTTAAAAAGTTTCACGCATAATGCAATTGGCCGTTCTGTTTATTCGACCGACAATGATCTGAAAGCGAAAATCGATGAATTTCGATTCTACAATACGGCTTTGACAGAAGAACAGGCAAAAGCTGCTTATGACAGTTATGCTGTGCAGGAAGGGGTATTGCAGGAATTGCGGGATAAAATTGAAGAGGCGCAGCAAAAAAGTATCAGTTTTTATACAAAAGAAACCTACGATAAACTGACAACAGCAGTGGCAAATGGAAAGAAAGGATTGGATAATCCGGTTACCGAGGCAAATGTAAAGCGTTTAATAGCAGACATTGAAGATGCCATACAGGGACTTTGCTTTATTACAGGGGTGTCAGAGGACACCCAGTTTTCTGACAGTCAGTTGTCAGAAGAAACGGAAGAGGCAAAAGAACTGTTGAAAACCGGTGGTTTATCCACCGAAAGCGAAAAGGCGATAGAAGATGCTGTAGCTGCCGCTGAAAAAGTGCTGGGCGGAAAAGACCAGCAGGCAGTCGATAATGCACTCTTAGCGTTAAGGAAAGCCGTTGATGAGAAAGTTTATGAATCTGCTTTGCGGTTCAATATGGACCCGGCGGAGAAAAAAAGTGAAATATTTCACGGCTCTACAGGATTTTTGTATGGTGTGAGTGAGATAAATGTACCATCCTCCGATCTGTTAAGTGGAATTTCACCAAAGATTTTAGTACAAAAAGCAGCAGATGGTATGCAGCATCCTTCTGGTGACGGCTATCGCCTGACGCCATATCTGAAAGCTTGTGGTGTGGAAAATATTCAGATATATTTGCAGGATTATTATCTGGAGTGGCCATATGAATCCAAAGGGATTGCGGATTATAATGAAAAAGTCAAGAAAATTGTGACCAAGATGGTAAAAAACCTGAGTGAAAAAGAGCTGGCACAGTACAGTTTTGTTATCTTCAATGAGCCGAACTCAATCTGGTATATGAACAATGTATCGGGAATGTGCAAAGACTGGTTGACGATATATAAAACCATTAAGGGTATCAATCCGGCAATTCAGGTAGCAGGCCCTAACTTTTCCAGTTATGATGGATCGGCGTACAAGACGTTCTTCCAGTTTTGCCAGAAAAACAATTGTCTGCCGGAATATATTACATGGCATGAATTGAGCAAGGATAAACTGGAAAGCTTTTCTACCCATTGTAATCAGGTTAAAGAATATATTAAAACCTATTATAAAGATTCCGGTATCGAACCGACTATTTTCGTAAATGAAACGGTTAACTTTGATGATGTGGGAAATCCTGGTGCATTAGTGAACTGGCTGTCGATTTTTGATGAAGAAGATGTGTATGCATCCTTACCATACTGGGGTCTGGCGAATTCGATGAATGAACTTGCGGCAGATACCAACAAACCAAATGGGGCATGGTGGGTGTATAAGTGGTATGCGCAGATGACCGGTTCAAAGGCACCGCTGACCATGGAAAATATTGATGCCCCAAGTGCATATGGAAGATTGTATGGACTGACAAGCTGCGATGAAGATGCAGAGACGATCTATACGCTGTTTGGAGGACAGAAAGGGAAACAAAGAATTAAGCTGGAAAATATTCGTTCTACCAAAACATTTGCAGGAGCAGATAAAGCACATGTAAAAATTTACAGTACAAAATATACCGGACATCATGGATTTGCAGAGGAAACACCTGTAGTATTTGAGGGGAATCTGGACTTTACAGGAGATGATCTGTCCTTTGCCATTCCGGATGCGGAACTGATGGATGCCTATTTTGCCATTATTACACCGGCAACAGAGGAGAAAACGATTACACAAAGTGATTACAGTAAAAACTGGCAACAGACATATGAGGCAGAAGATGCCGAACTGATCGGAGGAGCAGAGGCATTTACGAAAACCGGTGGAGCAGATCTGGCTCGCTCTAACCGCGCAGAAGTTGGCGGAATGAATAGTGAAAAAGACGGTGTTAAATTTACTGTTGATGTACCAAAGACAGGCAAGTACCGGCTTAATATTTATTACAGCAATCAGGCACCACAGGTAAATCCTTTGACATTACAATATGTCAACTCGGGTGGACAGAACCGCGCAATCGGAGCACTTAGCAGACATACACTTTCTGTTGACGGAAAGAAATCACAGGAAATTGTATATGATTCAACTGTTAAATGGGGATATTACAATTATAAATCGGTATATCTGGATCTGGAAGCGGGAGAACATAAGATCACATTGATGTATAAAGGTGAAGATCAGAGCAAAAAAGATGTAAATTCCATGCTGTGTGCGCTGCTGGACAAAATTGACCTCACCTATATGCAGCAGGATAAGGCTGAGATTAATATTGAGCCGGAGGAACTGGCGGGCAGTCATAAAAACTTTTCCTTCTCGCAGGATGGCAGCTACACCGGTGCGGGCAAGGTGACAGGAAATGGAGATTTTGATTTTTATGTAACAGTACCGCGGGATGGCTTTTACTCCTTTAGCTCGAAAGGAAGCGGGGCAGCAGTCCTTTCCAAGAGAAGAGTAAACTATGCATCCGATGCAAAGGCAGAATCAGATGTTACGCTGGACTGGTTAAAATTGTATGATGTGACACTGGGAACAGAAAATGCTGGCATGGTTTATCTCACGGCAGGAGTAAACCGGCTGTGTCTGACCGGTCAGAATATGGTATTAGACCGTCTGACATTGAAAGAAGTGACCGAAGCAACACAGGGAAATTCACTGGAAATCGAAGCAGAGAATTGTCAGTTGTCCGGTAACGATACAAAAGACGGATATCAGTATCAGACAGGAAGCGCAGCGACCCCTACGGTTACTTCCAACCAATATGCTTCTGGTGGAAAAGTGGTAGAAGGATTCCGCGGCGGCAAGAACAATGCACTGTCCTTTACGGTAAATGTGCCGGAGGCAGGGGATTACAAGTGTTCGATCAATTATGCGAATAATGAACCGGCACCTGTGATGAAAACGCAAAGTGGAAGCAATTATGTGCATCCTTATAATACCGATCTGGTAGAGCGCTATATGCAGATCACCGTGAATCAGGGAACCGCGCAGACCGTGTATTTTAAAAACACATTCTGCTGGGATACGTTTAAAAACGTAGTGGTTGACCTAAAACTGCAAAAAGGAAATAACATCATTACGTTTACCAATGATAATTCGTACAAATTCAGTACGCTGCAGGATGATTTTACACCGAGATTGGATAAATTTATCATTACACCGGCGAAGACAACAGAAATGTCAACGCAAATGTATGTGACAAAACCATCGGTGGCTGAGGAGGATAAACAGACATCACCATCCAGTAGTGTAACAGAAAAGAAGACAAATAAAATCACAGGAGCAGCTTCTCAAATAAAGAAAACCTGGGGAAGTAAAGCATTTACTTTAAATGCCAAAGCAGAAGGCACGATCACGTATAAGTCGTTAAACAAAAACGTGGTTACCGTAAATGCCAAAACAGGTAAAGTAAAAATCAAGGGATGCGGAAAAGCCGTTATTGTGATAACTGCATCAGGAAATGATCAGTATCAGGCAGCAACAAAGAAAATTACAATTACGATCGTTCCGAAGAAACAGAAAATCAAAAGTCTGAAATTGTCCGGTAAAAACAAGTTGACCGTAAAGTGGCAAAAGGATAAAAAGGCAACCGGTTATCAGATTTCGTACTCGGATCATAAAAAGATGAAGAAAGCAAAAACAATCTGGGTAAAGAAAAACCAGACTTCTGCTGTCCTCAAAAAATTGAAAGCGGGCAGAACATATTATGTGAAAGTTCGTTCTTATAAGAAATCCGGAAAAACAAAAGTTTATGGAAGCTATAGTAAGGTAAAGAAGAAAAAACTGCTTGAAAAATAAGCTGCAGAATTGATAATACTGCTCAGAGAAAGGCAGGTGAATGATATGAACAACTTAACAAACCAAGCTGGAAACATATATCATTCATCTGCCATTGGGTAGTTTGTGAAACGAAAAGTTCATAATATGATAAATATAACATGTTTTCAGTAGGAAGACATGTTATATTTTTTTATAAGGAGAAAGATATTATGAACAGAAATTATGAACCCGCGGAGAATGTGCCTGAAGACATAGAAGTGTTATTTCCTATGTGGAAGAAGTATATGGTTGAAATTGGCGAGGAAGAATCGGAGGAAGACTTGCGGAATGGCTTGATTTCGCGCATTCATATTGCAAACTCAAATGAAAACATATATTTCGATGTGATATGGAGTGGGAATCAAGCTGTCGGATTTGCCTTTTATTCTGTAGACGGAGGCATTAAAGGAGTAATACCACCGGACTATGGTTATATTATGGAGTTTTATGTGGAGAACAGATGGAGAGGAAGCGGTGTAGGAACCGGCTGTGTAAAGCATGTATGTGAACAGTTACATAAAGAGGGCTGCGAAAAAATATATTTAACTGCAGTACCGGAAAGTGAATGCTTTTGGGAAAAGAGTGGGTTTGTAAAAACAGATTTGTGTGATCCCGATAATGGGTTAAATATTTGGATAAAGAATAGCCTTTAGATCGCGGATTCGTAGAATTTAAAAGGAGCCGGATCTCTCCGGCTCCTCCAAGTATGTGTCCGCAAACACATACCCCAATTGCTATCTATAATATACTATAAGTGAGCAAAATATACAAGTGATTAAATAGAATTTTTTAATACTGACATACGAGAATCTAAATCAGGATGAATGGTAATAGCTGAAACATTAGGGTTGACTGAACTTAGATACTTATTTGTAATTTTTTCGAATTCTCGTATAAATGTTTTGATTTCTGTTTTGGAAACTCTTAATAGCTTTAAATAGTAACAGATAAGTATGATATAGTCACCAATCGTTTTAAAATTGATATAAGGCAGTCTCATTTCGAACATCAGACATTGCTTCATTGGTCTGGAAGGATCCATTTTTCTAAAACGGGTATCATAGACGATATCGTTATGAGCAATGGCGTTACGCAAATCTTTTAAGGCATATACATATTTATAAACCAACTCACGATATGTATCACTGGAAAGATTTATACCGATTGCTCGTGATATTTTTTCTCTCATATTTATTGTTAAGCAAGAAAGAAGATACCCGAAATCACCCATAGTCAATATCTCAAAAATTGCCCAAATAGGTACTTCATTATAATTTACATTGTTATAGAAATGTGTAATTTTGGGGTTGTTCTTTCTATATGCAGCCGCAATTGAATTTTGGATAGAACCTTGCAGGTTGAGTTTATTATTCTGGTATTTCTTTTTGATGTCATTTGGTGTATTGGCTGGGGCATTCTTGTAACTGCTGACTACCTTGTCATACATTTCATATATACTGCTTGAGCCAATTTCAGCCATAATTGTATTTAAAGCAATATTTTTTAATGCTGTTTCAATAAACATCATTTTACCATACAAAAGTGATTTAAGTTTTGTATCATATTGTATTGTTGAATAAATTTCGTTGTATGAGGTAAAAGGAAGCTGATTTGAAGAAGAAACAAAAAAGCGGTATCCTTTGTAACCATGAAAATATCCGGTATTAATTAACTGTTGCTTTTGTGAGCTGCCAGAAATAGCAATTCCATTATTTCTGAGGTGTCTCATCAAACCGTCTGTTGATTTATAATCTGTGTTTGCCATAATATCTCCTAAGCTATAATACTGTAGTAAGTATAATACAACTTAACGTTATGAACAAGTTATAACATTTATATCTGTTATTTTTCTTGCTGACATAAAGCGGCTATAGTATGATAGAAACAAGTAGTTACCGTCACAATGATGAAAAATGGAAAGGGGACAATGTATGAATAAGAAACAAGCAATCAGTATGATCATGGTACTGGCACTTCTACTGGGACAAGTTACCATGGCTTCACCGGATGCTATGGCAAAGAGCAAAAAGATCCGGCTGAACAAAAAGACCGCAACGATCACGGTAGGGAAAACCGTGAAACTCAAACTGCGGAACACAAAGAAAAAGGCTGTGTGGAAATCTAGCAACAAAAAGATTGCTACAGTATCCAAAAAAGGGATTGTAAAAGCGAAAAAAGCAGGAAAAGTAACGATTACGGCAAAGGTAAACAAGAAAAAGTATACTTGTCGGGTCACTGTTAAGAAAAAGCAAAATAAGACAAAGAGCCAGACGGCAGCACCGAAGACAACGCAGGTGCCACAGATCGGGCAGGTGGCAAAAGGAACGGCTACTCCTCGGCCGACTCTTTCACCGGAACCGACGCAGCCGGCGACAGAAACACCAAAACCGACGATTGTTCCGACACCAGATGTCAAAGAGGTGACGATTGAGCAGATCACGGAATGGAATAAGGACAACGAAGCGTTTGATGTTGTGCGCCATGAAGATGGTAAGGTGTCCTTTATTAGTGGACAGGTTTACAATAAACCGGTAACCAGTGAAAAAGAAGCCTATCAGGCAGTAGCTGCGCTGAAAGGGGTAGAAAAATCCGAAGATATTGATGTGAGTTTTTTGCAAAAAGACACGGACTCCAACGGAGATATTTATTATCGGTTTAATCAGATCGTAAGCGGATATCTGCTCCCGAACTGTGGTGTCGTATTAGCGACAGATGCAAAAGGAAATACGATTTCATATTCCAGCAGTCTGTACTCGGATGTGAAAGGCCTGGAAGTACCGAAGATGATCGAGGCAGATGCCGCGGTAGAAGCCGTGAAAGCGATCGATCCGGACTTTATCAAAGATAATCTGACGGAGCCGTATATTGAGAACGCTGACGACGCAGACGGGGCCAGACTGGTCTGGGCTGTGATCGGAAAAAATCCGGCATATTTAGAAGATGAAAACGAATATCCTTATTTAAAATATGCCATTGATGCGTATACAGGACAGTACCTGTTTTCCACAGGCATTCCGTATGTGGGAAACCTGACGACCGAAGAGGCGATGGGAAATTCCAATGTATTTCGCAGTGTGAAAACGCAGGAAATGGAGTTTACCGACGCATCCGGAGAAACAGTCAAATTACCGGTAGCAAAGTATGACGATACGCATTATTTTGTGGTCGATACGAAAAGAAAGATCATGACATATGATTACATTGATGATGAGGATGGCGTGCTGCATCGGTACTTAAAATTATTTGAGAAACCGGAAGAACTGTCTCCAAATTTTGTTTCCGCCATTCACAATATCATGAAAATCTATGATTACTATGGTGAGATGGGGTACAAGTCGACCGATGGAAAAGGAAGAAACAGCATCAGCCTTTATCTTGGCTATCGAAGCAATGGAGAAGAGATTGACAATGCCGCATTTTTTACCTCGATCGGCAATGAATCGCGATTTGTATTTGCGGATTATAAGTCAGAGGCAATCTTAGACACGGCGGCGCATGAGTATGGTCATGCGATTCAGGCCAATTTTGCAAAGGGAATGGAATATTCCGGAATATCCGGTGCGATCATGGAGTCATATGCGGATATTGTAGGCAATCTTCTGGAAATGAATGTTCTGGATGACAGTCAGTGCGACAAGGATAAATGGTCAATCGGAGAAAGTGGTCCGTCCCGGGAAGGTGCCTGCCGCATCATGGGAGATCCGCATGCCGTAGACCAGCCGGAATATGTAGGAGATATGTTCTGGGTTTCCAACCGGTATCTTTCCTCTCTTTGGAATGATAACTCCGGAGTTCATACTAACTCTGCGGTTTTAAATTATATTTGTTATTCCTTGTTTAAGAATAAAAAACAGAACTTCAAGTATGCAGATTATTTGAAAATATGGTTCAATACAGCTTATGTAACAATGAATACAACGGATTATAAAGACTATCAGGCGTATGTCAAATACAGTATGCGGCGCAGCCGGAATTCTAATGACCTGAACGCGGTAGATGAGGTCTTTAACGAGGCAAATATTTCGAAAACCAATGAAACAGAGTGGGATTATGACCGGAAAGAAGGCTGCGAATATATACAGTTAGATGCCTCTGAATGTAAGGAAAATGAATTTCTGGCAGCGAATGTTCAGTGGACTGACGCAGATGGAAAAGCCCATGTCGTATACGCCAGCAGTCAGGGAGACAATCTCATTGCTATGGTTCCTGTTAATACGGACTACACCATTTTATACGGTCTCATTTCCAAGGAGGATCCTGAACTCGATTATATGGCAGAGCAGAGAAATGTGACAGTCAAGGAAAGCACCGTGACGGATATGTTTAAGCGTGATGAGGTGATGCCAAGCTATCGTTATGATGCAGCCTGGGCATACCGGCCTTCTGCGCGGGAGATGGACGAAGAAACATATGCCGATGTATTTTTCCTGAATCCAACGGCAGTACAGGGATCAAAGACAGAATTGAATATGGATGTGTACGATGTGGACGTCCGCCAAGAGTTCTTATCGGCAGTGGACAGGGAAAAGGAAATTTACAATAAGACGATACAGACCGAAGAAGATCAGGGCGGAACTTATACACATTTCTATGCTCCATATTACCGTCAGCAGACCGAAGAAGGGGTACAGCAGACCGGGGCAACAAAAGAAAAGTGTAAAACAGTTGCTTTAAATGATGTAAAAAGGGCATTCCAGAAATTTATGGATCTACATAAGTCAGGAACGCCGATCATTCTTGCCGGTTTTTCCCAGGGATCGGAACTGATCAAAGAACTTTTGACGATTTATCAGGATGACAAAGACTTTATGGATGATTATGTGGCGTCCTACGCCCTTGGCTGGAACTTCAGCGACGAATTTCTGCAGGAGAATCCGGACATCAAAATGGCGCAGGCTGAAGATGATCTGGGCGTTGTCGTATCGTTTTGCTCCGAAGCGGAAGATTATGACGGAGATTCGATCATTGTGCCAAAAGATACACATATCAATGGAATTAATCCATTGAACTGGAAGACAGATTCCACGGCAGCGGACAAATCTCTCAATGAGGGCGCCTGCTTTGTAAACCGCGATGGAAGTATCAAAAAAGAGACGAAGAATCTGTGTGGTGCGTATCTGGATGAGACAAGAGGAACCTTGAAAGTGACAGGAGTTACGGCATCGGATTATCCGCCGGCGACGGATTTTCTTGAGGAAGGAAACTTTCATGATTACGATTATCAATTTTTCTATCGTAATTTGCAGCACAATGTGCTGACCCGCATTTTCAAGGCAAGAGGGGAAGAAATTCCGGAAGAGGAAAAGATTTCCTATGCCGATGGTGTTACAAAGGCGATGGCAAAACCGGAATTCTGGACCAATCTCAGTGAACAGTCGAATGAGGTTCTGCTTGACCAAAAGAGCATTGCAGATAAAAATCAGGAGATTCTGGAAACATCCGGAACCGGCATGTATGATCTTGAAAATATGGCGGAAACCTACGATGGAGCTGCCTTGCAGAAAAGTCTGGCAAAATCGATCGACAGTGATGCCAATCGCAGCAATTATTATGCCAATGGAGAAGCCGTTGACAAGCAGACCTATTTTGAAGAGATAAAAAACAACATTTTAAATAATACGTCGGCAACGGAACAGGATACGGTCAAATATGCGGTCGGTACAAAACGAACCGAGGTAAAATGGTGTCCGACGGCGGATTATATTGGATATTCGGCGACCGATACGGACAATGAAGGTGTGAACTCAGCGATCAATATCAATGAGCCAATGGTTTTAAAGGCGCAGACTGCCGATGGAAAATTTTACTGGGGTTATACCGCCAACTGTACCGGATGGGTGGCAGCAGAAGATGTTGCGATCTGTCAGTCAAAAGAGGAATGGCTGGATGCCTGGCAGGTAGATGGAACGAAGACGAATTTCCTTGTAGTTACAACGGATAAGATCGTGACAGAGACCTCCTTTTACAATCCGGAGATTTCTGCAAAGACGCTGACGCTCGGCACACGGTTAAAACTTGCCCAAAAGGATAAAGTTGCCAGCACGATCGACGGCAGAGGGGACTGGCACAATTATGTTGTATATCTGCCAACCAGAACGGCAGACGGACAGTATGAGAAAAAACTTGCTCTGATCTCGGAACATAATAAAGTAAATGTCGGATATCTGCCATTTACCGAGAAAAATATTCTGGAACTTGCGTATGAGTGCCTTGGAAATCGATACGGCTGGGGCGGTTCTTTGGACGCTCTGGATTGTTCCTTGTATGTGTGCCGGATCTACAGTTGTTTTGGACTGTCACTGCCACGAAATACAACCTGGCAGCAGAAGATCCCGGGATGTACCGATATTTCAACAAAAACAGAGGAAGAAAAGACCGCGCTGATCGAGAAAGCACATCTTGGAAGTGTCCTGTATTTTCAGGGACATGAAATGATCTATCTTGGAAGTTATCAGGGAAGAATTTATGTGATCAGTGCATTGGGAAGTTTGGTTGATGTAGGAGATACCGCCAAACGAAATGTGTTCAGTGTGGCGATCAATACGCTGGATGCCAAACGGGCCAATGGTAAAACCTGGCTGGCATGCCTGACAGGGATCAACACATTGGAGTAACCGACAGAGAAGCAGATCATAATGGAAGAATCGCAGTTTCGCAAGATTTCGCAGGAGGAAAATGATGGCATCAGAACGAAGCAAAGAAGTGTACCAGGCATTGATCGAAAAAGGATTTCCGGAAGAATTGTGCCACGAGATCGCGTATAAGTATATGAATACCGATTACACGGCGACACGGATGCTGGGGTATTTGTACCGGATCACGGATCCTAGTGTGGAAATGGTAGTAGATGAAATGCTTGCGATCCTGGACGACCGCGAGCGTTTCCGCAAGAAACATGAGATGGAAGAGGCACAGTCGGCGATCAACCGCCTTTATGATGAAGGACTAGAATAAAATGAAACTATATCAACCGGATTACTATGAAAAATTTCAATGTACAGCTGCGGACTGTCCGATGACTTGCTGCATGCAGTGGCGCATTGCCGTAGACGACGAGACATTTATGCGTTGGGACGAGGAATGGAAAAAGAAAGTCAGAGAAGTGGAAGAGGGACGTATCATTGAGCTGCAGCAAGACGGAATGTGTCCATTCCTGAATGAAGAAAAACTGTGCAAGATTGTACTTCGAGATGGAGAAGGGGCAATTTCCCATACCTGTCATACATTTCCGAGGGAGGAACATGAGTATCCGGGCAGAATCGAGCGGGGACTGACGCCTGGCTGCCCGGCGGTTCTGGATCTTCTGTGGGAAAACGATCATTTTCAGATTCAGGAAAAGGAAGAAGAACAGGAGACGCTTGCCGAGGAAATCTACGAGATAAATCCGGTGTTATTTGAAATCAGGGACTGGTTTTTCAGCATTATAAACCAATCGGATCTCAAGCTGAACACGGCGATGGAGATCTGCTTTCTGATCGCGCTGGATCTGGATGAATGGGAGCAAAAGGGCATGCTGGAAGAAGAATTCCCGCATTATAAAAAAACGACAGACATCCGGGCAATCCAGAACGCGATTGGAGAGGACCGGCAAATGACGCCCGAACGGCAGGAAGAGTATCGTCTGTTATTTCTGGATATTTCGGAAATATATCGCAAACAGAACATTTACGCGGATTTTTTGATTCCGCTTGCGGATGTGTCAAAGACACCGGAATGCCAAGATCTCGAACGATGGAATGCGTATCAACAGGAAATGGAACAATGGCAGAAACCGATGCGGGCTCTTTTTGCCGAAGAGATATCCTCCGCCCTGATCACGCCGGGAACCGGGCAGGTGCTGGACATGCTCGTAAAACTGGAATGGATGGCACTGGAATATGCGGTGCTCCAGCAGGCACTATTTTTGCAGTATCTGAATGGAACCGGAGAGATCACGTACGAAAAACTGCGGGAAAGCGTGTGCGTTATATTCCGCATGATGGGATATGCGGATGACGACATCTGGGAATATATGGAAAATTGCTTTGACAGCGTGGTGTGGCCGTGGGAATATTATTCGCTGCTGGTGTGAGGGGATTGGAAAAAAACTAATGTTTGCGGTATAATGAACTATAGTTATATCGTGTTTTGATAGATATATCGGGAATACATATTTTGAGGCTATTCCATGTGTGGGAAAGGAATGAGATGGGGTTATGAATTTTATTGAGTTATATGATAAAAATAAGGGCAATTATATTATAGAGGCGGGAGAAGGATATGGAAAAACGACAGTACTAAAGACAATGTATAATAGATACCGGGAGCGACTGCAATGTGGAGAAGATAACGTCATCCCTATATTTATACGATTAGCAGACGTGAATCTTGAGGATGATGACTTTGTTCAAGCAGGTATAATTGCACGGAGTATTATAAAAAAATACTATGATATTAATGCTGATGGAGTTAAACCGGATAAAATTCGAAGCATGATTCGTAAGGACAGTGAGCATAGATATTTAATATTGTTAGATGGTTTGAATGAATTATATAATAACCGCCGAATAAGCGAAATGAACGTGATTCAGCATTTTACAAACGAACTCATGGGCACGGTTGACGGAGTCAGATTTATGGATTGTCCGAACTTGGATATTGTTATTACAACAAGGAAAATATTGAAAAGTCAATTGAGATGTGTTTTAGAAGAGTTTAAACAAGAGACGGATTACAGAAATTTCAAGGTGGTACATTTTGCAAAATTAACGGTAGACTTAAATGAGAATGAAAAGTTGCGAGAACTTTTGCAAGTTCCAATGTTGAGAGCTGTTTATGAGGAAATTAAAGAAAATGAACAAGCTGCAGAGAGATTTCAGGAGATTGAGACAAAATTTGATTTATTGGAATGTTATTATGATCATGAAATGATTCAAAACAGAACTTTGAAGTTGTGTAACCCAAGAGATATGCTGGTTGAAAATGTATTGAATAGTGGCATTCTGCCTATTTTGGCACTGTATGTTGAGGGAGCTATGTTGCATAGTATCGTAGATGGAGGAGAAGTGTATAGGCGCTTATGTGATAATAGTGATGGGAATGCTATGGAACGATTACTGCAAGAGATTTATATTGACCTTGGACTAGAGGAAAATAAAATTCGGGAAGAAATCAATAGGACAATAAGGGCACTTAATATGCTTCAAATACTTGATGATAAACTTCAATTTAGACATGATATGATTAGAGAATATTGGGCAGCTAAGGGCTTTCGTTGGTGCATTGAAAGAACTACAGGGGAGGATAAGCACAGTGAAAAACTGGTGCAGTTTTTAGAAGATCTTTGCGAATTCACATATAGAGGCGAGAGCTATGACCCACAGCGTCAAACGATGCACTTTTCAATGTTGGAATCCTTAATATCTATGTATCGAGGAAATTTATTTGATAAGAGCCTTACAGACAATGTGAAATTGATTATTGGCAAAAACTATAAAAAATTGATTTTTATGTTGGTATTTCAGTACACTTCTATATTAGATGATGAAAATAACAGACAGGCAGCTGCAGAGTATGCATGGAAATTGTATGACTATATAGAACAGGATTCGGATGTATTGCCCGAAGATGTGTATGAAAAGGCAAATATTTTGAATTCAATCGGCTATTGTGCAAATAATTATATTATCTGGCGTGATGCTTCAAAATTTATCAATTGCACACAAGTGGATAGGAGAAAAGAAGAGGAAAAACAGAAAAATGGTGAGATCATAATAAGTTTACATAAAGATGCCTTAAAATTAGCAAAGGAATGTAAGCTCGGAAGCCTTGAACGGGATAAAAGAAATAGATTCATTGGCAAGACGATGAACAACATTGGAGCGTGTTATTATGGGGCGTATTACAGAAATTATAAAAAGGCATTAAAATGGCATGAAGAGGCAAAACGCTTTAGGCAAGAAAACAAAATTGATTTAACAGCAAGTTATAGATGTATTGCATCAGATTATTATCAAATGTTGGATTTTTCAAATGCATACAGAATATATACCGAGTACATAACCTATATTGCAGACAAACGATTCGATCATGTCCTAGATGTGTATACGGATGATACTTGTGTAAAAAAGTTAAAAAAAGATATTTCAATCGTTATAAATGCAATCGGCTGTGAATGTCATTTTTTACAATCTGAAAAAAACAATATCGAAAAAACAGAGGAAATATGCAAAAGTATTCCATTTCAGCTTCAATTGTGCATTGAATGCTTAAATAGAGAAGCGAGGATGACTGCTGTTGACTTGTATAGAAAAATAGAGCGAAAAATAGATGGAGATGAAGAATGTGGAGAAATTGGTATTCGCCAAATTCTTTCTTGCTTTGATGAGAATGAAAGAAACAAGCTAAATGAACTAATAGACGAGTTTGAAAAAATGAAAAGTGAGAATTTATAAAATTGGGAGGTAATGCAATGACAGAAATTATTAGAATTAAGTGCCCAGCTTCAGCTAAGAACAAACAAAATAGGATAGATGAATTGTTTCATGAAATAGATAGATGGGTATCATCAGAGGAATTGACAGAATTGGTTTTTTTGTTTGGCGGAAGGGTGGATCCGTCTCTTCCTTTAAATGAGAAGATACAATACCTTAATAATTTTGCAAATGTGTGGGATTATAGAAATGGAAAAGAGCGCTGGGATGTTTATGACAATTCATTTGCAAAAACAAACGAGAATAAGATTATGCCTTTAATAGAAAAACTTGGATTACGTGGAATTACTGAGCCTTGTGAAGAGCCAGACTATATTTTGCCTTTAGGCGGAGCCAGACTTTCAAATCTTTATCGTTGTCAATATGCAGCAGAGATTTACGCTAAATACAATAAAGAAAATATTAAAGTTGTGGCGTTGAGCGGCAAAAGGGTAATAAACCCAGAGGTTGAGGGAAAATCTATTGAGCAGTATGCACCTGGGGCAAAAACAGAATTTGATGCCATCAATAAGGGGTTGGAGCAGGCTTTTAATTTGGGAGAGGGCAATTTTGAAGAAGACAGTTACAATAATACAAATCCCAATTTATGTTGGGCAATTAGAAAGTATAAGGATGCAAGAAAGATATATTCAATTGCAGCAGCCTCACCGAACCCTGCAAGAAGAGCAAATTCTATGGATACGTTTGAATTTTTTATGAAAAAATTTAATATTAATGAGGGAGACAAATTGTTGTTGGTAACTTCTACAATTTATGTTCCCTTTCAATATTTGAAGTTTATGCAGCTTGCACTTGAGAATAATTTGTATATTGATTGTGTTGGGGTACCAGACAAAAAAACGGATAGACAATTCTCTAATACATCAAATTATTTGCAAGAGACAAAGGCAGCAATTAATGCAATACATACGTTGGCGGAGCTATACTTGTAAACATCATCAGTAAGGACATGTATGAAAAACAGGGTTGAACAACAAAGGAGAGAGGTAATATATGGCTACAAAAAAAGACTTTTTGGAAAATCTAAACAAATATGTGGATATTGAGCAGTTTGAAAAATTGACAAACGATGAGTATAGGGAGAAATATGACGTCCTCAAAGATTTTTTTGATACAAATAATTTGTATCGAAGACTTGGTTTGAAAACGAATAATCAGGGACAAACCGTTATCAGGTTAAAAGGGGAAATTGGTACAATAAGAACTTGGATTAGACAATATATAAGAAATCAACAGAATGACCTGAATACGTGTCTGGAAATTCCTTTAGATTACATAACAAAGCAGGGAATGGTTGTTTTTTTATATTTCCTTTTTTGTGATAATGATATGCTGAGAGAGGATGTTGATTATCAGGAGTTCTATGAGTTCTTAGCGGAGACTTTTTATGCTGATACGAATCCCGGAGAGTTGTATGATCCAAGCAGAATGTCAGAATTCTGGAAAGAGAAAACGCTCATCATGTTTTTTGTTCTGAAGTGGAGAAAAAAATCAACAGATTTGTGCAGGTATTTATCTGAGTATGAAACTGCCAGAGGTGATTTAAGTGCGATTATAGAAGATGGTAATATGCAAATGACTGTAGGGGACTTTTTGGCGCGAGTAGATGAAATGTGCATGGCAGTTGATGCAAATCATCAGAATGAAGAAGTAGTTTATTATACAAGAAATTCGGTTGAAATTGCGCAGAAGCATATTTTAAACATCAATCAATTGAATGGAGAAGAAATGCTTCCTATGCCAAACGAGAATGAAAATTTCATTGAATTCTGCAAGAATAATGAGCAATATAAAGGATTGATCCAGTATTCTTTAAATACCTATGCCAGAAGAAATTGGTATTTGTATAGGATAATTCAACAAATTGTAAGAGTTCAATTAAAACAATTGCAACAGTATGATTTACTGGATGATGTACTCAAGGTTATATCGAGAAGAGGTATTACAGCAAGACAAAGATTTGTTGAGGGTACATTTAGATTGTGGTTTTTTTCAGTTCCAATTTCTAACAAGAGAACTACATTAAAGGATGGTGAAACCATTGAAGAGTACTTGCTAAATGAATGCTATATGAATTTTCATGATATTTATCTCTATTATGAGTTAGTATTTGATGATATAACTTACCATGCCTATGAGCGAGGTAAAGATGATGGAGATCAGTATGTTGCAGATATGTGCGCTGGTTTTGTTCCAAGATGTATTGCAAGAGGGTTGCAGGACGAGAAAATTATTCAGATTGCACAGGAAAATGATATGGATGTAAATGGGGAAGATATTAGGAGAATTAGGGATGAAATGCTTGCAAGAAATCAAAGAGTAATTGCTGATGACATAAACCCAAACGATAGGGGATACGCTCCAAGACCTGGGGAACTAGATCATGACAGTTCATTTTATAGTTTTCTGAAGGGGAAAAAGGTTGTATCCCGTGAATTATTATTAACATTTGTACTGTATGCATTAATGTATTACAATAGCGAACAAGATGCCAACGTTTTGCAGGTTAGTGATTTGGATTATGTATATAACCACATTATCATAAACTCAAGATTTGATCCTGACAAAGAGAAAGAAGATTCAATTTTTAATCAGACATTTAAGAAGGTTTTTAAATATCTCACTGAAAACATACAGGATAATTACGCAGTAAAAAAAGACTGCATTGGATTTGAATTTACGAATATGGAAATTGCTTATTTAGAAAAAGGGAAAACACTGTTTAAAACAATCTTTGAAGGAGGGAATTTGTGATGATAAAAACTGAAGACGAGAGGATCAGTCTTGATCAGTATCCAGAAAGTCACGTTTTAAAGCAAATTGATCCTTCATTTTCGTCCTACCAGTGCATTGGTAGGGGGGGAACTTCCATAGTGTATTTGGCGTGGAATGAAAAGGATGGAAAGAACTATATTGTAAAGGAGTATTATCCACGAATACCGAAAAATTTCATTGGGAATTTGCAATATAGCAGAAAAAACAATGGGGAGCTTTTGATTAATTGTGATAATGAAACAAAAAAACAACAGGAAATTAATAGACAAGAACAAAGAATGCAGTATGAACTGAATGTATTAAAAGATATTTTTTCTGATGAAACGCAATTTAAAAATAGTAATCATGTATTGCCTGCAGCTAGTCCCTACCAATTAAAACGCATAGGGGATACATTGTATGCTATCACGGAATTTAGGGCAGGAAATACATTGGCTGGCATAGTTATGGATCAAAAGGCTTCTTCGATCAAAGAAAGATTTGAAGATTCCATAAAAATAACCAGACAGCTCATATCATTGGTTGAACCTCTATTTTCTAAACGCGGATGGCTGCATGGAGATTTAAAACCGGAAAACATATGGATCGGTCGGGATTATGGTGCAACCGATGACTTGGCTGATAACATCTATATAATAGATTATGGTTCTAGTTTCAACTATGAGAAGTATAGGGAAAAGATTGAAAATGCGAATAATGATCTTGCCAAAATGAAGGAAATAGCAGAAGAAATTAAAGCTAATGAAAGTATAGGATTTTCAAGTGTAAATTATTGCTCAAAAGCATTGGAAGAATTAGCGGAAGCAAAATTGCAGTATCAATGTGTCAATTATAATATTAATCTCCGGAATTTAATTGAAAAAATGTGCAAAATTGATCAGGCCAGTGATTTATATTCGATTGTTAAAATCTTTTATTATATGGTAACAGGAGGAAAATGGTATAACAACAACGTAGATGTACTGGAAGAAAGTTATGAAGTTAGTGTTGTTCAGAAGATAAAAGCTATAATGCAACGGAATGAGAATGGAGGATATACAACATATGAAGATGTGAAATATGATTTAGATATTTTAGAAGCAATTTATGAAAAAAGGGCTGTTCCTGAAGTATTAATTGGGGCGATTATAAACAATGACGAATTAAAACTCAAAAGTTTTAATGAGCGTTTATTGTGTTCTTTGGAAGAATAATTAATATTTTTGGAAGTTGAAGATGAATATCCTGATACAATGAGAAAAATTTATTGTATCAGGATATTTTTTTGCAAAAAATTATAAATATCCCCAAAATGCACTTCGGACATATTAAGGAGGAAAAGAAAAAAGTGAAAAAGAAGATGTATATAACGGGAGACCGTGGTGGTCAGATAAAGCCATTTGAAAATGACATATTATTAAATAATTTAGATGATGGCGATTACTTATTTATCACAGGCGATTTTTCGTTTATCTTTTCTCAGATTGAAAATAACATGTGGGAAGGGATGAAATTAGACTTATTAGCCAGAAAGCCATGGATCACTTGTTTTATTGATGGCAATCATGAAAACCATGCCGCTTTGGGGAAATATCCCGTTGAAATCTGGAAAGGGGGACAAGTTCATGTTATTCGTAGAAGTTTATATGGCGTTCCGCAAATAATACATCTTATGCGTGGTGAGGTATATGAAATTGAAGGAAAGAAAATATTTAGCTTTGGTGGCGCATATTCTGAAGACTCGGAATATAGGATAAGAAACCACAATTGGTGGCCTGAGTTAGAGCTGCCTAATAAAGCAGAGATGAAAAATGGAACAAACAATTTAAAAAAAAGCTGCTGGAAGGTGGACTATATATTAACACATACATTGCCTGCTGGTGTTTTTAAAACGGAATATAGACATAGCGGCGTTAGTCAGGAAAGAGATTTTAGACAATATCTGGAGAAGATAAGAAAAAAATGTCAATTTACCAGATGGTATAGTGGACATATTCATTTGGATTCCGAAATAGACGAAAAAAACACATCGGTATTAAATTGTATAAGAAATATAGAAACAAATGAAATTGTTGGATACATGAATCAAAAAAAAATGTAGATTATTTTGGCTGTGCTGACATGCGGAACGGTTATAATCATAAAGAAATGTAAGAAAGAGGAGGAATTTATTATGGTAAAAGATTTTGATGAATTAAATTTGAATGACATTCGTGAAGAGTACTTAAATGATTCGGATGAAGTGTTGTGTCTTACGGTTGTTGTAGATCATTCGAATTCAATGGGAGTAGCAAAGGCAATGATTGAAATGATTCCAGCAATCATCAAAAAAATCCTGGAAAAAAATCCAGAAGCAGTTGCAAAAGTCAGAGTATGCATTATAACATATGGCACAAAAATTGAGCAGGTGTGTGATTTTGTTTCAGTACGGGACATTCCAGAAAGGAATGAATACACCCCTATGGGGAATACATCTACATCAATTGCATTAAACAAGGCATTTGATGTCACTAAGGCTGAAATGAGAAAGTGGGGCGCATATCCGATCAACAAAAAAGTAAAACCTGGAATTGTAATTCATGTTACGGATGGCGTTCCAGTAGAAGAAGATGCTGTGGAAAAAATTGAAAATGTAATCAAAAAATACGATAGCTATACAAACCTGCAAGGCGATAGGAAAATAAAGATCATATCAATTGGCACAAATGAAAAAGCCTGTAAAATCCTGGAATATTACAGTGACTCCACATACGTATCTGATGACTATGAAGGCATTGAAGATGCAATCACCAACATATCAGACATTGTTTCCTGCTTGTCTTCTGTAAGTTCAAATGTTGATACAACAACGGGAGAGGTCTATGAGGAGATCCCTGAACAAATTGTAATTCCGAGTCCTGGAGAAGGTGTATTGGAGATCAAAGAACGAAAGAAAAGTATGTTCCCGTTTAAAAGTATATTTGGAAAGAAATTTGATGATTAATCGAGGAGGGACAGGTTTATGGATGAAGATATGCAATTGGTATCGGCATTGTCAAATCAAGGTGCTATACATAAGGAAAATGACATGCCAAATCAAGATTATGTTGTCAAAGAAGTTTTTCGGTCCAACAAAAGGAAAAAGTACACCTTGTTGGTAGTATGTGATGGAGTCTCTGCTTCTTTAGAAGCAGAGACAGCCAGCCGATTTTTGGGAGAAACAGCAAAAAAAATTTTTGAGGCATATGTAAAAAAATATGGCGATCGCAGCTTTAATATAAGAAAATTGAAAAAAATTATAGATAGCCTTTATTTTGTCTATATGAGTTTTATACAAAAGGGAACCGGCAACTTAAAGGACTATGGCTCTACCATGGAAATGATAGTTATATACCAAAATAAAGCATATTGTTTTCATGCAGGGGACGGCATGATTCTCACCATGAATACAAAAGGAGAAGTTTTGATGTCGTCAGTGAAGAATCATTCTGGAAGTGAGCCAGGAGCTGTTTATCCTTTTTATCAAAAAGAAAAATGGGATTTTTTTGTGCACAATGACGTTTGTGCAGCTATGGCAATGAGTGATGGAGCTTCTGGGGAGCTGTTTTTTGCACCAATTCTCAGAAATGGTTACTTATTTGATCCGCTTGTACTGCTTCCTTTTTTAGATGTACGATTTCACAAAAATGTAAAGTCCTTTTTGCGATATCAGAAGAGCTATATAAAAAAGGCTTTGGATGATACTGCTTTGATGTATAAGGGGTTTACAATGTTGGATTTATGCAAAGGAACTGATATGAAGGAAGTGAAAAGGCATTTTGAAGAGGGAGCCCCATTAAGACGTTTCTTGAAAGTCAATAAAGATGATGCTACTTTTGTTTTTTGGACAAATTTTGATACGCTACCGGAAAAATATGATTTAAAAGACAAAATTCCTGATTATTACGAGATTTGGAAAAGGGAAAGAATTTAAAACTGCTAGGATTTTTGAAGTTGGCAAGAGGGGGTGTTTAATATGAAGTTAAGTAAATTGTCATTACAGGATATTAATAAAGGGGGGATGCAGGGTACGATAAAACGGGTCAACAAGAATTATGTCGTGAAATTATTGCATACGCCCCAAAAAACAAATGAAGAAAAGATAAAAAAGATGTGTGAAGTGCAGCAATTGAAAAACGAAAAAAATATTTGTTGGCCACTTGACTGTTTATACGATGACAATGAGACCTTTAGAGGATACCTGATGAGATCTGCTCCGACAGCGGCGCAACCATTTACTACACTTTTTAATTCAAAATCATATGAGTTACTTGGAACAACGAATACGGTTACTGTTGCACAAAATCTGATACGAGTTGTTGGAAAACTGCATCAAAATGGGATATTGCTATGCGACTTCAATCCCAATAATTTTATGCTTGACATGAACACTTATGAAGTATATGCAATTGACACTGACAACTTTCAATTTGAAACATATAATGGTGAACAATATAAAAGAGATGTCGCATGCTCGTTATATTTGGATTCCAAAATTCAGTTGGACATCGAAAGACTGAAAAAAAGGGGAATCAAATCAGAGGAAATTATTACGAAATTGCCTTATGGCATCTTTACTTACAAGACAGATATGTTCAGCTTGATGATCCTGGTCTTTCAAGTATTAATGAATGGGGTTCATCCATATACAGGTATGTTCGACGGGAAAAATATCATTGAACAAAAAAATATTATTGAGAGCTATATGCCGTATTTCGGTACGGGCAAAAAAACTGATCTGGGTCACAACCGGCCACCAATTCAGGTGCTAAACAACGAGTTGTATTTGATGTTTTATCAAGCTTTTTTAAAGGATCGGACGTATTCTGAGAACGAACTATTGGAAGCACTGGCAAGATATAAGAATCAATTGACGGAACGCTGCATACATGAGCATTATATTCAGAAAGATTTGAAGGCTTGCTGCCCATGGTGCAAAATAAATGCAACTAAAAACAGGACGACAAAGAAGAAAGATGATATACAATTAATAATGACACCAAAACCCAAAATAACAGAGCCTCCCTCAAAAATGTCGATGTCTACGAATCATAAATATGTTGATCAGCATCAACAGAATGCTCTGGAAAAAGAAAAGAAAAAAAGGATTGCTCTAACAATGATTTTCCTTATTGTAGCGGCAATCGAGATAGCATTTTTTGTAAAGGGACAGTTAGCTGAGTACTACAACGTATTTACAGGTGGGCAAGAAATACTTGAAGGTACGGCAAAGTATTTGATGCTATTTGCAGGTTTAGCAGCTGCCCTGCTTGTATCATTTTTTTACGACGCTTTTGATAATCTATCGCCAGGTTTCACAATTGCGTTGGATTTGGCCACTCAAGCCGGAATTTACTATTTGCTCTTGGACCTTATAGGGGCATTTGTGACGATAGCAAGCTATCTACTAATAGGGCTGATTTCGATTGCTGTGATTGCGTTATTCATGAAAAGTCTTTAGTTTTTGAAAAGGTGGTTGATGGTATGAGAAAGAAAACATTGTTAATGATCTTATTAGTTGCATTTGTAATCGGTGCTTTGACGGTTGGTGTTAAACTGCTGAATTCTTTGAACGATAATCGTGAGGATTTTATTGAAGAAAATGAAAATATTACAAGTTTGAGTGAAAAAGCACATGATGAAAATAATGACGAAGAAGACACAGAAGAAGATCAGATCCTGCCAGAACAGGAAGTGTTTTCTTCGGGAGATGTTATTGACATTATAGATGATGCGAGTATACCTTGTATTTATGGGAACACAGACAATCTTTATGAAAAAAATGAAATAGATCCATATAATGAAAGTCAAGAATATGAGACAGAGTATTATATGTCCAATTATCAAACAAAATTTTCCAAACTTATAGCATGCTATTCTGAAGAGTTACAAGGAGAAGTGTCCTTTCAACTAGACGAAAAATTTTCTCAATTAGAATTTACAATGGGATTGTGGGAAAGTGCGAATGATAATTCTTGCATGGTCATTATATACAAAGGAGATCAGCAGCAGAAAAAGTCCATTTTAAAGGCGAAAATACATCCTTGTGAAAAGCCCAAAAGCTTTCAAGTGGATGTTGCGGATTGCAGTGTAATCACAATTAAAGCGATAGCAATAGGCGACACTATGCAGAGTTTTTTTGTGACAGATGGATTTAAGTTGACATACAAATAGTGGGAGTTCGGATTAGACAGATGGAGATAATTATCGCAGCATTGCTAGGAGGATTTTTTTTATGGTTATATTATATACAACAATATTCATTGCACTTTTGGTTGGGATTATTGCAATTCTGATACAGTTGATCGCAAAAGATGATTTGGATGAAGATGTGTTTATAGCAAACAATGACAATAATGATTATATGAGGAAATTGTAGAGGTAAATAATTAAAAGAGAGGATGTGTTTGAATGAGCAATTTTGGTTATAGTTTGGTCGAGGATCCCGGTGGTGAGCAGCTTTTACGTGAAGCTGAGGCAAAAAATGTAGAATCTCATAGTAGAGTAGTGATTAATCCTGGATTTGGATGTCTGGCGATTGTTGACGGTGTGGCGTACATATACACAACCTCTGGACGATTTCCGATATATACTGGATTAAACCCATATTTTTCTGCGTTGCAAAATATCGTTTCCAAAGGAAAAAGTACACATACATCTAATTTTTATTATTATGATACAGATCCAAATGTTTATAGGGATATTTCGTTTACAGTTCCCGATTTGTTTTGTAGGGATGTTGAAACACAGCTGCAGGGACAGTGTAATCCAATGATCAACATATCTGTTAGAATAGCTGATCCAGATGTTTTCTTTCACATAATTAAAGGATTTGACCTGAAAAATAACGCAATTGGAAATTTCCTTAATAAACGAATAGCTCCTCAAGTAAGACAAGAGTTATATGCTACCATTGCAGAAGAACCGCTTATTGCAGTTAATGCAAATGCTTGTAATTTTTCGACATTTTTGCACTCTAATGTAACGAAAATGTTGGATGGTTTTGGGCTTGAAGCAAGCTCTGTTCAAATTGCCAATTTGGGTATCTCTACTGATTTTGCAAAAGCTATGGAAGAATACCATAGTCGGACATCTTTGGCAGATCAAGAGGCAGTTATTATAAAAAAATATGCAACAGAGCTATTTAATGGGGATGTTCAAAAGGCGTCCAATTATTTGCTTTTAACTAAGGGAATGGAAAAAGATGGTCAGGGATTTAATCCATTTGAATGGGAAGTTATGAAACGTTTTTTTAGTGGAAATGATTGAGCAGAAAATTGTTTGTGTGTGTGGTGTCTATATAGCATAATATGCTTATATAGAATGTTAGTGTCAAATACCTGTATAAAAGTAAAAGGAGGTGTGTGATAGATATGCTATATCGAATTTTTTGTTATATATCTGATCATTTCACTTGTACGAAATGTGGATATGAGACATATGTTAAGGTACTTGGCAACACTTGTTCCTGCCCTGAATGTGGTGGAACTATGTATCGAGACTAATTAATTTTACTTAGGAGGTTAATGTATGCTGGGAAAGAAAAAGGAAAATAGCACAGGAAAAAACATTATGAAAAATGCTCTCAAACAAGCAGATAAAAATGCTTCAGAGGGAAAGGATGTGGGACTTACTTTAGTATCTGGTGCTATTATTGGTGGTGCGAAAGGAATTAGTAACATCATAAAAGATAAAAAGAAAAACAAAGAAGTTTAGGATAGTTGTTACAAGAATTTTATACAGGTATTTATTTGCTAACACAAATGATGACAAAGGTATTGTGTAATGAAAAATTAAGCAGTAAATGGTTGGAAGTGCTAAAGAGGTGAAATAATTTGGGTTTATTGGATAATGTTAAAAAAATATTTTCGGAGAGATCAGATGCTAGAGAATGCATAGGCAATGATTTTTTACGATTAATTGCAGCATGGGACAATGATGAGGAATGGGCAAAGGAAAGATTGGCAGAGTACTGGAAAAATCCAGTTCCTGATTTAGCGGATAGAATAGATCAGGCTCGTTTGGTTGTCCATGAACATGGAGCATGGCAGGGAAATCCAAGAGACATGCTGTTTTATGGGATAACGGTAACAGATTTTAATACTAAAATGACAATGTTATTGCCGTTAGCAGAACAAGGAAACATTGATGCGATATTAAGTATTGCCAGGGAATTTAGTTTGGGCGAATGCTCACAATGTGGCACACCAGTAAATGAAAAAGAGGCATTTAAATGGTATCTGAAAGCAGCTAACCTAGGAGATGCATCTGCACAGCTTCAAGTTGCATTAGAATATGAAACAAAACAGAATTATGCAGAAGCATTTGAATGGTATACAAGAGCGGCGAAGCAACAAAGCGCACCAGGATATTGCGGAATGGCAAGGTATTATGAAGCAATGTATATGAATGCGGATAACCTTGATAAAAACGAAT
This sequence comes from uncultured Eubacterium sp., assembly GCA_934316925.1. Classification (GTDB taxonomy): domain Bacteria; phylum Bacillota; class Clostridia; order Lachnospirales; family Lachnospiraceae; genus Eubacterium_F. The sequence continues at coordinate 65,567 of CAKREC010000004.1, forward strand.
TGCTCAACAAAAAAATAGAGTGCTATGAAACGGCTTATCGGTATGTGAATAGTGAAGAGGAAGAGAGTCAGGTTGCATTTGGGATGGCTGGTACATATAGGCAAATGAGTTATTATGGCAATGAAACAGAGGCAATCTGGTTTGCAAAATTAGCTATTTTTTATTATTGGGCAGCATATGATTGTGGACACAAAGGGGCATTAAAATTTGCAAAAGAAATAGCGGCAGAAAGAAATATATACGTTGACTTTGACAACATGACTCGTTGGGCGCAGGCGGAAGGAATATTGTCTTGAAAATCTGAAGAATGCTTGTCATATGGTAACATATGGCAAGCATTCTTTTTAGGGGTTATTATTATCAGCTGATTGAGTGAGATCCATTCGATGCTATATTGAACAATTTAAGAGCATTTTGGGTAGTTACCTTTTCAACTTCAAGAGGGGCCATTCCCTTGATTGAAGCTATTTTTCTAATGATTGCTGGTAAAATTAAACTGCTGTTTCTTCCTTTTTTCCATTGCTTTCCGGAACTAAGGACTTGGCTCCTTGGAGGTTTAACATAGGGTCCGTCTGTTTCAAGAACGAGATATGCCAAATCAATTTGTCGTACGGTTTCGTGCAATTCGGTTGCGTCATCACGGAGAATGGCAGCACCAATTCCCAGTAGTATGCCAAATTGCTGCGTGAAGATATTGGCAAGGTCAATATCTTTGGTAAAACAGTGGTAAATGCCACCTGTTAGGCGGTTTTTCTTTTTATAACATCTGAGAATTCGAATCATATCTTTATCCGCATCGCGAACATGAAAGAGAATAGGATAATTCATCTGGCTTGCTAAGTTCAATTGCCAAATCAGCCATTTTTTTTGTTTCAGACGATGTTGCTCTAAACGTGGGTAATGGTAGTCTAATCCTATTTCACCAATGGCAATTACGTTTTTTTCCATAGCCATTTTTTTAAGATCATATCTTTTTTTCCATGCGGTTTTCAGAGTGCGAGTAGGATGAATTCCTACGCCAACATATAAGAAACTATAATAATGTTTGCAAAGATTAAGTGCCTTTTTATTAGAATCAAGATCGATCCCAGGTTCTATGCAAAATTGTCCTCCTTTCTTGCGAAAATCATTTATAAGATCATCCCTGGAGGCATATTTTTTTATTTTTAAGGCGTTATTCTCAAAATAAATACAGGGCACTTGCTGGCTGTCATATAGAGAATGAGATAAATGTATGTGTGTATCAATTAACATTTGTACCTCCCTATTTGTAATGCTTAAAAGTATATTTTATTTTACATGGTTTTGCAAATTCTTTCTAAGCTCAAACATGGTTCTGCTTTTGAGAAGAGAAAATGTTTCTGCAAAGGAAAGGTCGTTTAAATCAAACATTTTGGCTGCTTTTTTAACAATACGAATATTAGGTTTTACCTCACGCAAAGAAAGTAATTCATAGTTCATTTTTTTTGCAAAAGCAAAAGCCAGATTTTTATCTATGAATGTGCAAATAATTAATTGCGTATTTTGTGACTTGTTATTTTCAATGTTTCTAAGTTTGCAACAGACAATTTCAAATGCAGATTCACATGAGATGATATCATCTAAGTGGTCAACTAGTAGCGCGTCATGTTCAAAATCCGAACTTGTTTTTGATGTATAGAATGAACCATTTCGAATATCATAAATTATTTGTTCTAAAAACTCATACCCATTCAAGAAAACAATCTCTGTTTCCGTCAATTTTGTCTGGACCATTTTTAAAAAGGTTGTCTTTCCATTACCAGATGGAGAAACGATAACAAACCCTTTATAATCTTTGTGATTTTTCCAGTGGAAAAACCTTTTCCTAAGTTTAAAATTATTTCCGAATTCGAATGTTAATTGGTTGTTTTTTTGCATATACCGACTCCTGATTGACGCGATCAAATTAGTAATTGCTTTTAGCTTTTATCCTATAGGGGAAAAATAAACGTATCAAAATGGCTGTACCAGAGAGAACTGTAAATAGATTGATCGGATTCTCCCCGGTTTTTGGTACAATAGTCAGGTGGCCTAATATTAAATATAAAGCTGACGAAGCAAAACTACAATACATTAATATGAGAATAGCAAAACGTCTTTTAGAAAGTATTCTATTGCATTTGTAAATGAATATGCCTATAACTGATAATAAAAGCAGAATCAATATATTCATATATTTATAATTTCCAAAAATATGTCGTGTGGCAGATAAGTTTTGTTGAGCAGAGGCTATTTCCAATTGTATATTGTCTTTGCATAACCAAATACCAATCAATCCTGCAAAACAATTTAACAGGAAAAAACACAGCAATGGTTTAACTTTGTTGCTATTACTTTTATTACTAAGATACAATACATACCAACCAATGTTTAAACCAAGAAAGGTTAGAAAGGCTAACATAAAGTGTTGAGTAAAAATATAAGAGAAACAACTGGTTGCAATGATAAGTATCGCACATATGATATTTTTCTTTATTTCATTATGGACTAAGATAAAGGACTGTATAATCGTGTACATGGTAGCTAATACTAAGATCAGGATAAAAAACGACGAGTGCAAATAATACTCTAATCCGCTAATAAGCCAAATAATTCCCTCCACTATTATCACTTCACAATAAATACGGAATCCTAATTTATTGTTATACTTTTCTTTTATATGTTCATATGGAAGAAAAAACAAAATTAAGGTAGCCAAAAGGCAGTTTGCTATTACATATACAAGTTGTCTTTGAGTATGAACATATAGGCAATTATACGTATATAAACCAGAAGTCAAAAAATACGGGATTAAAATAAATACAAAATAAGTTAGTTTTTTATTTTTCATAGGTGGAATCCTCCTTTTTTTCAGCATTGTAGCCAATATCAAAGACTTCCTTTAAAATAAGAGTATTCAGAGTATCTTCAAAGATCGAGTATGCGCGAGTGATCATACCTTGACTTTGCTGTTCGAAATTTTCTTGAAAAGCAAGATCAACGGCGTCTTTGATCATTTTTGAATCAATGCTGATATTGTATGCTTTTTCAGTGTTTTGCAACTTTTTTATAAAGACGCTATCATTTTGCAATGCAATTTTGAGCACGCTTTTTGGAGTCAATGAATTGACTTGATAGATGTTGCTGATCCTTCGTGAAAGTTCATCAGTGACCCCATACTGTTTTAGATCATCTACGGTAAGCGTATTATGAGTACTGTTAGCCTTTGTATTGTTTGCAGAGCGCGTGACAAAACCAATTGTGGTGTTAGATTTTGTATACTTTTCTTTTCGCAGCTCGGAATATGCACCTGTGAGGATGAAGAAATATTGTGAAGTATTAAGGGTGCTTGACAATGGGATGCCAGGTGAAAATAATTCCATAATTTGATCCTGTACGGTTTCGGATATATTTGCCCCTTCGCTGTCATAGTTAGGCTTTGTAAGTTTGTCGAACTCGTCTAATACTATGACTGCTTTTTTTCCGTTGGTCTTGAGTGCAAAATGCTTTATCTTATTTATTAAATCTTCAGTCGAATTGCCTTTGAATCCATTTTCGGTGACACCTGCGACAGAAAGCAGTAAATATGGTAAATGTAGAAGCTTGGCTAATTCCTGGGATAAAAATGTCTTTCCACAGCCAGAGGGACCAAGAATGAAATTTACATAGGGTAGCATACTGTTGCAACCATTAACACTGTATTCATATAAATTTAACAGCATGTGATTTACGGTCATTTCCTGATCGCATACAATAGAATTTGCTTTATCGAATACTTCCTTTGTAAGTTCTTTTGTATCAAAGGCAATTGCATCCTTTTTCTTACTTCTTTTATGCAAGTATTGGTTGATTTTTTGAGCAAGAGCGGTATCTGTTGATTCTATAACTTTTGAAATTGCGTTTAGTACGTCTTTTGCTCCTTTTTCTGCCATTTTTATTAAAAGCTGCTGTTGCTCTCCTTGATTAAAGATATTTGAATTTACAAGCAACATAATGGAAGTAGGACATTCGCATAGCTGTTGCAGAATTTGCACTGTTTTGTTAAGATTTCTGTAGTCAGAATCGGTTATTGCCTCTTGAAATTTTCTTAAAAGTCTTAATACGTTTCTTCCTTCTAATGAGGCTGTCTGCTCGTTAACTTCTGAATATAAAATTTCATTAATAATTGTTTGCTCCATAAAAAAACCTCCTTTGTTGTAAAATATTGTTTCTGTCATTAAGTATAATGCGAAATGATAAGGTGGCTTCCAAAAACAAAACACATTTTTTTACTACGAAATAGGCTTGCTTTTACCAAGCCTATCCGTAGTAAGGGGGGAGCTACTCGTCTCCATTATTTTCACATGAATCTGGAATTGACATATATTGCGCATCTTCTGTATAGCTGTTGTCTGTAGACTCAGTATCCTGATTTTTGGATGTCAATTCAATCTGCTGGCATAGTCGTGCAAGGAGTTGGCTTCTTGCAAAGCTGTTTGGCTCTGGATCAAGTGGGTCATCGGTGTACACAGCTTTTGCCAGTAATGGGAATTCGGCATCGAGAATCCTCACAATGCGTACCAGGAGCTCAACAGCACAGTCACCAATACTTTTTTCGCCGGTAGCTACGGGAAAGTCGTATAGTGCATTCACATTGTTATTGGCATCGAGATGAAACTTGAGAAAGCGTACTTCCCCGTTGATGAGATTGCAGGCCTTAAGTACGCGGTCTTCTTTCGTCGGATTTACTTTCGTGAGTAAACCTAACACTCGGATAGAAACGTCAAGGTCATCATCTTGGCTCATATAATTCACATAGACAGTCGGTCCATTGTTGACGGGGATTCCTACGAGCAATTCCTCGTGCTCGGGTGAAGTCATCACATGATAGGTGATGGCTTCCTCGTCAAATTTTTGGGTAATTAAGTTGGTGGCAGTGTATTGGTACGTTGTCATAAGATCGCCCTCCTTTTTTAAATAAACCTTCCGTAACCAGTTGTCTCTTTGCCGTATCTGTCATAGATTTTCCCAGTGGATGAATCAATCGAACCAATATAATTGCCGTATCGATCGGAAATTGAGCCATCGTCGGAAACCCTTCCGGTGTAGTGGCCATATCGGTCACTGCAGTATCCACTGTCGTCACAGCTTCCTGTCCAATTGTTGCGTTCGTCTCTGAAATCGTATGCCATTTTTTTCCTCCTTTTAAGTTGTGTAGCATTGTTTACGCTTTAACAATATAAGATTTTGCTGGTTACTCGTCCAAAAAAAATTAAAAAAATTTTGCACTTCATTCCCCTGTCACGAACTCCACTCACATGTAATAAAATAACATGATATGTTTTTTAGCAGGTGATAGTGTGAACAGACAAAATTGTAGCGGCGTGCAGATGTTAAGATCCGTTCTAAACAGAAGAACGAATGCAATAGCAAGAATAAGAGGAAGCGAATCCTACGACAATATTTTGGGAATGGTATGGTTTTATCAAATGCCAAAGGGAGTTTATGTTGTGACAGAAGTTGATGGCTTGCCACAAGGATGTGGAGAATGCAAATCCCCTGTATTTGGATACCATATTCACAGTGGCAGCGCCTGTGCCGGTGATATGGAGGACGCTTTTGCTGATACAATGGGGCATTATAATCCGGATAATTGCGAGCATCCGCATCATGTGGGGGATATGCCACCGCTATTTGGTAATCATGGTTATGCATTTTCTGTTTTTTATTCAGAGCGTTTTTGCGTATGCGATATCATTGGAAAAACTGTGATCATACATTTGAATCCAGATGATTTTCATACACAGCCGGCAGGAAATTCTGGAACTAAGATTGCGTGTGGAAAGATTGAAGTATAATGTATATGAAAAAAAGTTTGCTTGTCATAAATGTATATGACAAACAAACTTTCTTTGATTTATGCAGATACGAAGCATTTTTACATATGTTTTTTACAACTGTTTGGAGGCCAGCAAAGCTTCCAGCTCCTTGATGCGGGCGTCTTTCTCTTTTAACTTTTCGTCTTTCTCCAAAACAGTCTGTTGCAGAGCTTTTTCGCTTTGTTGCAGCCCCTTTTTATCTGCTTTCAGTCGTTCAATCTCCTGATCCATGCTGTCTACATATTCTTCCACAGTACCCTCAGATAATAACATAGGCTCCACCTCCACACGGTTCAATGACAGAAAATCCCGAAGATGATCGTGGTCAATGCAATAATCCACAGCCCTGTGGATTGCCAACGAAAGATCTTCTGTTTTCTGTGCATACTCTCTGATCTTTGCTACGAGTATAGCATAATCTTCCAGTGTTTTACAACCTTTTTGAAGTGCCTGGTTTTTCCCATAGTTGATGTTGAAAATTTCGACGGTCAGTTCCAGACAGGATTTCGCATTCCGGCTGGCAAAAGCATCCGACAACTTCATGATCTCCCGATCCGGACGGATTGCCGGTCCATTGTAGAGAACAATGCAGCGAGGTGTCGGAATTTTTACAAGATGGTATTGCAGGATATTTTCGCCCCGCTTTTTTAGGATTGCCTCGTATTCATGAGACAGATACAGTAAGCTTCGTAGTGGATAGTTCAGACAGACCGTACTGCTGTGTTCGACTAAACACATTTCCGTGGTGTTGATCAGAAAGGCAATATCATTTTTCATCTTAAGAAACAACGCATTGTCCAGTGTAATGATCTCAATGTCATCGGAATTCTTATAGTTCGTCTGGTTCAGAGCATTATAAAGTGCTAACAGATTTTCCTTGTCGTTAAAGATGCGGCGAAAAACCGTATCTTTGTAGTTCCTTCGTATTGGTGATACTTTCATTTCCCTTTTGTGTGACACATCATTCCCCCTTTTC
>CAKREC010000005.1 GCA_934316925.1 uncultured Eubacterium sp.
GTATATCCCAGTGATTCTGCTCTCTCACGCTGGCTTTCGGTAATCCAGAGTGCCGGCAGATGAAATGACGGCTCATAGGTCGGAATTCCCGATATTTCTTCTTCTACATAACCAGGGTTCATCGCCATATAATGGTCAAATAAAATTTCGCCTTCACTGACCGGTACCCCTTTTATTTTGATCAGATACTGATTGGGATTTAACTGAATGTTATCCCGGAGTCGGATCATCGGAACCACGCATCCTAACTCCAAAGCAATCTGGCGTCGGATCATAACGACACGATCCAAAAGATCGCCTCCCTGATTGACATCTGCCAATGGGATGATGCCATATCCCAATTCCAATTCGATCGCATCCACCTGCAACAGTGAATTGACATTTTCCGGACGCCGGATCTCCTCCGCGGATTCTTCTTCCTCCGACACAGCCTGATCCGTTTCTTCCATCTGCAATTCGTCCGACATCATTCTTCCTGTAATAATAAACAGGGCGCCATATCCAACAAAAATAACAATATTTAACGGCGTAAACAGTCCCAATCCGATCAGCGCCGCGCCGACGATATATAATACCTTCGGGGTGGAAAAAAGCTGGCTTTTCAATATATTTCCAATATCCGCATCCTTGGATCCTTTTGTGACCAGAATACCTGTCGCCAGAGAAATCATAAGCGATGGCAGCTGGCTGGTAAGACCATCACCAATGGTCAGAATGGAATAGGTCTGGATCGCGGTGTTCATGTCCATGCCGTTCATCATAACGCCAATCGCGATACCACCCACAAAGTTCAATACCGTGATCACAAGACCCGCTGTCGCATCTCCTTTTACATATTTTGTAGCACCATCCATAGCTCCAAAAAAGGCGGATTCTTCCTGGATCTTTTCCCGTCGTTCTCTTGCCTGCTCATCCGTGATCGCACCGGTATTCAGGTCTGCATCGATCGCCATCTGTTTACCAGGCATGGCATCCAGCGTAAAACGAGCTGTAACTTCACTGACACGTTCTGATCCTTTATTGATTACCAGTAACTGCATCAAAATAAGGACAAAAAACACAATGGCACCAACAACAAGGTTACCACCACCTACAAAGTTACCAAATGTACTTACTACGTTACCGGCTTCTCCATTCAGCAAAATATTTCTTGTAGAACTTACATTCAAAGATAACCGGAATAACGTCATCATCAGCAGCAATGTAGGAAAACTGGACATATCCAATGGTTCTTTTGAAAATAAGGAGCGAAATAAAATAACCATAGAAAATGAAATGTTCAAAGCGAATAACAGATCCAGTAAAAGTAACGGGACCGGTATGATCAAACAAAGAATAGGGACTAATATAAATGCACCTAAAGCAATGTCGGTCTTTTGCATATTCTATTTCCTCCTTTCTTAAACAACCTTTCCTTTTAAACCATATACATAAGCCAGGATCTCAGCCACCGTCTGATACAGCTCCGGTGGAATCTGCTCTCCAATATCAACATTGTGATACAGCATACGTGCCAACGGCTTATTTTCAATAATTTCAATCTCATACATCCTGGCATTTTCTTTGATACGCTGTGCCAGAAAGTCAGCTCCTTTCGCCAAAACATAGGGAGCCTCTGCTTTTTCTTTATCATATCGCAGTGCCACAGCCAGATGTGTCGGGTTCGTGATCACTACATCTGCCTCCGGAAGATCCTGCATCATACGTCTACGGGATGCTTCCTGCATTCTTCGACGGATCTGGCCTTTGATCTGCGGATTACCTTCTGTATTTTTGTACTCGTCTTTTACTTCCTGCTTGGTCATCTTCATCTCGTCTTTAAATTTCCATCTCTGGTAAAACCAGTCTGCGAAAGCAATTGCCAGGAATGCAGCGGAAATTTTAAATGAGACATCCAGCACCGTATTCAAAATAAGCGAGATCGCAGAATTAAAATTTAAGGCGTATAAGTTGGTAATAAGTCCCCATTCATCTTTCAGAGCCGCATATACTACATAAAACAGCACGCCTACTTTCAGGATCGCTTTGATCAGTTCTACAATCTTGTCTTTGGAAAATAATCGTTTAAATCCTTTGATCGGATTCATTTTCGATAACTTCGGCATCATTGGTTTTGCGGTCACTTTCCATTTGACCTGGGCAACATTTACCACAAACGCACCAACTACGCCAAATGCCAAAATCGGCAGAGAAATCAAAAATATCTCTTTGCCTCCATAAAAAAACAATCTCATAATGTTCTGATTGTTAATATCACTTTTCACATAATCTCCAATTGCACCATAATAAAACTGATATAACTGGCACATATGACGATACATATATCCCCCAAATATGCGAAGGCACAAAAACAAAACAAAAAGAAGGATCGCCGTATTCAGATCCTGACTTTTAGCGACCTGACCTTCTTTTCTGGCCTCTTCTAATTTTTTCGGAGTGGCGTCTTCTGTTTTTTCGCCGCCTTCTCCATCATTTGCAAAAAACTGCAGATTATATTCTAAAATCATACCAAACTCATCCTAGCATTATCACGGAGTAAATATTTTCAGCACCTGAGAGATCACTTCCCTCATTTCTTTGAAAATATAATCAGATACCGTAGGTATTGTCTGCACCAATATGACCAACAAAATAATTCCAACAAAAACCTTGATCTGAATACCGATCACAAACATATTCATCTGCGGAGCCGCCTTGGTCAGAACGCCTAACACCACATTGATCAGCAGCATACAGCAAAATACCGGCAACACAATACGAAACGCGATCAAAAAATAATTTCCCATAAAATCAACTGCCAGTTCTTTGATCGCATTCGTTCGGAAAACACCCTCTCCGACATTAAACATTTTGAAAGAATCCGTGATCGCCCGGATAATATAATAATGCATATTCGTGACAAGCAGCATCAACATAATCAGGTAGTTATAAATGTTACCCGTAACAGTAACCTGTATATTGGATAGTGGATCAAACATGCTGGACATCGCCAGTCCCATCTCCGTATCCATCATCTGACCGGCAAAACTGATGATATACATGCACATACTGCACATAAATCCCAAGATCAGTCCGATCACAGTCTCTTTCAGAACGAGTACCGAATATCCAAATACTCCCTGATATGACAATGACACAACCGGTATCGTATTCAATACGATCAATGTCAGCATAATGCTGAGCGCAGCTTTCAGTTGATGTGGAATTGTACTATAACTAAAAAAAGGCGCTGTCATCACAAATGCCGATATGCGAAGCAAAACCAGCAAATAAAATTCAACATTCTGAACAGTAAATGACATGGCTTATCAGCCTCCTATATATACCGAAAACTGATTACATATGTCCGTAAACAATTCCACGCAATTATTCATGATCCAGCTGCCGCATACAAGCAACGCCACAAAGATGCCAATCAGTTTAGGGACAAAGGTCAACGTCTGCTCCTGAATGGATGTAACTGTCTGAAATATACTTATTACCAAACCAATGATCAGTGACACCAGCAATGTGGGCATAGCACACTTAAAAATGGTCCAGATCATCGCCTGTGCAATATCTAATACATCAGCATCTGTCATACCTCACAAACCTCCTGTCAATAAAAAGTACGCACAACCTGGCCAATTACCAGATTCCAGCCATCCGCCATTATAAATAATAAAATTTTAAACGGCAGTGAGATCGTCGTCGGTGGCAGCATCATCATACCCATAGACATCAATGTAGATGCCACAACCATATCGATCACAATGAACGGCATATAAATCAAAAAGCCGATAATAAACGCCGTCCTGAGCTCGCTGATCATAAATGCCGGGATCAACACTGTGGTTGGAATTTCATCTTCATTGTTGACCTCAACATCATCTTTTCCTTCTGAGATCTGCATAAATAATTTGATGTCTTTTCGTCTTGTTTGCTCAAACATAAACGTACGGATCGGTTTTAACCCAGCATTCAGTGCCTCTTCCTGTGTCATCTCTCCGGCCTCATACGGTTGGATACAGTCTGTATTGATCTGTGTCATGACCGGTGACATAATAAACAATGTCAAAAATAAAGCCAGTCCGATCAACACTTGATTCGGCGGCGTCGTCTGGGTTCCCAGCGCAGTTCTTAAAAAATGCAAAACCACAATAATTCTGGTAAACGAAGTCACCATAATAATGATAAATGGTGCCAACGAAAGTACAGTAAGCACCAATATCATCTTCAAACTAGCCGACAAACTGGAACTGCCTGCATTTGAGGTAATATTAAATTGGAAATCTTCCGGCGAATCCGGATCTTGTACATTTCCCGTTGTAGTACCTTCTATTTGATCTACATTTGCATTGGAATCAACCGAACGAGCGGCGTAAACTTTCGTACTACAAAAAAAGGTTAATATGCACAACGAAACCAGTAGAGCAATAAAATATATACTTCTTCTTTGCCCTCTTCTTTGTTCTCTCATAATACCAACCTTTTCTATATATCTTTCTTATTTTCTTTTTTCATTCTTCCAAGCATTTCACGAAATGAAACATTTGTCATATTCCTTTGAAAAGATGACAAATTCAGTTCCTCTTCGTTTAGTTCTGTCAGGAACGTGATCTGGTCTTTCGAGACAGCAATTGCACAGTATCTGCTTCCAATCTGTATGATCTGAATGTACTTATTCTGGGCAATCCGAAATGTCTCGATCACTTTGATATTTTCGGCATGGTTTTGCACCATGCCGCTCTTGGCAACCCACTTTGTAACATAGTAAGTAGCGAAAAGTATCAAAACAAATACGATCAGAATTCCGATCATCTGAAGAACATTCTGTGTATCCATCTTAACCCACAGCTTTCTTAACAGCTTCTAATACACGATCTGCCTGAAACGGTTTTACAATAAAATCTTTTGCGCCAGACTGAATGGATTCAATAACCATTGCCTGCTGACCCATTGCCGAACACATAATAACTGTGGCATTTGCATCTGCTTCTCTGATCTTTTTCAAAGCCTGAATACCATCCATCTCTGGCATTGTAATATCCATCATTACCAGATCCGGCTTGCTTTCATTGTACTTTTCAACTGCTTTGAGACCATTTTCAGCCTCTCCTGCAATCTCATATCCATTTTTTGTAAGAATATCTTTTATCATAACTCTCATAAATGCTGCATCATCACAGATCAAAACACTTTTTGCCATTATTATTGTCCTCCATCTAATGTTGTTCTTTAATAATTTCGGTAACCCGAATACCAAAGCTTTCTTCAATAACTACAACTTCACCTTTTGCCACAAACTTACCATTGACCAGAACATCTACCGGTTCACCGGCCAGCTTGTCCAGTTCAATGATCGTGCCAGGTGAGAAATCCAAAATATCTTTAATCGATTTGCTGGTTCTTCCCAATTCAACCGTAACTTCCAGCGGAACATCCATAATGAGATCAATATTTTCCGGTGCAATGCCGCCTAATGAAGCTGCCGGTGACAAGCTCTGGAATTGTGCCGGTTGGATATTGACATCCGGCTGTGCCGGCATTGCCGTTCCGTATGCACCCATGCCAGGCTGCATACCAGCCATCATTCCCATACCAGCCATCGGATCATTCGCTGCCGGTGCCTCATATGGAGTAGCTGTCGGAGCTGGTGCCGGTGTTGGCGCCGCAGTTGCAACCGGTTCTGCCGATACCGCAGGTGCAGATTCCGGCGCCGGTGCCTTTTCTGCTGAAGCGCCTGTCACACCCATAAACTGCTCATATATATGTCTGGCGAATTCCAGCGGATACAACTGCATGATCTGACTATCTACCAGATCGCCAATTTCCATATGGAAAGAAACTTTCGCAAATGTCTTTCCCCGCATTTCCTGTAAATCTTCCGACATGCCCTGATCAAAGTCCACTTTGGTAGCTGTCGGAGGACTTATATCTACTTTCTTGTCCAACATCGACGACATAGAAGTAGCCGCAGATCCCATCATCTGGTTCATCGCTTCACAAATAGCGCTAAGATGCAGATCTCCTAATTCTCCATCTGTATTCGATCCGTCGCCACCCATCATAAGATCTGTGATGATCTTAACATCCTTTTCGTTCAAAACAAGTATATTTTTCCCTTCCAGACCTGCACGATAGGAAATATAAATAAAAACACATGGTTCTTCCTGTTCGTGTTCCAGATCGTCCATCGTAGTATATGTAACAGAAGGGGTGGTAATGTCCACTCGGTTATTTACCAATATGGATAATGTCGTAGCTGCTGTTCCCATACTGATGTTTGCAACTTCGCCTAAAGCATCAGCCTCTTCCGGAGTCAGCACTTCCGGAGTTGTATCTATTTCATCGGAACCAGCCTGATTATCCTCACCGGCCTCCATGCTGCCCAACAAAGCATTGATTTCTTCTTGGGATAACATTCCGTCCATGACTCTACTCCTCTCTATAAATTGATTTTATTTTTACTGCATAGGAATCTTCATGGGTTCCCGGTATTGCAGAAAATTTTTTAATATTTCCAACATAAACATCCAGTTCGTCTTCGATGCGGGTATTGATCTTTATAATGTCTCCTACCTGCAGATGAACAAAATCATTTACGGAAATCGCACTTTTTCCCATGATCGCCCTTACCGGAATATGTGCTTTCTGTAAGGATTCTTCAATCGCGTCACGATAGGTATCCTCATCCTTGACCTGTGCTGAAGAATACCAGTATTTTGTATTCAGCTTATCGATCACAGGTTCCAGAACCGTATATGGAATACAGACATTCATAAGTCCTTCCACGTTGCCAATCTTAATGCTCATGGTAACTACCGATGTCATCTCGTTTGGCGTAATGAACTGCGCAAACTGCGAATTCGTCTCAATGCGTTCAAGCATAGGTTCCAGCTGCTGCACACTCTGCCACGGTTCTACCATCAAATTGGTACAAATAACCATGATTCGCTCTAAAATCGACAACTCAATCTCTGTAAAATCGCGATTTTTTTCAAGAGGCTGTCCATCGCCTCCCAGCATACGATCCACAATCGCATAGCCCAATCCAGTTGCAAGTTCTATAATAATGTTGCCATCTAACGGGGCAAAATTCACTAATCCCAGCAGTACCGGATTTGACAGGGAATTGGAAAATTCCTGATAAGTTGCTGCTTCCGAATGCATCACTTCAACCTGAACCGTCTTTCTCAAATACACTGGCAGGTTCGTTGACAGCAAACGGGCATAATTTTCAAATATAAATACTAATGTTCGTAAATGTTCTTTCGAAAACTTGGATGGTCTGGCGAAATCGTATTCTTTGACTTGTCTCTCATCCGCCTCTTCAGTCTCTGTAGGGTCAAACTCCCCACTGCTCAGAGCTGACAGCAGATTGTCAATCTCGTTTTGCGATAGCACATCGCTCATGCCACTTCACCTCACTACTCCATCTCGTATAATTGTCAAAAATCGACAACTATATAATACCATATTTAGAGAACAACATAAAGAGTTTTTTATTTTTCTTATGCTGTCAAGAAACCATTCAGTGATATCTCGACAATGGATTTTGTATCATATTTATCCTGCAGACGCTTAATTGCTTCCTGTTTTACTTTTGCTTCACTGATCGTGCTGACGGTATATTCTCCAATAACTTCCTTTACAATATCCGATACATATACGTTATTTTCATTGATAGATTTTTTAACAGTCTCACAATCTTCGGCCTTTTTATTGAACGAAACAACAATCTCATCCAGCAATGCATAGTGAGCTGTATCATCTCCTTCATCTTTCTGCAAATTGATCTTTACCGAATTGTCATATGTAATCTTCTCCACTTCAAGGTCTGATACACTGTACGAGTCTTCTTCACTCGTCTTGGACTCAATCTCCAGATCAATAACGGATGCTACTTTGTCCACCAGTTTCCCCGTTTTATTCATTGCCGGAACAACAGAAAACACAATTACGATCGTCAGGATCAGGTTCAATAATGTTGATGCCATAATAACAATAGTCAAAATATTTTTTTTCATGATTTGGTCTTTCCCCCTCATTCATTCGTGTATATTTTTATTTCTACCCGTCGATTCTGCCGCCGCCCTTTTTCTGTCTTGTTTGACGCGATCGGCTCATATTCTCCTCGACCTGTAGGTTCTATCTTTTTCGGATCCAGTCCCTTTTTCTGAACAAGATACTCAAAAACTTCTGTTGCTCTGGCGGTAGACAGCCACATATTGTTGTGGTACTGGCTGTTGGATATCGGCACATTATCCGTATGTCCCTCGATCTTGATCATATGTGATTGATACACCTTCAAAATATCTCCCACTTTACTGAGCAATGATTTGGTATTCTTTTTCACCTGTGCCGTACCGGAATCAAACAAGATCGCACCATTCAATGAAATCTGCACATATTGATATGCCTTATCCATATTCACCGTGATCTGGTCATCAATATTTTTATTCTGGGCAGCTCCTACAACCTGCTCATAGACCTGCTCTGTTTTCTCTTTTTGTTCTTGTAATTTGGCAGCTTCTACTTTTTGTTCCATCTCTTCCATAGAAGCCTGCTCTCCCGTTGTCTCCGCTGAATTTGTCTTTTGATTCGACTGCTCCTGAGTCTTCTGTTCCTCATTTTCCGAGCTGTCATCTCCGGACTCTTCAAATTCATTAAAATACTGCGAAATAGAAACAAGCTGATCCGTGCCACTCGAAACAAAAGCTCCTTCTCCTACGGCAGCTCCTCCGCCGTCAAAAATATTGATCTTTTGCGTCATGGATGTAACCAGCTGTTCATATTTATCCGCATCAACCGTCGACATAGAAAAAAGCAATACGAAGAAACAAAGAAGCAAATTCATCAAATCAGCAAATGTGTTGATCCATCCACCGGTATTCGGCGCGTCCTCCTGACGTTTCTTTCTAGCCATTACGCTTCACCGCCTTGCTCCCCTTCTCCATCTCCAAGGAGATTGTTTCTAGCTCCCGGTGATAAGAATGATTTTAATTTTTCTTCAATAACACGTGGATTTTCACCTGCCTGAATCGACAAAATACCTTCGCTGATCACTTCTTTTAACATGATCTCATGCCGGTTCTGAGCCCTCAGCTTCGCAGCAATCGGCGTAGCGATCCAGTTGGCGATCAATGAACCATATAATGTTGTGATCAACGCAATTGCCATGTTCGGGCCAATCGAACTAGGATCATCCAACAGTTTTAACATGTTGATCAGTCCGATCAGGGTACCAATCATACCCCAGGCAGGACCCATTCCAGCCAGACTGTCCCAGAATGAAATAACTTCACTATGTCGTTGTTCTACATAATTCAATTCCGTTTCTAAAATGCTGGAAACCAGTTCCTGATCGGTTCCATCGACAATAAGCATAATACCCTTTTTCATAAAATCATCTTCGATATCCGCTGCGCTCTCTTCCAATTGCAGCAAGCCTTCTTTTCTTGCCACATTGGCAAGTTCAATGATCTTACGTATCACTTTGTCTTCATCATTTTCCGGAACTTTTGTCGTCAGAAGAAATGACTTTAAATTGTTAACAAATGCACCTATGTTGTCCGACATCGTAAGCATACACATCAGCGATCCCACAATTACGATCAAAAACGAAGAAAGATCCCAGAAGTTTCCCATCGCTGCAAATCCCTGATCTCCTGATACGATACCATATACAACCGCTCCCGCGCAGCCTATCAAACCTATTATTGTAGCTATATCCAAAATTACACCGCCTTACATATCGCAAGATATTACTTTCTTAGACAATTTTACTAAATTTTTGACTTCTTGTCTACTTTCTTTTACAATAATTTTTTTCCCGGTCGTAAGAGTTATTACCGTATCGGGTGTTTCCTCTACTGTCTCGATCAGGTCTGCATTGACACAGATGATCTGTCCATTTAATTTTGTGACATCAATCATAATATCCATTCCTCCATTCCCACAGAATCACAAAACAAAAGAGCAATGGCCATATGCAGCTGACTCATTGCCCCTTTTATTTATAAAAATATTATCGTTTCAAGTTAACCAACTCTTCAAGCATGGTATCGGATGTCGTAATAACACGTGAATTTGCCTGAAAGCCTCGCTGGGTTGTGATCATATTCGTAAACTCGGTAGCCAGGTCTACATCAGACATTTCCAGTGCGCCGATTGAAAAACTTCCAATTTCGGAAATATCAATTCCAATACCGTCAAACTCTCCAGAGTTCAGAGTAGCTGCATACATGCTGTTTCCTACAGATTCCAGACCAGACGGATTAGCAAAAGAAGCAACAGCAATCTGTCCAAGCAGTTTGCTGTCACCATTGCTGTAAACACCATAGATCATACCATCTGTCTGAATCGAAAATCCATTTAATGTTCCAGCAGCATTTCCTGCATTATTTCCATCTGAATCTCCACGAGATGGTTTTACACTACAGGTACTGTTGCTTGCGTAGCTTGTCAATCCCGAAAAATCAATATCTACACCACTGGTTGGGAATGCGTTGTTCGCTGTATTTCCATCATTCAATGTAAGATTTAAGGAAGTCTGTCCCTCTTCCGTTCCTACACCGGTAAATGCTCCGGTAGCACCATTAAATGTAAGATTTGGCAATGTGCCATTAAAGGTAATCGTTCCATCCGCATCTACCGTATACTCAATGTCCTCGCCATTGAAGTTAATATGCTGCTCGGTAGACTCATATGTCTTATTGCCCTGATCATCGGTCGTTTCCCGTTTCAGGATCGACTTACCATCAGGACCCAAAATATCAGAAAATGAAATTTCATACTGATTTGTATCGGTATCATTTACCTGTTTGATCAATAATTTTGCAGTATTCAGATTTCCAACATTGTCATAGAAGCTGATGGAGATCGGATAACCTGCTGCACCGGCAGCAACTAACGGATCTTTCTCATCTACATTTCCTTTTAATGTTACCTTTGTTGTAGCATTCGGATCGGAATATGAATTTTCCGGGCTCATGAGATTCAGTGTTGATACCGAATCTTTTCGGATCTCACCACTTTCATCGACGCCCCAGCCTAAAACAGAAGCTCCGTTTGTTGTACAATATAAGGTACCGTTTGCGTCAATATCCAAAGCACCGGATTTGGTAAAGTATGTATTTCCATTGCTTCTTACGATCAGAAACGCATCTCCATTGATCATCAGATCCATGCCACGGTCGGTACGCTGTGTTGCGCCCGTACCACTAAGATCCACACTGATCGCTGCTACATTGGCTCCCAAACCGATCTGAACGGCATTGGTACCTGCTGCACCGGTTGTCGCATTAGGACCAGATGCACTCTGTGTTGTCTGATAATATACATCCGTAAAGTTTACGTGTCCTGCACGGAAACCTACTGTATTAACATTTGAAATATTGTTACCGATTACGTCCATCTTTGTCTGATGTACTTTCAATCCGGAAATTCCGGAATACAATGATCTCATCATAATGAATCACCCTCCAATTTCTTTCTACACTTTATCTGGCATTCAAAAGTGTCATGCTTCCTAAAAAGGGCCAGCATGTTTAGTTAATAATTGCTCCATCAATATTGGTGAAGACTGCATTTTTTGTGTCATTTACCGCTGTAATAACAGTATTATTCCGTACGTTTACAATAAACGCCAGATCATCAACCATAACCAGCGATTCTTTCATTCCTTTTTCTCTTGCCTGCATGGTTGCATCCTGCAAACGAGCCTTCTGCTCCGGCGACATGTCAATGCTGCGACTTTCCAATCTCTGCGCTGCATGTTTGGAAAACAAAACATCTTCAAAAGACTGTGCATTTGCTTCCTGCCTGTCACATTCTTTTTTGCCAGAGTACGGTTGTAAGCGGCCTCGCATCTGCTCAATGGATGCATAATTCTGTTCTACATTCATAAAGCCACCTCCATGTGCTGTTGCTTTGTGTTTTAAGCGTCTTTCTCAATGCCGCTGTCTACTACTTTCACCTGAACTTTGTCTGTCACTGTTGTTGCGTAAGAATCGTTGAAATAGAAGCCCAAATAATAGGTGTCTGCATCCAGTTTTTCAAATGCTTTGGATGAGATTGTCAATACGCCATCTTCATATTTCATCAGATCAGCATCAATAAATTCGCCATTCAAAGCCACTGCAACACTGCTTGCCTCATAGCCATCTTTTCCAAGATCGATTTTAATCTCAACATCTGCCGGATTTGAAATATCGTAAGTCATATTCTGTTCTGCAACAGAAGGAAGCTTATCCTTTACCGCATAAGTCGTATCCAACACCTTCGCTAATTCATCCATAGAATACTGGGTTCCGTCAATGGATAAATATGCCTCTCCATCTTTGATCTCAACATAGTCAACCGTTCCCGTGACCTCTTTGGTATTGCCCAGTGCATCCTGATGTTTGATAAGAACCTGCTTTCCTACCAATGTGTAAGCAGAAGAATTTGTCATTGTGTCATTCATCGACATCATCTGCTCCAGTGATGAGAATTGTGCCAGCTGGGAGATAAACTCGGTATCATCCTGCGGATTCAAAGGATCCTGATTTTGCATCTGGCATACCAAAAGCTGCAAAAACTGTTCTTTTCCCAATTCACTCGATCCTCTGGTCTTTGTCTCGCTGGAACTTGATTCCGAACTGCTCGTCCGATTGGCGTAAGCAAGCTCATCCAAACTTGTCAAATTCGATAAATCTGCCATCGTACACTCCTTTCTGTTTTTTATGCCGTATAATCAATCGTACTGTTTTGATCACGGCGCTGCATGGTTGTTTCTCTTGATGTTTCTTTTGTGTCATTCGAATTTTCCTTTGTCTCATCATAAGAAAATTCTTTGTGTCTCGAATCACGCTGACTCTGTTGCTCGTTCTGCTGTTCTCTCTGATCCAGTCCAAATTCGGATACAGTAACTTCCACCGCATCTACCTTCAGACCCTGTTGCTGAAAATTCTCTTTCAAGATAATCATCTGGCTTTCCAGAGCTTCTTTTGCCGCCTGATTCTCCACCGTCAAAACAGCTGTTGTAACTCCCGCTGCTGCTGATACCGCTACGTTTACCTTGCCCAGACTTGCCGGATGCAGCTGCATCTCCAATTTTGTTGTGTCTGCCACAACGCGAAGACGTATCTGTGAAACAACCTGATCCAAAATATCTGTGGTTTGCTGACTCTGGACTTCTGTGTCTGCGGTAGCATTTTCCAATGCTTCTCCCAAACGTTCCACAAATGTATTCATACTGCTGTTTACCGGAGTCGGATCCGATATCCGGATGGAATCTCTTGAAGAAATTTCAGATTCAAATGCAGATCCTTCCTGTGAAAATTCCTGTTCTGATGCCGCATCTCCATTTTCAGACAACTCCTTTGCCGAAGTAGCGACTGGTGTGATCACATCATCCGATGAATCCGAAATGTCTGTCTCTTCTGCCGTCATGTTCAAGTCGCGATCCACATCACCAGTCACGTCAAATACATTTGCCGTGTTTTCAAGTAAAGAACCTTCCGGCAATTCTTCATCAACCAGTAATGAGGTACCATCGTCCAGCAGCTCCTGTAATCCCTGCCGGATCTGATCCATTTCCTGGCCGATCTGATCATTGGTAACAAATACCGCTTTGTCGTCAAACCCATGATATATCATAAGGGCATTCTGCAAAGTTTCCAGATTTAGCTGTATTCCCTGATCAGATCCCACAAGCAGATCCGTTGGCTGGAGCCCGGAATCCTGTAACATCGCTTCCACATCTTCTACCGGCAACTGAAGCTTCACAGCAAGATAGGATACTACATTTTCTGCTGCTTGTGCCATTTGTGCATCCGAAGGGGTCTGCATCTCTGTCGCAGTATCACGAACTGTCTTGTCCGCAATGTTTTTCGATGTCTTCACAACAACTTTCTGACTGGCATCCGGTTTGATCGTTTCTGATTGTTTTCCATCGTTGTTGAAAAAAAGCTGAAAATCCTGTGTCGTATCTTTACTTTTTTTCTCTGACTTAATATTCTGCGAATTTCCAGTCATGATCGTTATGCCTTGTGTCTTCATATTTTTCCTCCTTTCTTATAATTTTCCACAATCATTATATCGGCATTTCACTCCTGTTAGCTTACAATGATTTTCAAACTTTTATTTTTTCATTGCTGTCATTTTGGTTGTGATCTGTGCCGCAACGGTTGTTGACATATTCTGCAGGATAAGAGCGCTCTTTGACGTCTGCATAGAATCCAGAATGCTGGCCACCAGATTCAGATCGCTCGTCATCTCTTCTAAGATAGCAGCCGCATTGGCCGGTTCCATTTTGGCGTACATCTCCGCCTGATCTTTTACTTCTTGCGAATACTGATAGTCTTTGCAAACTTCTTTGTAGATCTTTTCCGCATTATCCGGTTCAATCTGCTCGTAATATTGCTTATATTCCTCCGTATCCGGCGCCTTATCGTTATATACTACATTTTCATCAAACTGTTTTACCCGCTCCGCAAATGCTTTCTGGTTATCCTCAAACTGTTTCAGTCTTTCTACCTCAGCTTTAAGGTCTTTTACTTCATCACTGTTTGCAGAATCCGAACTGCTTGTAGCTGCCAGCTGACTCTCCAGTTCCTTAATCCTTGCATTTGCCTCTTTTAGATTGTCATATTCCTTTGAAGTTCCGTCACCGGAATCATCCGATGTGTTTGGTAAAACCATATTCAGCACAGGTACATCTTTCAAAACCGGATAAAGTACTTCACTTCCGAAATTTCCTACATCCAGCTTGATCAAGACGCCAAAGATCGCCAGCCATATGATTACAATAATAAACACGATCAACGCGGTAACAATCTTGCTGCCGGTTCCCTCCTCATTTGGATTTTCTATCTTATCCTTTTTATCTTTTTTTGCCATAACCAGTTTCCTTTCTGTTTTTAAATCTCTTTTTCGGCTCCATAACGATAACTAACCAGTTCGTCAATCTCTTTTTGCTCTTTTTTATTTTCTTCTTCTAAAAAAAGCTGAAACGCTTTTTCCTTTAACTTTTCAAACGTCTTTCTCTCTTTTCTTGCTTCATAGAGTTTTTCTCGTGCCAGATTCAATTCCCGTTGACGTTGTTCCACCATCTTAATCTGCTGTTTTTCATATTCTTCCAAAACTTTCAGACCTTGCTCCATCTGCCGTATTTCCAGCACATTTAAAGCCGCACGCATTTTTCCACGCAGTATCTGCTGCTTTTCATCATATCGGATCTGCGTCAAACGCAGCTCCTCCTCAGCCTGTTGCAATCTCATATTTGCCTGGCTATAATTATTTTTTTCCTGTTCCTCCAGTTTCTCTTTCATGTTCAAAAGATTTTCCATAGAAAACCGAAATCTGGCCATTAGTCATCTGCCCCCTCCTGAGGTTCTTCCGCTGCAAATATCTCTCTCATTTGCTGTATAATATCTTGAAACTCAAACTTTTCATCGGTTCCCTGCTGAAGAAACGAATTTACCTTTTCAATCTTTTGAATCGCATAATCAATGTTCTTGTTGGATCCATTGCGATAGGCACCGATATTGATAAGATCTTCTGCCTCCCGGTAGGTCGCCAGTACATTTTTCATTTCCCCGGCGAGTTTTTTATGCTCACTGCTGGCCACTGCACTCATAACACGCGAAATACTCTGTAATACATCAATCGCCGGATAATGATTATGCTGTGCCATATTTCTGGATAGCACAATATGTCCATCCAGAATTCCTCTTGCCGTATCTGCGATTGGTTCATTGAAATCATCGCCGTCAACCAAAACAGCATACAAACCCGTAATCGACCCGCGATCAGAGTTTCCGGCTCTTTCTAACAGCTTAGGCATCTCCGAATACACACTTGGCGGATACCCTCTGGACACCGGTGGCTCTCCACTCGCCAGACCAATCTCTCTTTGTGCCATGGAAAAACGGGTCAGATTGTCCATCATCAGAAGTACGTCCCGCCCCTGATCACGAAAATATTCAGCCACCGCTGTAGCTGTCTTCGCCGCTTTGTTACGAATCAGCGCCGGCTTATCAGATGTAGCCACAACAACCACAGAACGTTTCATACCTTCCGGTCCAAGATCCCGTTCAATAAATTCCCGCACCTCTCTGCCACGCTCTCCGATCAGCGCGATCACGTTAATATCCGCCTTTGTATTTCTGGCAAACATTCCCATCAAGGTACTCTTTCCCACACCACTTCCTGCAAAAATTCCGATTCGCTGTCCTTTGCCGACCGTGATCAATCCATCTACCGCTTTCACTCCCAGCGGAAGCACATCCGCAATCATTTCTCTACTCAGAGGATCCGGAGCCGCTGCCTCTACGGAATAACTGGCACTATTCTCCGGCAGTACCATATGATCCATCGGAATTCCAACGCCATCCAGTGTTCGTCCCAGCAAATCATCACTTACTTGTACTTGTAACGGAGCACCTGTATTCTGCACCCAGCTTCCAAGTCCTACACCTTCCACATTGTCGTAAGGCATCAAAAGAACCCTGTCGTCCCGGAAACCAACGACTTCCGCTTTTACAGGTTCTGTCTTTGTATTGGATTTTATAAGACACAAGTCGTTAAGCTTGGCACTGGGTCCCACAGACTCAATCGTCAAACCAACGACTTTTGCAACTTTTCCTAACTGGCTCGTATAATTTTTGTCAAACAGAGCCTCGTACTTATCAAAATTGATTTCCAAGGTATCTCATCCTTTTTATCTAAACAAGCAGCTTTAATGTTGTCACCAAATTAGTTATCTGCGTGCGGAATCCGCAGTCAATCATTTGATTGTCTGTTTCGATAATGCAGTCACCTTTTTCCAGACCTTTTTCCTCCTGGACATCAATAGATGCGTCTGTTCCAATTCGAAACAAAATGTCGTCCTTATGGTTTTCCACATACGCCAGATCTTCTTCCGGCACACGGATCGTATAATGTCTGGCAGGATCCATGTCTGCAATCCCGCTTCGGATCAGATGCAAAAAAACATCTCGCTTATCAGTCACCATAACACCGGTGATCTTTTGTATCAGACCACACAGCACGTCAACATATCGGGGTTCTACTTCTGCAATCAAATCTTCATATTCTTTTTCTTTCTGACGACCGATTTCTTCTAATTTCTGTCGCTGCTGCTGCAGTTCTTCGTTCGCTTTGGCAATTCCCTGTTCATGTCCCAGGCGCATTCCCTCTTCGGTAGCCGCAGTTATGATCGCATCTCTTTGCTGCTCTGCCTGTTGCAAAATAGACATCGCCTGCGAACGTGCCTCACTGATGATCTGTTGTGAAAGACGATTGGCATCTTCCTCTTTCTGTTTCCACTGTTCATCCATATTCACAACCGGCATCCCTGCTTCAAAAGAATCTGATTCTTCGGAAAGCTCTTTAAGTTCTTTTGCCTGCTGATAAAGAGCACGTTCTTTCTCTACCTCTTCTAACGAACGGATAAGCGTTTTATGTTCGCCAGTTTCTTGTTTTATGTCCTCTTTTTCACCATCGTGGTGAATGACGACGGCATCTTCTTTCGAAAAACTGACAAAAGGATATTTAATCAAATTAGACAATAATCTCGTCACCTCCACCACGAGAAATAACGATTTCCGCAGAATCTTCCAGCTTGCGGATTACATTAACAATCTTCTGCTGTGCCTCTTCAACATCTTTCAAACGCACAGGACCCATGTATTCCATATCCTCTTTGATCATATCAGACAATCGGGAAGACATATTGTTGAAGATTGCATTTTGCACTTCTTCATTTGCATTCTTAAGCGCCACCGCCAACTCGCTGTTCTCCACTTCACGAAGCACACGCTGGATCGAGCGGTCATCAAGTAACAAAATATCCTCAAATACAAACATCTTCTTACGAATCTCATCTGCCAATTCTGGTTCTTCAATCTCCAGATTTTCCATGATATGTTTTTCTGTACCACGATCCGAAGTATTCAAAATCTCAACTACGCTGTCTACACCACCAACAATCGTGTAATCCTGGCTTACTAAGGATGCCAGTTTCTGCTCCAGAATATTCTCAACTTCTTTGATCACATCCGGCGATGTACGATCCATCAGCGCAATACGTTTCGCAACATCCGTCTGTTTGTCCGGTGTAAGCGAACCAATAATACCCGCCGCTTGCTGTGGGGACAAATAGGATAAGATCAACGCAATCGTCTGCGGATGCTCATCCTGAATAAAGTTGAGCAACTGTGACGCCTCTGTTTTACGGATAAACTCAAATGGGCGAACCTGCAACGAAGCAGTCAATTTGCCCAATATATCTTTAGCCCGGTCTTCTCCCAGTGCCTTCTGCAGCAGATCTTTCGCATATCCGATTCCACCCTCTGCAATATACTGCTGTGCCAGACAAACTTCATAAAATTCATTCAGCACCTCATCCTTTTGCGCTGGAGAGACACTTCTCGTATTGGCAATTTCCAAAGTGAGCTGTTCGATCTCATCTTCTTTCAGGTGTTTAAAAATAGTGGATGCCTTTTCAGGTCCTAATGCGATCAGCAAAATAGCTGCCTTCTGAACGCCATCCAGTTCTGTCATGTTAGCCATTTAAACCCCTCCCCAGTCTTCATTGATCCAGTTTCGTAACAACAACGCTACTGCTTCCGGATTTTCATCTACAAATTTTTCAATTAATTTTCTTGTTTCAGACTTATCGCTCAACTCAATCTCTTCCAGATCCTGCTTCTGATCTTCCATCGTCGTTGCCAGCAGATCTTCCACTGACAATTCTGGTTCCAGTTCCGTAACTTCTACTGGCGAAGTTCCGCGGATAATAACAAAGACTAAAAGTCCCGCGATCAGAACTGTAAGAAGGATCATAAGATAATTGGTGATATGATCACTAAACGAAGAAGCCTCTTTTGCTTCAAATACCGGCTTTTCTTTTACCGTAATTGTAATATTGCCTGTTGCAATTCCAGTCGCTGCTGCAACAAGCTGCGTCAATTCAGCCGGAACCTGTAAATCCGTAACCGTATTATTCTGATTTACATATTCTTCAAAGGATATGTCTTTTAACTGACCATTTTTTTCCAGTGTTTCTTCTTTGATCACATTATATCTTGTAAGTACGATCGCAATCGAAGATTCATCCGGTTTTACTGCGCCCACTTCATGCTCAATATTCTGCACGGTCTCATTTGGCAGATATTTATACTTGTCCAATGTAACCTCAGATGAAGTAGATCCGTTGCTTTGGATCATCGTATCTGTCTGATCCCCATTTGAATCCGTTCCCGGAACACCACCACTTCCCGACGAACCGGTAGATTTATAGTTATAAGAGCTGGAATATAATCCCTGATCCATACCTTCATTGGCAGTATATGTAGTGATAAGCTCGGTAACTTTGTCCATATCAAATACAATATTAGTGCTTCCGATCTGCACATCATCATATCCGGCTTTCAAAAGCATGTCACTTACATTTTTCGAAAATGTATTTCTCAATTTCTGAACGTAATCATCTTTGCTGCTGACCGTTCCGCCCAATGTCTGGTTCTCTTCCAGCGCACCATACAAAAGGTTTCCTGTTGTATCTGTGATCACGATACCGTCGGTTGTCTTGCTTCCAACGGCATTGGCAAGATAATACGCAATCGCGGTTGCCGTATCGCTGTCCATCTCCGTATTGGATGCCAGTTTCAAAGATGCACTTACCGATGTCTCCTTATCACTTCCGTAGATCGTACCATCATCCACCGGTTTATTGACATATACGGTAGCATCTTCAACACCATCAAAGTTCAGCAGTCCCGAACGGATTGAAGATTGCAGTGCCAGAACCATCTTAGTCTGTCTTTCTGTCTGTGTATCGGATAAGCTGCTCTTCGTAGCGTCTTCCCATGAAAATCCAACATCCGAAGATACTTTATTTTTTCCCATCAAAAGAACAGCATCGGAATACGAATCCTTTTCAACGCGAAAAACAGTATTCCCCTTGCTGTCTGATTCTTTTTCATACTTGATCCCGGAATCGGACAACTGAGTATCAAACTCTGCCGCCGTATCTCCGCTTAATGTTACTAGATCCATATATACTGGTCTTGTAAGAAAATACCCCAATAAGACCAACGCAAAAAGGATTGCCAGTACAACACTGATAATCACGGTCTTTTGTTTGGTCGTATATTTATTCCAAAATTCAAGAATCTTATCTTTAATCGATATTAACTGATCCATCATAAGTTATGCGCACTCCTAAGTAGCAAATGTTTAAAACTGCATATTCATCAATGTCCGATACGCTTCCACAGCGGTGTTCTTTACTGCAACAGTATACTGCAAAGAAACATTTGCCTTCTGTTGCGCGATCATAAGGTCATGAAGGCTGTCCGACTGCCCGGTTGCGTATTTGATCTCCTCAACTTCTGCCGCATTGGAATAATCATCGGTTTCTTTCACCAGACTCATAGCAGAATTCAAAATCGAATCAAAACTATTGCCGTTTGCTGTCGTCGTTTTATTCAGTGCATTCTGCGAAGCATAACGACTCACGCTTTCTACACCCTGTACTCCACTCAAAGCTGAAATATCCATCTATCTTCTGTTCCTTTCCCTCATTTCGACTATGCCTGTCCAATATTCAATGCTTTCAGTGCCATGCCTTTGGTAGAGTTCAGCACGGTAACATTGGCTTCATAAGCTCTTGTAGCATCAATCATATTGGTCATCTCAGTAACTGTATTTACATTCGGGTAGGTAACATATCCATCTTCGTCCGCATCCGGATGTGACGGATCATATACCATGTTTCCCTCTGAATCATCTTCCACGATAGAAGAAACTTTAACGCCCTTTCCTATATGCCCATTTGCAAGACTAAGGCTCTCACTAAAGGTAGGGTAACTTTTCTCTTCAAAAAGAACCGTTTTTCTCTTGTAAACATTTCCATTACTGTCTCTGGTTGTATTTACATTTGCAATATTTTCAGAAATCGTGTCCATACGGGTCTGCTGTGCTGTCATACCCGTAGCACTGATATCCATAGCTCCAAACAATGACATATCTTATCCTCCTAATCACGATGTCTTCAACGCACTTTTCAATCTTGAAAATTCGTTATTGATCGAATCCATCAGTGTATAATACTTTAACTGGTTTTTGGCCAACTCCACATTTTCCGTCGTAATATCCACGTTGTTTCCATCTGCACGGTAACTAAGTCCGGCCTGTTCTGTATACGTCGTAGATTCCAGTGTCGACAGATCAATGTTGGCAACCGTCTCGTCCAGGGAATCTGTTCCTGCAATTGCGTTCGACAAATAAGTCTCAAACTGAACATCTTTTCTCTTGTAGTTCGGCGTATCAGCATTGGCAATATTGTTTGCCAGCACATCATTTCTTGTCCAGCTGGCATCTGCTGCCTTATCCAATACATTGATATAATTGTAAGCATTGGATGAAATCAATGATAACACTTCCTTTCATCAAAATCCACTCTATGAAAAACGCAAATGGCACCATGGCAGCTTATAGACCACTCACGGTTCCCTTTGCGTTTAAGAATTCCATTTCTCTTTGTAATAAGTGTCAAACTCCGTGTTGACAATGTCACTCAGGACCTGAATATGAGTTCCTTTCATACCGGAAGACTTTGTCTTGATCAACCCTGCGCTCTCTAATTTGCGAAGCGCATTGATGATCACCGTTCGTGTAATGCCAATCTCTTTTGCAATCTTACTGGTAACAACTGTCGCATCCTGCCCGTCAAGTTCATGGATCACATATGTTACCGCTTTTCGCTCTAACGGCGTCAAAGTTGTAAGTGCAGAAGAAAACGTCTTCTGTTTACGCATCTCAAGATCGGACTCTTCCTGAACGGCCCGCATCATCTCCAGTCCCACAACTGTCGTGCTATACTCACACAGTATAATATCCTCAATACAAAAACTATCGTTTCTACGATACAAAAACAAGGTACCTAAACGCTCGCCGCCAATGCAGATCGGCGTTACCAAAGCCTGAAATCCGGTAATATCATCATGTTCAAATCCTAATGTTTCAAGATTCACATTTTCCTTTGTGGATAATACATTTAACATCCGTTCATTCAGCTTGGAGTCAATATATGTACCGCGCTTTACCTGAAATCCAGGAATACTCTCACTACCGTCACCTGCATGAACGCCAAGTATCTTCCCTTTACTACTTATTACATATGCATTTGCGCAGAGCAATTGTCCAAGTACCCGGCAAATATCAGCAAAAGCGACTTTGGAAGAATGTTGATCGTTAAGTAGTCGGTTAATCTTCCTGGTCTTATCCAACAACTCAATCCCCATGCTATCCTCCTAGTATTCTTATGCTGACATTTTATCATAAACACAGAGCATTGACAAGCATTAACTCTTTGGTTTTTCTTTCATAAATCCACAGGTCTGGTCTTCGCACACCAATTTATTTCCCTTTTCCAACAGCATGCTTCCGCACTTTGGACACTTTTCATTGGATGGGCGCTGCCATGTCATAACATCACACTCCGGATTGTTTTCACATCCGTAATACCGGCGTCCCTTCTGTGTTTTCTTGATCACGATCTCTCCACCGCATTTCGGACACTGTACACCGATCTTCTCATAATACGGCTTCGTATTGCGGCATTCCGGGAATCCCGGACATGCCAGGAATTTACCATGCGGACCATATTTGATCACCATATTCCGTCCACACAATTCGCAGATCACATCTGTGACCTCATCTTCAATCTCAATCTTCTCCAGTGCTTCAGAGGCATGTTTTAATGATTTGTCAAGATCCGGGTAGAAATTTCGGATCACACTCTTCCATTCGATCTGCCCCTCTGCTACACTGTCGAGCAGTGCTTCCATGGTAGCCGTAAAATGAACATCTACAATGCTAGGAAAAGCTTCTACCATAATTTTGTTCACGATATCACCAAGATCTGACAAATACAAATTCTTCTTTTCTTTCGCCACATATCTTCGGGAAACTAATGTCGATATGGTAGGGGCATACGTACTTGGACGTCCGATACCCAATTCCTCCAGTTCCTTGACCAGAGAAGCTTCTGTATAATGAGCCGGTGGCTGTGTAAAATGTTGTTCCTGATTCAACTCTTCCACATGAAGAACCGATTCTTCCTTTACCTTAGCCAAAACAGCATTTGCTTCCTCTTTGTCCTCATCATTCTGATAAACCGACATAAATCCCGGGAATACCAGTTTTGAACCCGCACTGGTAAAGCGATGTCCGTTTCCATCAATTTTAACAGAAGTTGTCTCATACTTCGCTTCCTGCATCCGGCTTGCCACAAAACGTTTCCAGATCAATTGGTACAACCGGAACTGATCTCTGGACAGCGAATCTTTCACCTGTGCCGGTGTCAGATCAACATATGTAGGGCGGATCGCTTCATGCGCATCCTGGATCTTCTGATTATTTTTCCCTTTATGCTCTTTATTTAAAACATTTTCTTCTCCGTAATTTTCTGCAATAAACTCTTTGCAGGCAGCATCTGCCTCTTCGGAAATACGTGTCGAGTCTGTACGCAGATACGTGATAAGACCAATCGTTCCATGGCCTTTTACCTGAATACCTTCATAGAGCTGCTGTGCAATCTGCATCGTTTTGATCGTGCTGAAATTCAGATGTTTGGAACACTCCTGCTGCAGAGTAGAAGTCGTAAATGGTAACGGTGGTTTTTTAGACCGCTCTCCTTTTTTAATATCTGCTACATGGAACTCTGCACCCTTTAACTCTTTTATGATCTTTTCTACGTCCTCTTTATTTTTAATCTCTTTTTTCTTTGGATCTCCGTAATACTTCGCAATCAGAGGCTTCTTCACACCATCAATCTGGAACGTAGCTTCAATGGTCCAATATTCATCCGGAATAAACGCATCAATCTGTGCTTCCCGGTCAGCAATGATCCTGAGTGTAACGGACTGTACACGTCCTGCACTCAGTCCCCTTTTTACTTTATCCCATAACAACGGACTGATCGAATATCCCACCAAACGATCCAATACACGGCGTACCTGCTGTGCATCGACCAGATTCATATCAATATCCCTGGATTGTTTGATCGACTGCTTTACCGCATTTTTTGTAATTTCATTAAATGTAATTCGTCTTGTTTTTTTCGGATCCAGCTTCAGTGCATAACATAAATGCCAGGAAATTGCTTCTCCCTCACGGTCCGGGTCAGTTGCAAGATATACTTTATCCGCCTTTTTCGCTGCCTTTCTCAAAGAAGCGAGCAATTCACCTTTTCCTCGGATCGTAATGTATTTTGGTTCAAAATCATTCTCTATATCAATTCCCATCTGACTTTTTGGCAAATCCCTTACATGTCCATTTGAAGCCATAACTTCGTAATTCTTTCCTAAGAATTTTTGTATTGTCTTGGACTTAGCCGGGGATTCTACAATGATCAAATTTTTTGCCATCTCTATCTGCCTCCACTTGAAGTTTACCAAATTGAACTTTTTAAGAATACATCATTTCCTACAGGGTTTCAAGAATTATTTTATTTTTTCTTCATATTAAATGTAAAAATATCCCTTTCCGAGTTCCCGGATCTGTCCATTCTTTTTCATTTGTTGCAACATCTGAATGATCCTTTTAGGAGCATAATTTAATTGCGTCAATATCTGTACTTCATATGCCGGATTTTCTTTTAATATGTTTAAAATCTCTGATTCTATCGATGATATATTCTCCGTTTTACTGCTTTTCAACCCATAGTATTCTAATATATCTTCCGGTGATGTCACGAGTATCGCTCCCTGACGAATGAGATTGTTGCAACCTTTACTGAGATCATCCCCGATCCTCCCTGGAATCACAAACACATCTTTCCCCTGCTCAAGCGCATAATCTGCGGTGATCAATGATCCGCTTTTTTCTCTTGCTTCTACCACAAGCACACCATCACAAAGTCCACTGATAATGCGGTTTCTCAGTGGAAAAAATTCCGGCTTTGCCTTTATGAAAGGATCAAATTCTGACAACACTCCCCCATGATTTATAATACTTCGGTATAGATGTTCATGGGACGCCGGGTAGCACTGTTCGACACCGCACCCCAGAACGGCATACGTCTCCCCTGCACCTTCCAGTGCACCCTGATGCGCCCAGCCATCAATTCCCTTTGCCATTCCACTGACAACCTGAGCCCCCACTCTTGCCAGACATGCCCCAAACATCCGCGACATGTCTTTTCCATAGATACTGCAGTTTCGCGCCCCGACAATTCCAATTGATAATTTGTTATTTTTCGGCATCTTTCCTTTTACATATAAATGTTTAGGAGGCTGATAAATGTTCTTTAATACATCCGGAAAAGATTCCGAATAAAACGATATATATTGAATTCCATTGCATCGCATCCGCTCATATTGTTTCCTCGATCTCTCCCATAAATTCTTACGAATAACAGCATATGCCTGTTCCTCTTTCAGCATACCTTTTTTCATCAGCCCCTCCACATCGGAATGACAGACATTTTCAAAAGACCCGAAAACCTCATATAGTCTTTGGAGTGTGCGTATCCCAATCCCCTTTGTATTTGCCACATGAAAATAATAAAGATCTTCCATATCCTACCCCCAGTATTTCTTGCTGATACTTCGTAATTGCAAAGCCATTTGGAGGTGTCCGGTCTGAATCTGCTCTTTATGATCAAGGTCCGCAATAGTCCTCGCTACTTTCAATACTCTTGTGATCCGACGCAGACTATACTCTTTTTCCCGAAAAAATTCTTCTAAATACTCTTCGTCCTCCCGGTTCAAAACACAATACTGCTCAACAGCCTGTTCCGACATCTCTCCATTAAACTGAAAACTCTCCCCGCAATACCGTTCTCTCTGTATCTGTATCGCCTGTTCTACTCTCTTTTGTATCGATTCCGAATCTTCTCCCTTCTGTGCAGAAAATGTAAATTCAGGCATGCCTGTTTCCACACAGATGTCCATGCGGTCCAATAACGGTTCACTGATCTTGGATAAATATCTTGATATGTCATTCTGCGTACACCGGCACTTATCCCGGTCAGGGAAAAATCCACATGGACAAGGATTCATCGCCGCCACAAACATGCAGTCAGACGGATACACAAAAGAGTGTCCCACTCTTGCAATCGATACGCAATGTTCTTCCAGTGGCTGCCGCAGCATCTCCAGCGTGCTCTTGGAAAATTCAGTCAATTCATCCAAAAATAGAACTCCCTTGGATGCCAGGCTTACCTCACCCGGCATAGGAATCCGGCCCCCGCCAGTAAGGGCTGTTGCGGTTACCGAATGATGCGGTGCACGAAATGGCCTGCACGTAACGACTGGCATATCCTCACTAAGCAAACCACAGGCACTATATAATTTTGTAACCTCAAGGCTTTCTTCCCACGTCATATCAGGCATAATGCCAGGAAGTCTTTTGGCTAACATTGTTTTCCCGGATCCCGGCGGTCCTATCATCAGAATATTGTGCCTGCCGCTGACACCAATCTCCATCGCTTTTTTTACATGCCCCAACCCAATTACATCAGAAAAATTCATTGAGAAATTATGTTTGGATAGAATATCCGAAACAGAAGATCTGACCGGCAGCTTTGAGCTGCTGCCTCTAAGAAAATCAACCGCATCCTGCAGACTGGATACAGCAAAAACCTGAACTCCCGGCACCATAGCCGCTTCTCTGCTATTCTCCCGTGCCACTAAAAAACGATGTATTCCCTGCTGTCTTCCGGCAAGTACCATCGCTAACACCCCCGGCACACCATGAACAAATCCATCCAGACCGAGTTCCCCGATAAACATCGTATCTTCCAGTACCTTTTGTGGCAAATATCCAAAAGCGGTCAAAAGTCCTACCGCAATCGGGAGGTCAAAACTGGCACCTTCTTTGCGGAGATTTGCCGGAGACAAACTGATCGTGACTCTTTTTGCCGGGAATCGAATCTCCATATTGCGAATCGCGATACGGACACGTTCCTTCGCTTCCTTCACGGCAGATGCCAGATATCCAACCATCAAAAATACAGGCAAGCCATCACTGACATCCGCTTCCACGCGGATCACTCGCCCCTCCACGCCATAAAGGTCAGCACCATATACGCTACAAAACATACAACTTCCTCTTCCAAGGAACAATCTATCTTTTGCAAGTATACTACATTTTGTATATGTTATCAAGTTTTTTCTATATATTGTGTTATCTGTTTTGCTGATCCAAGATCTTTTTGATCTCATCCATAAATGTGTTTACATCTTTAAATTCACGATAAACGGAAGCAAAACGAACATAGGCTACCGGATCGAGTTCCTGCAGGCCGTCCATCAAAAGTTCTCCGATCTTGCTGCTTGGAACTTCTCTTTCCCCAAGGTTAAATACCGCATTCTCCACCTTATCAACCAATTCATTGATCTGATCAACAGAAATCGGTCTTTTTATGCAGGAACGGAAAACTCCTTTTTCAATTTTGGAACGATCATATGGTTCGCGTACTTCATCTTTTTTTATCACGACCAACGGTATCGTCTCTAATTTTTCATATGTCGTAAAACGTTTTCCACATTTAATGCAACTCCGGCGCCGGCGGATCGAACTGTTGTCGTCAGCTGGTCTGGAATCGATTACTTTTGTATTTTCTTCTCCACAAAAAGGGCATTTCATAAGCCTTCCTCCCAAACAATTTTATTCTTATAGTATAGAGCATTTGCCCAGACAAGTAAAGTCTAACACTCCCATTTTTTCCTCACTTTATCCCGGTTTACTTCCACTAAGATCAGATCTGTACCTACCTTGCAGATCTGACATAACTCGATCACATACTCCTCCTCTCTCCCCAATATTCCAAACAGTTTACAGGGCCCGGGAACGATCAGATGAGTAATGCAGCCGGTACAAAGATCAAATTCCACATCCTCCACAAAACCAAGTCTCTCCCCGTCACATATGTTGATCACTTCTTTTTCTTTCAGGTCACAGATCCGCATGGCACACATCCACTTTATGTCTTTGTTTTATTCTATGAAAACAGAGCATAAAATTCTATCATTTCGGGAATGATATCAGAGAAATCATTTACAGGAGAATTATCATGTCCCAGTATAAAGTAGAAATCTGTGGTATCAACACCAATAAACTTCCTTTACTGACCAATGATGAAAAAACCGAATTGTTTGAACTTATAAAAAAGGGGGATAACAAAGCAAGAGAAACCTATATTCAGGGAAATCTGCGTCTTGTCCTCAGTATTATACAGCGTTTTCACAACAGCAGTGAAAATATTGATGATCTGTTCCAGATCGGATGTATCGGACTTATGAAAGCCATTGATAATTTTGACACAACACTCAACGTAAAATTTTCCACCTACGCCGTTCCCATGATCATCGGCGAAGTACGTCGCTATCTGCGCGATAACAATGCGATCCGCGTCAGCCGTTCCTTACGCGATACTGCTTACAAAGCTATTTATGTAAAAGAATCGATCATGAAAAAACAGGACAAAGAGCCAACCTTAGATGAAATTGCAGCGATTCTTGAGCAGTCCCCCGAGGATATCGCATTTGCCCTGGACGCAATCCAAAGTCCGGTGTCACTATACGAGCCGGTTTACTCCGAAGGCGGAGACACGTTATATGTTATGGATCAGATCAGTGATAAAAAAAATAAAGAGACAAGCTGGGTTGAACACTTGTCTCTTAAAGATGCTATGAAGCAATTGTCAGACCGTGAAAACAAGATCATACAGATGCGTTATTTTCAGGGAAAAACTCAGATGGAGGTAGCTGAGGAAATCCACATCTCGCAGGCACAGGTCTCTCGTCTGGAAAAAAATGCACTCAAGTCCATGAAGCAGCAGCTGAAGTGATCAGGCTCCTTCCAGGCGCAGAATTTCTTTTTTCAGGCGTTTCATGATTTTTTTCTCAAGACGTGAAATATAACTCTGGGAAATGCCTAATTGATCTGCCACTTCCTTTTGTGTAAGTTCTTTATCCTGCCCTTTTCCCAGCCCAAAGCGCATAAAGATAATCCTCTGTTCTCTTTCATTCAGGGTTTCCAATGCTTTACGCAGTAATTTGCGATTAACTTCTCTCTCAATATCCTGATAAATTACATCTTCATTAGTTCCCAGTATGTCTGAAAGAAGAAGTTCATTGCCATCCCAGTCTACATTCAGCGGTTCATCAATCGAAACCTCCATTTTGGTTTTGCTGGTACGACGTAAATACATCAGAATTTCATTTTCAATGCACCGGGATGCATAAGTCGCCAGTTTGATGTTTTTATCCGGATTAAATGTATTGATCGCTTTCATTAGTCCAATTGTTCCGATTGAAATCAGATCTTCTACACCGACTCCCGTATTATCAAACTTTTTTGCAATATATACAACAAGTCTCAAATTGTGCTCCACCAATTTGTTGCGGGCACTCTCACTATTCCCACTTCTTAGTTCCTCAATACATGCTGCTTCTTCTTCCGCATCCAATGGTGCCGGAAGAATTTCCGCTCCACCGATATAATGAATATCTCCCCCGGAATGGAACAATAAATTTTTCCAATCCGAAATCATACGAAACTGAAATTTACCCGGCATAGAAATTCTCAACAACATTTTTCTTTCTCCTTTATCTGTTTAAAATCTAGTCATTTCCGAATGCAGGATCAAATCATATCCGTTTTTTTTCGACACATTTTCTTCACTGATCGCAACCCATAATTGTGGAAAGCTGACAAGCTCCCCTGATTTTGTCGTCCATCGCAGACAATCACAGCGAAACGCCTTGATGATCCCTCTGTTTTTCCCGATTGAATGATAGGGAATCATCCGAACCGGTTCTTCACTTCCACACCAGACAGGTTCCAAAAATTCTTTATTTGCTATGACAACCGGTTCTCCTGAAATCGGATCATATAAACAATTGCCCGTATCCAAAAAGCCGGTTCCCTGCACTGTTTTCCCATGAAATAAAAGTTCAACATAAACACTTTCTTCTTTTTCTCTTCTCACTCTTTTTAACCATGAAAAACAAGCAGAACATCCCCCTAGCAGTAAAATCGCAAAAAAAAGCAGCCAGCAAAGTGAAATACCTGTTTGCAGCTGTGTTTGTAAAAACTGCAGTCCACCGGAAAATAAGAATGTTGAAACATAAAACACGAAAAGCATTAATATAAATTTACGGATCCGCTGCTTTCCATAGGCAATTCTTATAATCGATGAATTGACCAGCAAAGAACTCGCAATCTGAAAAAGAGAACTTTTATGTACCGGAATGATCAGATACAAGGCAGCTGCCATGCCCCCCAGTGCAGCGGCAGCCACACATCGTCGTATATTTCCCTTTGCCAGTATCAGCTTATTCATAAAACACAGTACAAGGAATATCATTTGTCCATTTACGAAAAAAAAACATCCAGATAGATTTTCACATACATCCCTTCTTTTCACGTCTGATTATATTGCTTTTCTAATGCAGTTTTTGTCAAACGAGTGTTGCACTTTCAAAGAAGTTTTCGACATTTCTTGCAAAATTCATGGGAATCTTTTACAATGACTATAAAAAAGAATAAAGGAGGCCAATTATGGCAACACAAAATCCAATTGTTACGATTGAAATGAACGATGGTGCTGTTATGAAAGTAGAACTCTATCCGGATACAGCACCAAATACCGTTAATAATTTTATTTCTTTGGTAAACAAGGGCTTTTATGATGGACTTACCTTCCACCGTATCATTGAAGGATTTATGATCCAGGGCGGCGACCCGGTCGGAAACGGAACCGGTGGTCCGGATTATTCCATCAAAGGAGAATTTGCTCAGAATAACGTTAAAAATGACTTAAAACACAGTGCCGGTGTCATTTCCATGGCGCGCTCCATGCATCCGGATTCCGCCGGTTCCCAGTTTTTTATCATGCATAAAGACGCTCCCCACCTGGACGGCGCTTATGCGGCCTTCGGAAAATTGATCGAGGGAATGGATGTTGTAGACGCGATCGCTACCAAAGAAACAGATTGGAGTGATGCTCCGATCACACCGGTTGTGATGAAGAAAGTCACCGTAGAAACTTTTGGTGTTGATTATCCGGAGCCGGAAACAGTATAAAACAAAAAACAATTTGGCAGAGAATACATCTCTGACCAAATTGTTTTTTTATTAGGCTTCTTTTTGCCCCATATAATAAAAGCCACGGCTCTCGATCAATTTTACATCTAAAATTTTGCCGATATCTGCTGTCGTTCCCGGAAAATGTACGACCGCATTATTCGACAAACGGCCAGTAACCAGACTGTCGTCCTGATCATTCATTTCCTCTGCAAGCACGGGAACCGTCTTTCCTACATGGGCATCGGTGATCTCCGTTGAAATTTTCTGGATTTCGCCCAAAAGACGTTGAAATCTTTCTTTTACAACTTCTTCTGAAACTTGATTTTCCATAGCTGCAGCGGGAGTTCCGCTCCGTTTGGAATAAATAAATGTGTAGGCACTGTCATACCGTACTTTCTTTACGACATCTAATGTTTCTAAGAAGTCTTCTTCTGTCTCACCCGGAAATCCTACAATGATATCGGTCGTGAGCGAAATGTCCGGCATTTTATCTTTGATCCGCTGTACCAGCGAAAGATAATCTTCTTTTGTATAATGCCGGTTCATTTTCCGCAGGATTTCGGTACTTCCGGACTGCAACGGCAGGTGCAGATGTGTGCAGACTTTGTCACATTCACTCATTGCCTCGATCAGTTCATCCGACAGATCCTTTGGGTGTGATGTCATAAAGCGGATTCTTTCCAGCCCCGGAATATCATTTACCATCTTCAAAAGATTGGCAAAGGTAACCTTGTTATCCAGATTCTTGCCATAAGAATTGACATTCTGTCCCAACAGCATCACCTCTACCACGCCATTTGCTACCAGACCTTTGATCTCATCAATAATGTCCTCCGGTTCACGGCTGCGTTCCCTGCCCCGGACATATGGTACAATACAATAACTGCAGAAGTTGTTACAGCCGTACATGATATTAACGCCGGTTTTAAACGAATATTTCCGTTTTGCAGGCAGATCTTCTACAATCTCTTTGGCTTCTTTCCAGACATCCATAACCGGACGTTGTGACTGGATCTGCGTATACAAAAGTTCTGCCAGTTTATATATGTTATGTGTGCCAAATACAAGATCCACAAAAGAATAACTCTTTTTGATCCGCTCAACCTCATCATCTTCCTGCATCATGCAGCCGCACAATGCAATCTTCATGTCCGGATTCTTCTTTTTATGATTTTTCAGATAGCCCAGTCTTCCATATATCTTCAGATTGGCATTTTCTCTTACGGTACACGTGTTGTACAATACAAAATCGGCAACCGGTTCCTCCACTTCTTCATAACCGATATACTCTAAGATCGCTGTCATCTTCTCCGAGTCCTTTGCATTCATCTGACAGCCTAATGTCTGGATCGACATGGTAAGACTTCTCCCGAGTCTTTTCTTCTCACCATCCATCCATTCTTTACATTTTTTCATAAAGTAATACTGACGTTCCGGTTCAGTCAGTGGCTCTGTTCCTGCAACATCCACTTCCTGTAATCGTTTGTTGTCATACATAGATTATCCTCCTTGTGCAGGAGAATCATCTCCTGCCTTAACTCTGTTTTTTCCCAAATGTAATTTCTTTTGTAACTTCTTTATATTCTCCATTCGAGCTGACTTTAAGCGTCAGTGTTCCTTTTTCGCCACTGCGGATATGGGTAAGTTTTTCCTGAAGTGCCTCCATCGAGGTAACTTCCTCACCATTGATCCCGGTAATAATGTATCCCTGTTTCAAGCCAGCTTTTGCCGCCGGAGATCCATCACTGACCTCAACAATATAAATTCCTTCCGGCATTCCATATGCACTGGCATATTCACTCGTAATGTCTCTGCCGGTAACACCAAGATATGCCTGCTCATCCTCGGAAATCGTCTCCTGGTTCATCAACTGGGTCAGAATTGGTTCTGCAGTCGCCATCGGAATCGCAAAACCCATTCCCTCAATTTCTTCCGACGCAAATTTGGAAGAGTTAATGCCGATTACCTCTCCGGCACTATTTACGAGCGCACCACCACTATTTCCCGGATTGATCGCGGCATCAGTCTGCAATAATTTGACAGAGCCACTGTCCTCCGCATCGATCTCACGGTCTTTTGCACTAATATAACCAACCGTTACACTGGTTCCATAGCCAAGGGCATTGCCGATCGCAATCGCCTGCTCTCCGACTTTTGTCTCATCACTGTTTCCGATCGTAGCAATCTTTACATTGTTCTTCGTGTCATCCGTCAATTTGGTCATGTCCACTTCCACAACTGCCAGATCATGCGTGGAATCTGTTCCTTTTACCGTTGCGCTTGCGGTAGAACCATCGTTGAATTTGATCGTAACACTTTCTGCATCCGATACGACATGGTTGTTGGTCGCAATATACATTTTATCATCTTTTTCCGCAATGATAATTCCAGAGCCACTGCCCGTACTTTCCTGACTTTGCTGACCAAACGGTGTCATACTTGTTGTTGTCGCTGTAATATCGATCGCAACAATTGAAGGCAGCACCTGTTCCGATACGGTGGATACATCTCCGCTGGTGCTTGATGTATTA
Source organism: uncultured Eubacterium sp. (assembly GCA_934316925.1). GTDB lineage: Bacteria > Bacillota > Clostridia > Lachnospirales > Lachnospiraceae > Eubacterium_F. The sequence continues at coordinate 33,606 of CAKREC010000005.1, forward strand.
TTTACAACGGAAGTTGTTGTTAATTTTGCTTTCGAAGACGTCGAGGTACTTGCCGCCTCCTGCTTCACTCCCAGTAAATGAGACGTACTGTAATTTACTCCTTGAAATGTTGTACCTGCTATAATTCCAAATGCTGCTGCCCCTGCAACTAATTTAACCATTTTTTTCATGTTACACACATCCTTTCTTTTGATATATTCATATCATACGCAAAAAATGTGTGCCAAATTTGAAGAAACTGTGTATATCGTGTGAACCTTACACCAGATAATCCATGCAGGTTCTTCTCGCTGTATAAGGGCGAACTTTTGTATCCGCAACCGCAACATGTTCCAGATGTGTTGCATATGTTTTTAACGCATCTTCATCTTCAAACTCCGAGTCCAGCATGACATCGGCATTGGAGCTCTCAAGTCCTTCAATATGAACCTGAATCTTAAGAAGACCGGGAATTTTACCTGCCAGACTTTCCAGCCCATCCTTAATGCCCTTCTTAACCTGCTGTTTTTCTGTTTCCGATAATTCTTCCTTTAAATTCCATAAAATAACATGCTTTACCATAATAAACCTCCATATATTTTTACACCTTAAAATTTCCAAGTATTCTCAGCGATGTTGCTTCCTGCTCAATTCCACGCAGTGCATTTTTCACCGCGGCATCTTCCAGATTTCCTTCTATATCAATAAAGAAACGATATTCCCAGTTGCTTGCCGGAATCGGTCTGGATTCGATCAGGGTCATATTTAAATTGTTATACATAAAATGAGACAAAATTCCATACAAAGAACCACTGACATGTGGCAGTTCAATGCACAGGGCAATCCGGTCACTTTCTTTTGAAAAGATCTTTTCATGACCGATCACAATAAAACGCGTACAATTGTTTTTTTCATGCTGGATCGCATCTGCTACGATCTCAAGTCCATATTCCTTTGCTGCTCTCCGGCTGGCGATCGCCGCCTGCGTCCGGTCCTGATCCATCGCAACCTTTTTGGCAGCAGCAGCTGTACTATCGTACTCAATCCCCTGATATTCCGCATGCTCTCTCATAAATTCTGCACATTGTGCCAGCCCCTGTGGATGTGAGTATACTTTTTTAATCTGATCCAGAGTGGTCCCCGGCAATGCCATCAGGCACTGGTCGATCTTCAACACATAATGCCCCACGATCGAATTCTCATAATTCAGCAAAAGATCGTAGTTTGCCGTAATGCCTCCCGTCGATGAATTTTCGATCGGCAGAACTCCAAAATCAGCATCCCCGTTTTGCACTGCTTCCATAATGCCCTGAAAACTGGTACAACTGATTCCCTGTACCTCTTCGCCAAAAATCTGCTCCATAGCCTGCTGCGTATGTGTTCCCGGAACACCAAAGTACATGACTTTCTTCGCTTCTTTCCGGAAATCTTTTGTTGTTTTGGTAAAACCGGTCGAAATATCCTGATCCATCAGCATGCTATACTGATGTTTGCGGCTGATCGACATGATCTGGCTGAACAATTGTCTCACTGCCTTTTCATTGAACTCACCATGTGCTACCGAGCCAAGATAATCCAGCTTTTGATCTTCTCGCTCCTTGTCAAACACGGCTTTTCCTGTTTCCATTTTATATTTTGCAACTTCCGTTGCTACTTCCATTCGTTTTTCAAACAACTGTACGATCTGGTCGTCAATCTTATCGATCTGCTGTCTGGAAATTGATAAATCAACCATTCTTCTTTACCTCCATCAATAGTTCTGCGACTGTTTTATGAAAAATAGGATGCACTGCCCATGGAGCGATCTGAGCCAACGGCTCCAATACAAATTCGCGCAAATGCATTTCCCGGTGTGGTATAACAAGATCTTGTTCTTGAATAACCTGATCTCCATATAATACAATATCCAGATCGATCGTTCGCGGACCCCAATGGATCTCTCTGGTCCGGTTGCCCTGCTTTTCGATCTCATGCAGTGTTTCCAGCAGCTCTTGTGGATTTTCCAGCGTTTCCAGTTGAACTGCTCCATTTAAAAACGGATCCTGATCCACATAGCCATATGGTTCTGTCTCAATGAGATCCGACACACACACATTCCGGATCGTCGTCCTTTCTTTCAGAGCCTGTATCGCATTCTCTAAATATTTTCTTTTATCTCCGATATTGGATCCGATCGACAGATATACCGTTGTCCATTGCCGCGTTATTGTCACACTGACGGTATCCAGCGGCAGCAGGATCGGAGCCCATGGCTTCTTGATCGTAACTTCTATTTTTTTGACAAGAGGAAAAGCAAGCAGGATCTGTCTTGCCAGATGCTCTGCTACGGCTTCGATCAATTGGAATCGTTTTTGTTCCATCTGCTCTTTCACAAAATGAGCTACCTGCGCATAATCCACGGACTGTGACAAGTCATCATTCTTTCCCGCGCCCGTTACATCGGTATATAAAACTAAAGACACCAAAAACTTCTGTCCTAATACGTTCTCTTCCTTCAATACGCCATGGTGACAAAACACTTCCAAATCCTGAATCTTTATGAAATCCATCCTCAATTCTCCTTTGTGTTTTAGGCATGCAAAATCGCATCCGTCATTTTTAATGCTCTGACATTTTTCTCAACATCATGCACTCTTACATACTGACAGCCTTTCATTGCACCGATCACACTGGTAGCCATCGTACCTTCTTCTCTCTGATCAACCGGGAGATCCAAAGTAAGACCGATCATACTTTTTCTTGATGTTCCAAGCAACACCGGATATCCCATAGCAACAATATCCTCCAGATGATTCATGATCATCAGATTCTGCTCTAACGTCTTGGCAAAGCCAACACCCGGATCCAGCATAATGCGTTCTTTTTTTACGCCATACTTTTCTGCTATCTTCAATGATTTTTTCAGATCATTCTGAACATCCGCAACAAAATTCTGATACTCCATATTGTCCCGATTGTGCATCAAGCAAACTGCCACATCGTATCTGGCAGCCAATTCGGCACAACGCTCATCATATTGAAATCCCCAGATATCATTTAGCAGGTCAGCCCCGGCTTCTAATGCAGCCTCCGCTACTGCGCTTTTATATGTATCAATCGAAACCGGCACGTCAAAACGTTCCTTTAACGCCTGTATCACGGGAACAACCCGACGGATTTCCTCCTCATCGCCGATCTGTACATGTCCCGGCCGGGTTGACTCACCACCAACGTCCAAAATGTCTGCGCCTGCCTGGATCATTGCTTCTGCCTGCCGCATCGCAGCATCCATATTATTGAACTTACCACCATCGGAAAAAGAGTCCGGGGTAACATTCAAAATCCCCATCACATACGTCCGTTCTCCTTCTGGGAAGTCTTTATTTCCAATTCTCATATATCCTTGTCCTCCTGATCGAATATGTAACGCCCCTGGCATCTGCCAGACGGCATGTCATTGTTCCTCATATCATATTCATAAACATATTTTGCAGCGATTGATCATGCTCCATGACACCCTTTGCCACATAGGTTGTCGTTTTGCTTCCCGGCTTTTTCACGCCCCGCATCGTCATACACATATGTTCTGCCTCTACATACACCATAACACCCTTGGGCTGCAGATAGGTCATGATCGCATTGGCAATCTGTTCTGTCATCTGTTCCTGGATCTGTGGTCGTCTGGCAAACACTTCCACCGTCCGCGCCAATTTACTGAGACCTACTACTTTGCCATCCGGAACGTACCCAATGTGAACTTTTCCATAAAACGGCAAAAAATGATGTTCACATACCGAATAGAAAGTAATGTCTTTTTCCACAACCATCGAACTTGTATCTGCCTGAAAGGTTCGACTCAGATGCACCGATGCATCCTGTTCATACCCCGCAAATAGCTCTCTGCACATTTTAGCGATCCGGTCCGGAGTCTCCTGTAAGCCTTCTCTTGACGGATCTTCTCCGATTCCCTCTAAAAACAGTTCTACTGCCTGTTTAATTTTATCGTAATCCATATTGGTACCTCTCATATCATAATTTGCACAATCTTATTTATTTTACCATATCTGATTGATTCTGGCAAATTATCAGGAAATCGTAATTGATGCAAATCTTCCCTTTGTCACCTGGATAAAATCCTCTGGTCTGATAAAAATCTGTGATCCAAGTCTCCCCCCGCTCACAATGATCTTATCCTGTCCTTTTGCCGACTCGTCTAATACGGTATCATACTGTTTTTTCATGCCAATTGCCGTACAGCCTCCGCGGATATAACCTGTAACCTGATTAACATCCTTTACATGAACCATCTCCAGTGATTTTTCTCCCACCACTTTCGCTGCCTTTTTCAGATCTACTTCTTGATCAACCGGCAAAACAAAAACATGATATTCCTTACTCTTTCCCTGCATAACCAATGTTTTAAAAGACTGCTCATAAGGCTGTCCTAATTTATCTGCAATATGCACCCCGTCAATAAACTCATCACATTCATACGTGTTGACCTCATAAGAAATGCCATTTCGATCCAGAATACGCATTGCATTGGTCTTAACTTCTTTTTCTTTTTTACTCATCTTCTAATACTCCTGACTGTATTTGTGCCAAAAATGATAAACTGCCAAAAACTACTACAATATCCTTTTCTTCTGCCCGGCAAACTGCTTTAGCAATTGCCTGATTGACATCGGAACATGTACTGACTTCTCTGCATCCATTTTTCTCCAGGCACTGTTTCCATACCATCTTATCCAGTCCCCGGCCGCCAGATAATTCAATGCAATATGCTGCCTCCAGACATGGTGCCATGATCTGTGCTACTTCTTCATATTCTTTATCACAAAAAATTCCTGTAACACCATAGATCGCAGCTTTTCCTTTTATCGGCAGCAGGGAATCTCTCAATGCAGCTGCACCAGCCGGATTGTGTGCTCCATCCAGTATCACATACGGTTTTTGGTGGATCAACTGCATTCTTCCCGGCCACACAGCTTTGCCAAGTCCAAGACGGATTTTTTCTTTCCCAACACCAAATGCGGTTTCACAGACACAGGCTGCCAGACAGGCATTTGCGATCTGATACTGTCCGATCATCGAGATTTTATATTCTTCTTCATGAAATCGGAAAACCGATCCTGTCATTTCTTCTGTCTGTATCAAGATTTCATCCACTGCCAATTCATAATAATCACAGTCCTGTTCTCTCGCTGCATTTTCCAAAATGTCCGATACTTCTTTTTGCTGTATTCCGGAAAATACCATTGCGCCTTTCTTTATGATCCCTGCCTTGGCCTTTGCAATCTGTTTCAGCGTATCTCCCAAAAAATGGCAATGATCCAAAGCAATCGGTGTGATCACATCCGCAACAGCATGTGAGATCACATTGGTTGCATCCGTCGCTCCCCCCAGCCCTGCTTCCAACACAACAATCGTACACTTCCACTGTTGAAAAGCCAGAAATGCCATCGCTGTTTCTTTTTCAAAAATAGAAGGTTCTTCCTGGCCATTTTCTATCATCTTTTTTACAGCGTTTTCCACTTGATCCTCAAGTTGAGTAAGCAATTCGTTATCAATATAGTGCACACCACTCATGTCCTGCCATTGTATGAATTCCTCCTTGCAAAAAACAGAAGGGGAAATATATCGTCCCACTTTCTCCTGCGCGCAGGCTAAAATGCTTGCAATAAAAGCAGAGACGGAACCTTTCCCATTTGTTCCGGCAACATGAACAAACGAAAGTTTTTCCTGGGGATTGCCCAGATAGTCCATCAGGATGTGGATCCGTTCCAATCCCAAATGAATATTTTCTATTTTAACTGATAAATCTTTTACCATCTTTCGAAATTCCCTTATAACCAAAAATAGGGACACAAATCACACATAATTTGCATCCCCATCTATCTTTTTACAATTATTTGATCACACGTACTTTAATTACGCCATCCATGCTCTGCAGCTCTTTTACAACTTCTTCCGAAGAATCAGAGCAGATATCCAGGATCGTATACGCATATTCGCCCCGACTTTTATTTACCATGTTTTCAATATTTACACCATCATTTGAGAAAAGCGATGTAAACTGTGTCAACATATTTGGAATATTTTTGTGTGCAATGGTAATACGACCTTTTGTAGAGCATACACCCGCATCACAGTTTGGATAGTTTACAGAGTTTTTAATATTTCCGTTCTCCATAAAGTCGCAGATTTCACTAACTGCCATCTTCGCACAATTGTCTTCTGACTCCTGTGTTGACGCACCCAGATGTGGAGTAACTGTCGTGTTTGGAAGATTTACGGTGTTCGGATTTGGGAAGTCAACGACATATTTGCCAACTTTACCAGACTCCAGTGCCTCTTTGATGTCATCTTCATTTACCAATGTATCTCTGGAGAAGTTGAGAAGAACAACACCGTCTTTCATCTTAGCAAATGCTTCTTTATTGAACATTCCTTTTGTCGAATCCAGCAATGGCACATGAACCGTAATATAGTCACAGATCTCATACAATTCTTCATTGGTTTTTACCATGGTAACATCTCTTGACATATTAAGAGCGTGTTCAACGGAAAGATACGGATCACATCCGTAAACATCCATGCCCAGGCGATTGGCTGCATTCGCAACGAGAACTCCAATTGCTCCTAAACCGATGATACCAAGTTTCTTTCCTTTGATCTCGGTTCCGGCAAACGCTTTTTTCGCTTTTTCCCCGGATTTTGCGATGTTCGCATCATCTTTATTATCCTTACACCACTGAATACCACCAGTAATATCTCTGGCAGCTAACAGCATTGAAGCGATCACAAGTTCTTTTACACCGTTGGCATTTGCTCCCGGCGTATTGAAAACTACAATACCTTTTTCTGCACATTTATCCAATGGAATATTGTTTACACCGGCACCCGCTCTGGCTACTGCCAGAAGGTTATCCGACAACTCCATATCATGCATTCCTGCACTACGTACAAGGATTACATCCGCCAATGCAGCGTCATCCATAATTTCATAATTGTCTCCCAACATATCCAGACCGCAGCTTGCAATCGGGTTTAAGCAATTAACCTTAACCATTATTTATTTTCCTCCTCGAATTTCTTCATGAATTCTACCAATTTTTCAACACCTTCTTTTGGCATAGCGTTATAAATACTTGCACGCATTCCACCAACCGTACGATGTCCTTTCAGATTTTCAAAACCAGCTGCTTTTGCTTCTGCTACAAATTTAGCATCCAGATCTGCATCACCGGTAACGAAAGGAACATTCATCAAAGAACGATCTTCTTTGCGAACAGTACCTTTGAACAATTCAGAAGAATCCAGGAAATCATAAAGAATCTGAGCTTTTTCAATATTGCGTTTCTGCATTTCTTTCAAACCGCCCATCTTCTTGATCCACTTAAATACCTTGCCACAAATATAAATACCATAAGCAGGTGGTGTGTTATACAAAGAGTTCGCATCTGCATGAATTTTATACTGAAGCATTGTAGGAACTTTTTCATCTACGGATTCTGGAATCAGATCCTCGCGGATAATCACAATAACCACACCGGCAGGTCCGATGTTTTTCTGAACTCCACCATAGATCACACCATATTTGCTTACATCAACAGGTTCGGACAAAAAGCAGGACGATACATCTGCTACCAAAGTCTTTCCTTTTGTGTTTGGAAGTGTTTTGTACTTTGTACCATAAATTGTATTATTTTCGCAAATATATACATAATCAGCATCTTCATCGATTGGAAGATCAGAACAGTCCGGAATATAACTGTATGTCTCATCTTCGGAAGAAGCAATCTTTACTGCCTTTCCATATTTACAAGCCTCTGTGTAAGCTTTTTTAGCCCACTGTCCTGTAACAATATAGTCTGCTACGCCATTCTTCATAAGGTTCATAGGAATCATAGCAAACTGCTGGGAAGCTCCGCCCTGCAAAAACAAAACTTTGTAATTATCCGGGATATCCATAAGATCTCTCAGATCCTGTTCTGCTTCTTTGATGATCGTGTCATACGCTTTGGAACGATGGCTCATCTCCATTACTGACATTCCTGTTCCTCTGTAGTCTAACATCTCATCTGCTGCTTCTTTTAAAACTTCTTCCGGTAATACAGCCGGACCTGCTGAAAAATTGTACACTCTTGCCACTTTTATATCCTCCTTCATGGTTCTCATAATTAATTTAACTGGTCGTTCTCATCAATTGCGTCTTCAATCGCCGCTCCTGGTGCAACCATAGGCCATACTTTATCATCTTTTCCGATCACTACTTCAATAACAACCGGTTCGTTGGCAGCTAATGCTGTCTTAATTGCATCATCTACCTGATCTTTGCTGGTAACACGAATTGCTTTTGCTCCCATCGCTTCTGCCATTTTGCAAAAATCTACTTTGTCTTCCAAAATCGTCTGGGAATAACGCTGTCCATAAAACAAGGTCTGCCACTGACGTACCATTCCCAATACGTGATTGTTGAATACGACTTCAATGATCGGAATATTGTATCTGGTCGCTGTCGCGATCTCATTCATATTCATACGGAAACAGCCATCTCCTGCAATGTTAAAGACTGCTTTGGACGGAACACCCAGCTTAGCTCCAATACTGGCGCCAATACCATAACCCATGGTACCCATTCCACCGGATGACAACAGCTGTCTTGGATAACGATATTTATAATACTGTGCCGCCCACATCTGATGCTGACCAACATCGGTTGTAATGATCGCATCATTATTGGTAATCTCACTGATGCGTTCCATCACATATGGTCCGGACAAAACATCTTTGTCATAGGTCATCGGACAAGCTTCTTTTCTTGCCATAACCTTGTCGATCCATTCTTTATGATAATTCTGCTCCAGTTTTTTATTTAAAATTTCTAATACCGATTTCAGATCTCCGATGATCGAATAATCAACCTGAATATTTTTATTGATCTCTACCGGGTCAATATCTACATGAATAATCTTTGCATTGCGGGCAAATTTATCTGCGTTTCCTGTTACACGATCTGAAAATCTCGCACCCAGTACGATCAGAAGGTCACATTCTGTAACGCTTAAGTTTGCTGTTTTGGTACCGTGCATACCAAGCATACCCGTGTAATACGGATCCGTTCCATCAAACGCACCTTTGCCCATCAGAGAATCAGTAACCGGTGCGTCTACTTTCTTTACAAATTCACGAAGTTCTGCTTCTGCTCCTGAGATAACAGCTCCTCCACCAACAAAGATCATTGGCTTTTTAGCTGCTTTGATCACTTTTACAACATCCTCGATCGCATTCTGATCGATCGTATCTACCTTTCTCGGAATGATCTCTGGTGTTTTCGGTGAATAATCCGTCACAGCAGCGGTAACGTCCTTGGTAATATCCACAAGAACTGGTCCCGGTCTTCCGGTCTGTGCGATCTTAAACGCACGACGCATAACATTTGCCAGATCTTCGATGTCTTTTACAATAAAGCTATGCTTTGTGATCGGCATTGTGATACCGGCGATGTCAACTTCCTGAAAAGAATCCTTTCCCAGTAATGGCAATGCAACGTTGCAAGTGATCGCCACCATCGGAACCGAATCCATATAGGCAGTAGCAATACCAGTAACCAGATTGGTGGCTCCCGGTCCACTCGTTGCCATACAAACACCTACTTTGCCTGTAGCTCTGGCATAACCATCCGCTGCATGAGATGCTCCCTGTTCATGAGATGTAAGCACATGGCGAATACGATCCTGATAATGATATAATTCGTCATAAACATTTAAAATGCATCCTCCTGGATAACCAAAGACCGTGTCTACTCCCTGTTCAAGCAAACATTCTATGATTATCTGTGATCCGTTTAACTGCATTGTAAATCCTCCTCTACTGTATCATCAATCAATTTTCAAAATAGCACCATTGCTTCCGCTTGTTACCATTTTTGAATATCTTGCCAGATATCCTGTCGTAACTTTTGGTTCTCTTGGCTGCCATTTTTCTCTACGTTTCTGCAATTCCTCATCCGAGACTTTGACATTTAACGTATTCTTTGGAATATCAATCGCAATGATATCTCCTTCTTCAACCAAAGCAATCGGTCCTCCCACGGCTGCTTCTGGAGATACATGACCAATAGAGGCTCCTCTTGATGCTCCTGAAAAACGACCATCGGTGATCAACGCAACAGAAGATCCCAAGCCCATGCCGGCAATCGCAGAAGTTGGATTTAACATTTCCCGCATACCAGGGCCTCCCTTAGGTCCCTCATAGCGGATAACCACAACATCTCCGGCAACAATCTTACCACCTTTGATCGCAGCAATTGCATCTTCTTCACAATCAAACACTCTCGCCGGACCTTCATGTACCATCATCTCAGGCACTACTGCCGAACGTTTTACAACTCCGGAATCCGGTGCCAGATTTCCTTTCAGTACGGCAATTCCACCGGTTTCGCTGTATGGATTTTCAATTGGGCGGATCACTTCCGGATCACGGTTTACGACATTAGCAATATTTTCTGCTACCGTCTTTCCGGTAACCGTCATAAGATCGGTATGAAGTAATCCTTTTTTATTTAACTCATTCATAACGGCATATACACCGCCTGCCTCATTGAGCTGTTCCATATATGTATGACCAGCAGGAGCCAGGTGGCAAAGGTTTGGTGTCTTTGCGCTGATCTCATTTGCAATGTCAAGATTCAACTCAACGCCAGCTTCATGTGCGATCGCAGGAAGATGAAGCATCGTATTGGTAGAACAACCAAGTGCCATATCAACCGTCAACGCATTCATAAATGCTTCTTTACACATAATGTCTCTTGGGCGAATGTTTTTGCGGTACATTTCCATAACCTGCATACCAGCATGTTTTGCCAGTTTGATACGATCGGAATATACAGCCGGGATCGTACCATTTCCCTGCAGTCCCATACCAATTGCCTCTGTCAGACAGTTCATGGAATTTGCCGTATACATTCCCGAACAGGATCCGCAAGTCGGACAAGCATGACTGACAAAATCATCTACCTGTTCTTCCGTCATTTTGCCTGCAGCATGTGCGCCTACTGCCTCAAACATACTCGAAAGAGAAGTTCTCTTGCCCTGCACATGACCCGCAAGCATAGGACCACCACTGACAAATACAGTAGGTACATTCACCCTTGCAGCCGCCATCAGAAGTCCCGGTACATTTTTATCACAGTTTGGCACCATAACAAGCGCATCAAACGCATGTGCCAAAGCCATACATTCGGTAGAATCTGCAATCAGATCTCTTGTTACGAGGGAATATTTCATACCCGTATGTCCCATCGCAATGCCATCGCATACGGCAATTGCCGGAAATACGACCGGCGTACCACCAGCCATTGCAACTCCTAATTTTACTGCTTCTACAATCTTGTCAATATTCATATGTCCTGGAACAATTTCATTGTAAGAGCTGACAATACCAACTAATGGTTTCTCCAGTTCTTCTTTTGTCATACCAAGAGCATTAAACAGTGAACGCTGAGGCGCTGTCTGCATTCCCTTCTTTACTGCATCACTTTTCATATCTTACCTCCATCTATATCCATCCTGTTACTTAATTTCTTCGCAAATCGCATCACCCATCTCTTTGGTACCAAGAAGAGTTTTGCCTTCATCCATAATATCTACGGTACGCAGACCCTTTTTCAGGACTGCTTTAACTGCATTTTCAACCGCATCTGCTTCTTTCTGTAAATTGAAAGAATATCTCAGCATCATTGCTGCGGAAAGGATCGTAGCGATCGGATTTGCCTTGTTCTGTCCTGCAATATCCGGAGCTGATCCATGACTTGGCTCATACATACCAAAGGTTCCTTCTGCCAGGCTCGCCGAAGCCAGCATGCCAAGAGATCCGGTCACCATACTTGCCTCATCAGACAAAATGTCTCCAAACATATTTTCCGTCAGGATAACATCAAACTGCTTTGGATCTCTTACGATCTGCATTGCACAACTGTCTACAAGCATATCGGTCAGTTCGACTTCTGGATAATCTTTGCTGACTTCTTTTACTACTTTGCTCCAAAGTCTTGAAGAATCCAATACATTTGCTTTGTCAACACTGCATACCTTTTTGCGGCGCTTCATAGCAATCTCAAATGCCTGTACCGCAATACGACGAATCTCATTCTCGTTATATGTCAAAGTATCCACCGCAGTCATAACACCATCCACTTCTTTGGTGTATCTCTCGCCAAAATACAAACCGCCGGTAAGCTCTCTCGCAAATATGAAGTCAAAGCCGCCTTCCACGATCTCTTCTTTCAATGGGCACGCTCCACTCAGGTCTTCAAATAAAATTGCCGGGCGCAGATTGCAAAAAAGTCCCAGACCCTTTCTCATTTTCAAAAGTCCGGCTTCCGGTCTTTTATCTGGCGGCAGCTGATACCAGCTGTCAATTCCGACTCGTCCGCCTACCGAACCCAACAAGATCGAATCACTTTTTCCTGCTTTTTCCAAAGTCTCATCGGTCAAAGGTTCACCAAATTTATCAATCGAACATCCACCCATGTACAGGGTTTCATACTGAAAAGAATGTCCATAAACCTTTCCAACCTGATCTAAAACTTTTACCGCTTCTGCTACAATTTCAGGGCCAATACCGTCACCTGGAATAACCGCGATGTTATACTGCATATATCTGATGCCTCCATTCCCATGTTCTCATTTTGGGTATATTTTCCCTCATAATTTCTAAGTATAAAACAAGTCAGCACTCTGTGTCAAGTGCTGACCTGTTTGCAATGTCTTTCTATTCTATTAAAATGCGATATGAAAAGCGTCGATCAAGATCCCCCATATCACGCTTGTCACATAAACAAAAAGCAGGATCCCCGCATTTTGTTTTGGATGTTTTTTGTTCATACGGCACAAAAGCAGAGTTCCAACACCCGCTCCTGCCAGCAGTCCGGTCATCATCGCCCCGGCTCCTATCATTCCTTCCAGATACAACTGAGTGATCACAACCGAAGCGGCACAGTTCGGGATCATGCCGATCACACCGGCAATCAGCTGCCCCACCACTGGCATATTCAGTACAAGAGCGGCAATATTCTCCGTGCCTACCCCCTCAATGACTCCATTTAAAATTACCGAGATCACAAAGATGAACAGAACAATATGCAAGGTATGGCGCAAAGAGGAAACCAGAATACCCTCATCGCATCCACAATGTTCGTTTTCACACATTGTATGAATGTTTTTGTAGCGAAGTTCCCGGTTGAAAATTCCATGGTAGATAAAATCCATCACAAAGCCGGTAACTATACCCAGCACCATCTTGGTCAATAAAATCTTTACAATTGTAACAACCGGCACCGAACTGGAAATAAATATCGGCAGCATCTCATCCGAAGTCGATAAAAACACCGCCACCAGCGTACCTGCCGTGATCAGACCGCCAGCATACAGATTGGATGCCGCTGCAGAAAAACCACACTGCGGAAAGACTCCCAGTATCCCGCCGAATAACGGTCCTGCCTTTCCAGCCTTGCGGATCACAGCCTGAGTCTTACTTCCGGTTTTGTGTTCCAGCCATTCCATCGCCAGATATGTTATAAATAAAAACGGGATCAACTTGATCGTATCCAGAAAACCATCCAGAATAATATCGGTTAAAAATTCTATCATAATTTAAATCACTCCACAGATACGAAGTAATAGTATATCGGTTGTCCTCCATACTGAACTTCCACTTCAACATCCGGATATTCTTCCATCACCTGACTGGCGATTGCTTCTGCATCGGATTCATTTCCTTCTTCTCCATAATAAATGGTGACTAATTCTGAATCTTCATCCAGCATGATCTTCAGCAGATCCACTGTTGTGGAAATCACATCCGTACCTACCGTTTCAATCGTCTTGTCACTAAGTCCCATGATGTCGCCGGCATTGATCTGTTTGCCGTCAATCGTAGTATCACGTACCGCATAGGTAACCTGTCCGGATTTGACTCCCGACATCGACTCAGCCATCGCCGCCTCATTCTCTTCCGCCGATACGCCATCAAGGAATCCCAGCATCGCTCCGATTCCCTGTGGGATATTTTTGGTAGGGATCACTACGACGTTTTTATCTTCTGTCAGCTCACGTGCCTGTTCTGCAGCCAGAATAATATTGGAATTATTCGGCAGGACAAAAATATTGTCTGCGTTGACCTTGGCAACTGCAGCCAGAATGTCTTCCGTACTTGGATTCATCGTCTGTCCGCCCTCAATAATGCAGTCAACACCGAGATCTTTAAACACTTCACTCAGGCCATCTCCTACCGACACACTGATAAAGCCATTTTCCTTTCGAGGCTGTTCTTTTGATGTCTCCTGTTCTTGCTGCTCCTTCTGTTCTGCTGCAAACAGGCGTTCATTGTGTTCTTCTCTCATGTTGTCAATCTTCATATTGGTCAACGCGCCATAAGATAAGCCTTTTTGGATCGCCATTCCGGGATCATTGGTATGCACATGCACTTTGACAATATCATCATCTGCCACGCATACGATCGAATCTCCGATCGACTCCAGATAAGCTTTAAATTCACGTTCATCCTTTGCAGAGAAATCACGATCCAGCATCACAATAAACTCTGTGCAGTATCCAAATTTGATATCTGCATCTGCGATCGCTTCTCTCTTTGCACCCTGAGAAGAAGGTGCCGCACCCGATGATGGTGCAGATGATGGTGCAACGGTAGCGTTGACATCCTTGCCAAGAAGACAATCATACGCGCCCTCAAGGATGGTAAGGAGTCCCTCTCCACCAGAATCTACAACGCCTGCTTCTTTGAGTACCGGTAGCATATCCGGTGTCGTGTCCAGCACATCACGCATATGAAGCAAAACATAATTCACGAACTCAACCAGATTATCCGTCGTTTCTGCCATCTCCAGTGCCTTTTTAGCACCGCCTCTGGCCACGGTAAGGATGGTACCCTCTTTCGGCTTCATAACCGCTTTATACGCAGACTCAACTGCTTTATCAAACGATTTAGCCAACACCGGTACTGTAACCTCTGTTTCCTTGGAAACCACCTTGGTAAAGCCTCGCAGAAGCTGTGAAAGGATTACACCGGAATTTCCTCTTGCACCGCGAAGAGAACCACTGGATATTGCTTTGCACAAAAGTCCCATATCAGGCTCTGCGACAGCAGCCACTTCTCTGGCAGCGGACATGATCGTCATTGTCATGTTCGTGCCTGTATCTCCATCCGGAACAGGAAAAACATTCAAGTCATTTATATATTCTTTTTTTGCATCCAATGAATTGGCGCCAGCCAAAAAACACTTCTGAACCATTGATGCATCAATTGATTTAATAATCACAAAAATATGCCTCCAATAACCTCATAAATTATCTCTTATGCAGTTAGTCCACTACGCGGACACCTTCTACACAAACAACGATTTTACCAACTTCCATACCGGTAAACTCTTCTACCTTATACTTCACATTATCTACCAGATTTTTTGCCACCGCTATAATACTCACGCCATATGCCACAATAATATGAAGTTCAATCGACAACCGATGATCCACGATCTCGACATCAACACCTTTGCGGATACTATCTTTTTTCAAAAGTCTTGCCAGATCATCCTTCATATTTACGGATGCCATGCCAACAACCCCAAAGCACTCTACCGCAGCAGAGCCTGCATATTTTGCAAGTACCTCTTCATCTACTACAATTGTTCCATTTTCTGTGTCCATCTGACCTTTCATGGGATCCCCTCCAATCACGTTTCTTCACAAAAATCATAGAGATATTTTACACTATCCCGTATAAAAAAGCAAATCAATTCCCAATTCTGCACATATAATACAATTAAGAAAATTTCATCAGGAGCAAACCATGAAGAGACTCTTTGGCTTCATCCTTTTCTGGATCGGCATTGGAATGTGTATTATGCTCTTTTTACATCGCGGGCTTCTTGCCATCGGTATTATTATTGCCTGTCTTGTCCTTGGCTATAATCTCTTTACCGATTGTAAATAACAAAGGGTCCAATGAGATAACTTCTCACCGGGCCCTTCTTAGCCATATACAATTCATAAATCCTTGTAAATCTATGCTCTTTCTACTTTGCCAGAACGAAGGCATGAAGTACATACATACTCTTTCTTTGTACCACCGTTTACCTTAACTCTTACAGATTTTAAATTGGATTTCCAAATCTTATTGCTTCTTCTATGAGAGTGGCTGACAGCGTTACCAAAATGTACGCCTTTTCCACATACTGCACATTTAGCCATGAAAGCACCTCCTTCTGTATCATTGGATCAAATTTAATTCGTATGTCTCTATAAAAAATTTATCTTTCTCACACACGACAACACGAATATTCTAGCAAAAATCATTTGCTTTTGCAAGTAAAATTTTTATTTTTTTTATTTCTATTCTTCTTCAGCAGAATCTTCGCCTTTTTTCGTAAATTTATCAATAAAATCCGGCACCATATCCAGCACCTTAGTAATGCCATCCTGATTTTTTACATTCACTAATTTGCAGGTTCCATTTTTCACAACCAGCACTGCGCTCGGCTGCATCTTTCCACCCATACCGCCGCCACCATTGTTCTTGCTGACTTTGCCGTTGGAATTTGTGGCGTCATTGGCAAATGCGCCTGCAGCCACTCCAAAGCTCACATCAACCAATGGAAGAATGATCGTTCCATCTTCAAAGCGAACCGCGTCACCTACTACCGTCTTTGTTGTAACAAACGTGTCCATCCCTTTAAATAAAGATTCTACTGTACTGTTAAAGTTATTATCTGCCATCTTATTTACCTCCTTTATGATGATTCCATACTTTCCATAATCTCATAATATCTTTATCTTCATATATTCGAAGTGCAATGAAGATCAAATACAGGATCTGTAATCTTCCCTTTATACTTACATCGACATATAAGATTTTTTCCTCAAAATCAGGGGAAACCTGTAGATTCTCCTGATACACCACCGGAAACAAGCTGATGATCCCGGTAAGCATTCCGGTATCTGCCGGATCACCTGTGCCAAAACGTATCTCTCCCCGCAGTTTTTTCGGTTTTAGATAATTTAGCAAAAAAACCATTTCCTCGTATAACCGTCGGATTCCCCTGCGATTTTTTTCATTTCTAATAAAATCTATTATACTAGATACCGTATCAAATGAAAAGTCGTTTTTTCGTTTTGACGTCCCATCTTTCTTTTCCTTGATTTTTTCTTTTGGAGCTTCCTGCTTTTCTTTTTTTAGCCGTTTCGTATCCGAAGATATACTCTTTTGTTTCTT
This sequence comes from uncultured Eubacterium sp., assembly GCA_934316925.1. GTDB lineage: Bacteria > Bacillota > Clostridia > Lachnospirales > Lachnospiraceae > Eubacterium_F. The sequence goes on from CAKREC010000005.1 coordinate 50,859, forward strand.
TTTTGTTTTATTTCCTGTGATTTTTTTCAGCGGTATCCCCAACACACGCACCTGGATATCATCCGAATCCATTCTCTTACTTAGTGTAAAAAAATGGAGCATCCAGGAAACACGGAATTGATATGCCAGCGAACCCGACTGATAAAAAGAAGCCTCATAGCGTACCGGCACACTGAGCATCAATGCCAGCAGAACAAAAGCCAGCCCAATCACATAGCACAAGATCAGCAGTATTATTTTTAGTATTGCCAAAAATACAGACATGGGCTCACTCCTTCTTTATTATTTTTCAAAATCTTCTTTCCTAAAAATATGGTGCAGGTCTGCTTTTTCATCAAGCGCCAGTTTCTCCTGTATGATCGTTTGCACAACATCGATTGCTGCTTCTCTGGTCGAAGTCAATCCTACTATGTAAAAATCCTGGCTTTGATAGTGTCGAAAAAACATTTGTTTACATTCCATAATGTCAAACAAATTTTCCGGATTTGCAGCCAAAGCCACAATATAATAGCTGCCCTTCCACAACCGGACTGTCTTTTTCCAATCCCGGTAACATTCCTCCACTCTTTTTTTACATCGATTTGGTCGTTCTGATACCATCTCATCCATATACAGTTGTTGATACCAGTATATCATATCATCACTCCTGCATTAAATCCTGCAATATTTTTATAACAACGTATTTTTCTGCTTTATCCTGGCAGCCAAACAAATTCAACCGGATATATTCATCTACTTCACTTGATTTTGTGTAGAGCATCGGCAGTTTTTCCAATATTTTACTCATAGTCGCTCTCTTTACCGGTTTTGAGCGATTCTGAAGATCGTTTTCCAATGCTTCCAGCAATTCCTTTGTTTTTAACTCTACATAAGATGTGTCTGCCAGTTCCTGACTTGCCGCCTTTTCCAGATCGATAAACAAGCTGTCCGACAATAAGTTAGCAACAAGTGAAAATACATTGATCGGCTCCCTGAGGCCAAGTGAACTCAACTCATTTGCATAAGTGCTCTTAACTTCAAAAAGCACAGACTCCAGATAACTGGTCTTTTCTACCAGCGGTTCAATCCTTCCCTCCAGCGGTGTCAGCATAGATTCCATGTACTGTCCCTTTGCCAGACATACCCAGATACTCCGGCAAGCCTGGATCAGCTTAGAATCCGGATCCAAATATGGTCGTAACACCGTCATCGCGTACATTCCATTTACCACTTTTTGCATCGAATAGTAAAAATCCGTGATCTCCAAAATATATTTTGCCGCCTGTTCCAACACCGTTGCAAGATGCTCATATCCATCCGCATCCATTTTCGCATAATCAGCCTGTTCCAGCTCATCCATTGCTTTTTGCAATACAGAGTCTTTTTCCAATGTCATAGACGGCTGATAGATCATCGCTGATGTTGATAACATATATACAAAATCATCCAGACTGCTCTTTGGTCCATCTTTATATAACGTCAGTGCCTCTTTGATCCGCTCAAATAGTTTTGTCCTCGTCATATGTACCGGGATCTGCCCCATAACCATATTGATCTTATCCCGAACTACGCTATTGTCCTTGTCGCTGTATAAATACTGTGACAAATCCTGCATAAAAGCTTCTTCTGAAATTTCCGATAATTTTTCCGTCAATTCCTTTTCCGGAATGAACTTGTATTCCATGCGGTTGAGCACATACTCGTACACGATCATACGATCGGTATACGCAGTATACAGATCCATCTTGTTTGTAATATTGTTGCGTAATTTATTCAGCCTTTCCACAAGCGCATCCGGATCTTCTACCATATCTGTCCCCAGTTTTTCCAGCCCGCTTCGGATAAAGTCAAGGGCCTCTCCCTCTTCCTCGGCAAATTTTCGTTTTCCCTCTGCCAACTCTTCTGTAAACATGTATGCTGAAAAGGTGAGTTCCAGTGCCCCATACTCACCATATGTGCTCTGCAAGATTTCACAATACTGCGGCAGATTTTTTTCAAGATTCTTTCCATCCTGTATTTCATGCAATAATTTTTTCACAGTTTTTCCTTTCTCTCTATACAATGTAACCTCCCCCTCGCATTGGCAAGGTGGCAAGTCATTGAAACCATCTTAAAATATCATTTTATCAATAGATCAGAACCCATCCGGAAAGCCACCGGAGTCCATCGCGCACAAAATTTTCTGTAACCGGATATCCGGAAAGCACTGGATAAAACAGTGCAAACAATGCAAATGCACATGCGGCATATACGATACACCATTTCAGCCACTTTTTATCTTTTTCCACAAGGCATACCATCGCATATACGATCATCAGCGTTACAAATGGCACACTTGGGAAATAATGATATGCAAACGTGCAGCGTTCCACACGGATCCATGGTACATATTGAACCAGATAGGCAAATACCAAAAATCCCGCTTTCCCATCTTTTTTCTCTACCAACCGGATCACCATGTATATAAACGCCGGTACCCCCATCCACCAGACCAGAGGATTTCCAAATGCACTGATTCCTTCTTTCAATCCATTTGCCAATGTCTGACAGTAATAAAATACCGGTCGGAACATAAATGGCCATTCATACCATCTCGATGAATATGGATGTGTCGCCACTAACGTGGAATGATACTGAAACATATCTTTTTGATTCTGGATCATTCGCTCCCAAAGGCTCATTCCCTTAACATTCACAAACGGAATGTATGACATAAGATAAATCCCGCCTGCGATCACCACAAAAAACAGGACACAGAACACCAGTGTAACAATCATATTTTTGGCATAGCTGTCTACCATATCTGCATGTGAAATGCCCCCCGTAGAACCGGAAATGTTACTTTTTGCATAACAATACTCCCGATAGCGCCGGATCATAATCGCAAAGAAAAATACGCCAAGACCGGCCGCTGCATAAACGCCCGTCCATTTGGAAGCGCATCCAAGTCCCATCATGATCGCGCTAAGTCCCAACGGAATCAATGTTTTCCACAAAGGAGTGTCATAAAAACTCATCTGGCTGTACCAGTACATAAAGAAGAACATCGCAATAATAAAAAATGTTCCATATACATCAATGGTTGCAATGCGCGTCTGCGTAAAGTGCATAAAATCAAAAGCAAATAAAAAGGTAGCAATTCCGCACGCCCACGTTTTTCCCTGAAACAGACGTCTTGCAAAAAAGTAGATCAATGGAAGCATCAAAATACCAAACACAGTACCTGCAATACGCCATCCAAATGGGTTCATACCAAAAATGCGGATTCCAACACTGATCAGTATTTTTCCCAACGGTGGATGTGTATTTTCATAACAATATAAGTTCTGGGTCATCTCATAAGCAGTTCTGGCATGATAGATCTCATCAAAATAGGTGCCACTCATATAAGTAGGAATTGCTTCGTAGTCATCCTGTTCATCAAACAGCGCAGAATATGAATCTGCATTTGCCGGCAGGATCGGCTGTCCATCTGCACCGACGATCACCAGTTCGTTGAGCACTGACTGCATATCATTCGCCGTCAATTTGATATAGCGATACTGCTTCACCAAATTGTAAGAATCATACTCCGAATCTTCGACCTTCATCGCATTCCAGCTAAAGACGCTGGATGACTGAACAGTACCAATTCTCTCAAAGTTAGTTCCATCTTCCGATACATCCAACATAAATGTCCGATTTTCATAATTTCCAAGAAAACAATGCAGCATCTGGATCTGTTGATCCGATCCCAAGTCAAGTAAAATCTCATTGGAATCCTCTTCTGCCGACCAGCTTGTCTCCGGAGCACTTTGATTTCCCAGATGAAATAGTGCGATCGCAGAATACAACACAACAATACCAAGAAGCAGTCCCCAGTCTTTTTTTTGCATCGATGCCATTTTGACCGTTGACATAACAGGGGGGTTCTTCTCTTTCGTTTGTTTCTTTGTTTGCTGTTTTACAATCGTTTGTCTATGAAATATTGCATAGAACATAAATCCATAGAAAAACAGAGTCAGCAACGCCGTGATGCCAATAATGCCTCCTGTCGGCCCTGTAGAGTCAAATTTCACATAATAATACAGGACATATGCAACATTCATAAACTGTACGACGGAAAAGCCAACAAAAGTAAGGAAAAGTTCCTTTGTTGGTTTCAAAATAAAGCCGCAAAGCAGCAGCATGATGACAGGAAATAAATATCTCTCATGCATTCTAACCGAGAATAAAAACATAGTACTGACTACAACCGCCATACTGAGAAAATATCTGCTTTTGCTTTCTTTTAGTCGAAAGAATACCACACCGCTCATGATCACAGCAGCAAAAATAGCAAGCGTTCCCCACTGACGATACTGCAAAAACAAGAATGTACCCGACTGGTCCGCCCAGTTTTTTCCAAATAACGCCCATATATTAAAAGCATTCACCGTACAATACTGATACGATCCCAATGTATCGACATACTGAGGGATCACCTTTTCAATTCCAAACGGCAGTATCAGCAAAAACATCGTCGCAAGAGCTGCTAATCCACCGATCAGGTCACGCACCATCTTCTGTTTGTTGAAATCATGCAAAAAGACCTGTTCCACAATGGTAAAAATCAGGATCGGCGTAAAAATAAGCATCTGAGGTTTCATCAAAACGCCGACAACAAATGCAAAATAAGCCGGTATCCTTTTTTCCTCCATACATAAATAGCAGGTTAAAAATAGAAAGAACGTAAATACACCATCGGTCTGGCCCCATATCGAAGAATCCAGAACAATAACCGGATTCAAAACATATGAAAAACATAACAACAGGGATAATGGCTCCGAAAATCTGCGGCTTGCCAGACGATACAGGAAAAAGCCGGTCCCTATATCTGCCAAAATAGGAACCAGCTTGATCAGAACACGACCAGCCACGCTGATCGTATCAATCGATAAAAGAGAGCGAATTGCCGCTATCACCCACAATACTGCCATGTAACCTGGTGGATAATCCGTAAATGCGTCCAGATAATAAAACTTGTGAATACCATTTTTAAATATCATCTCAGACCACGCATAGAAGCAATTCATGTCTGTGCCATGACCTTCAAATTTTGCCGCAAAAATAAGTTTGACAAGCAACGACGCTGCAAGCAGGATAAAAATGTTGGTCCAGTCCCTTTCCTGGATCTTTTTCACTGCATTTTTTTTCATGGTAACAATTCTCCCTTAATCATACATTTTACTTCACATGTTCATGGGTAAATAAATGTTCCGAACAGTATTCATAATTTCCATTGCATTTGGAGCAATAGCGGAACTCCATTCCCGGAGCATCCTTTTCTGTACGTCCGCAAATTGCGCATTTATGAATTGTTCCTGCCTCCGATGCCGTTGCGTTCTGCACCTTTCGTTTGTATTGAACCCGTCTTTTTTTCTGATGATAACTTCCCTTTACCCCTGGTGTTCCTTTTGCAAAAACATAGAACAATACAACATTAAGCACTGCACCCAAAATCAGGGCAACCATAAAATACTGACCAGACAGAAGTCCCTGGATCACAGTAACACCATCCAAAACCAGATACACAACCGCAAGCCATTTTGCCTTGATCGGAATCAGAAAATACAATAAAAACTGCATATCTGGGAACAGCAGCGCAAATGCCAGAAATAGCGATTCATACAGATACGAAAGCGTAACCTGTACTCCCATATAATACGACATAACACTTGCAGATACTCCACTGTAGAAAACAGGGCGCATCAGAAAATAAGAAACAAATGTCACCAAAATGATAAACACGCCGCCAAACAACATAAACAACGTAAAGCGGAATGTTCCCCACACCTGTTCTAATGCCTGTCCAATGCTGTAGTACACATAAGCCCAGATCGCGAACCACAAAATATCCATCAAGTGGCTGGCACCGGTGCTTCCGCCGCTACTCGAATACATCGGATCCAAAATGAATGTCACCAGACGCCAGATCTGTCCATGCAGGACCTTATACACATCCAGACTGAGCCAGTCAGCATAAAACGTAGGGTTTACAATACCGATCACAATACCAACAATATTGATCGCAATGATATATTTCATAAGATTTGGAATTCCAAATCGAGCATACTTTTTCTCTAACTTATCAATAAAATTCAAAGTCCTTGATCCCCTCTCTTTCTTAGAACAAATCTTTCTTGCGGAAGATGATCGCAACCACAAGTGAAACCACTAACGTAAGAACGATGATCGTAAAAAAACCATGTGGGGAATGTCCCAATGGGATATTGTCAAAGTTCATGCCAAAGAAACTGGCGATCATCGTCGGGATTGACAATACGATCGTAACGGTAGCCAGAAATTTCATAACGATATTCAGATTGTTGGAAATAACCGAAGCAAACGCATCCATCGTGCCACTTAAAATTCCACTGTATATATTGGCCATCTCGATCGCCTGTTTATTCTCAATGATAACATCCTCCAAAAGGTCTTCGTCTTCCGGATACTTGCGGACTTTTTCCGTGCGGAGAAGTTTCTCCAGCACCACCTCATTGGATCGCAATGAAGTAGTAAAATATACCAGACTCTTTTCCAGTTCCAGCAATTCGATCAATTCACTGTTTTTCTGCGAAATGTGAAGTTTCTCCTCAATCTGTTCACTTTTGCGGTCAATGATACGCAGATATCTCAGATACGATGTCGCATTGCGATACAGGATCTGGAATACAAAACGTGTCTTTTTAAATGTATAGAACTCTCTCACCCGTTTATTTTCAAAAGCTTTCAATACCGGAGATTCCTCCAGGCATATCGTAATGATCTGCTCTTTTGTCATGTAAATGCCAAGAGGTATCGTCACATAACGATCCTTTTCATCCAAAGAAGGGATGTCCACCAAAATCATATTATATCCGTCTTCAATCTCCACACGCGAACGCTCTTCATCATCCAGTGGAGCCCGTAAATCATCCATGTCAATACCGGTTTCTTCTTCGAGCCGGTTCAATTCTTCTACCGTGGGATTGGTCACAGCCACCCAGCAGCCTTCCTCAATCTTATCAATAGACATCAACTCTTCCTCTACTGTTTTGTATATTGAAATCATTGTGTCACCTCCATCATAATAGAATAAAAGACGGCAACACCTACAAGAGGCATCGCCGCTCTGGCTTAACACTGTTTATTATAATTGTTACCCTTTTTTTTGTCAAACTTTCTTTCCTATCTCATAAGTAGTATTTTCCGCCAAAACCCACTGTGCCGGATCATTCCATTCCATGAACTCTTCCAGCGTGATCTTGTGCTTTTCCAATATGTCCCGAACCGGTGTATTTCCATCCATTTCATAAACAGCAGACTGTTCCTGCACAACAGCCTCGCTTTCCTGCTGATCTTCTTTCTTTTCTCCCTGTAGTTCTACTCCATCCCCCATGGTTTCTGTTGTTTCCTGATGCATCGCGTTTTCCGGTGCCATATTATCCCGGTTTTCATTTTCCGTTTCTTCCCTCATACTTTCATTTCTCGGCTGCACCGGCATTCCCATTCCCGGAAACGGTCTTCTCATCATCGGAATACAGATTTCCTGGCCAATCTGCAGATTGTATACATCCAAATACGGATTAGCGCGCAAAATCAAGGCAATCGGAACCCGATACATCCGGCTGAGCTGATAAAGTGTTTCTCCTTCTTTTATTACGTGTACCATTCCATTACAAAATCTTTGATTCATGCTATCTTGTTCTTTCTGTTTTTTTACCATTCTATTCCCAAACAGTAAAAAAGATACAATTTATTCTTTTTTATAATCGGAGGATTTTGTTGCAAAAGCATGAACAATGTCGTATAATAGATTGTCTAGATTCAAGAAAAAAAGTGTATTTTTTCACTTATTTGATAAGGAGGTAAGGCAATGAACAGAGTAGGTATTGATATTGGTTCTACTACAGTCAAAATTGCGATTTTGGATGAACAGGATCAGATCATTTTTTCCGCTTACGAAAGACATTTTGCCAACATACAAGAGACACTGCGAAGCATTATTGAACAAGCAGAAAAAGAACTCGGAAATATAGACATTGCACCAATGATCACCGGTTCTGGTGGTCTGGCAATTTCCAAGCATTTGGACATTCCTTTTGTGCAGGAAGTTGTCAGCGTCGCAAAGTCCTTAAAAAATTATGCCCCACAGACAGACGTCGCGATTGAACTTGGTGGCGAAGATGCAAAGATCATTTACTTTACCGATGGCATCGAGCAGCGTATGAACGGCATTTGTGCCGGCGGAACCGGTTCTTTCATTGACCAGATGGCGACTCTTTTAAAAACCGATGCAAAAGGGTTAAATGAATACGCCAAAAATTACCAGGCTCTTTATCCAATCGCTGCCCGTTGCGGCGTTTTTGCCAAAACCGATATTCAGCCTTTGATCAACGAGGGTGCAGCAAAAGAAGATCTGGCTGCTTCTATTTTCCAGGCAGTCGTAAATCAGACGATCAGTGGACTTGCCTGTGGCAAACCGATCCGGGGAAATGTAGCATTCCTTGGTGGTCCGCTCCACTTTTTGACAGAATTAAAAGAGGCATTTATCCGCACATTGAAACTTACGGATGACGCGATCATCGCACCGGATAATTCCCATCTGTTTGCAGCCAGTGGTGCAGCTATGAATTCCGAATTAAAAAACACCACGACGCTGTCCTCTCTGCTGGAAAAACTTTCCTCCAACATTTCCCTGGAGTTCGAAGTCACCCGCATGGAGCCTTTATTTAAAGACAAAAAGGATTATGAAGATTTTACAACCAGACACAATTCCCACAGTGTGGCCAAAGGAGATCTGGCTACCTATGAAGGAAATGTTTTCCTTGGTGTTGATGCCGGCTCTACTACAACAAAAGTAGCTCTGGTTGGGGAAGATGGTTCTCTGTTGTATTCTTTTTATGATAACAACAACGGAAGTCCTTTAAAAACCACGATCAAAGCGATCAAAGAAATCTATGAACAGCTTCCGGAAAGTGCTACGATCGTACGCTCCTGTTCCACCGGTTATGGTGAAGCACTGATCAAATCAGCCCTTATGCTTGACGAGGGCGAAGTTGAGACTGTGTCACACTATTATGCAGCTTCATTCTTTGATCCGGATGTTGACTGTATTCTTGACATCGGCGGACAGGACATGAAATGTATTAAGATCAAAAATCACAGTGTAGACAGTGTTCAGTTAAATGAAGCCTGCTCTTCCGGCTGTGGTTCATTTATTGAGACTTTTGCCCGTTCCTTAAACTACGAAGTAAAAGACTTCGCAAAATTAGCATTATTTGCTGAAAATCCGATCGATCTTGGCTCTCGTTGTACCGTATTTATGAATTCAAAAGTAAAACAGGCTCAAAAAGAAGGAGCTACTGTAGCTGATATTTCTGCGGGTCTTGCGATTTCCGTCATTAAAAACGCACTCTTAAAGGTCATCAAACTCACCGACCCAAAAGATTTGGGAACACATGTTGTTGTTCAAGGTGGTACCTTCTACAATGATGCGGTTCTTCGCAGTTTTGAACGTGTTTCCGGCTGCACTGCGATCCGTCCTGATATTGCCGGCATCATGGGTGCATTTGGTGCTGCTCTGATTGCCAGAGAGCATTATGAAGAAGATACCGAAAGCACGATGCTTCCTTTAGAGGATATTATCCATTTGAAATTTGAAAGTTCTATGGCAAGATGTAAAGGTTGTACCAACCATTGCCTGTTGACGATCAATCGTTTCAATGGCGGCAGACAGTTCATTTCAGGAAACCGTTGTGAACGTGGTCTTGGTAAAGAAAAATCCAACAAAGACGTTCCTAATATTTACGAATACAAAAACCAGCGTCTGTTCCAACACTACAAACCATTATCACCGGATCAGGCTTATCGTGGAAAAGTTGGAATTCCTCGTGTGTTGAATATGTACGAAAACTATCCATACTGGTTTACATTCTTTACTGAGTTAGGATATGAAGTTGTACTCTCTCCTGTCTCCAACCGCAACATTTATTCACTCGGAATCGAGTCGATCCCAAGTGAATCCGAATGTTATCCTGCCAAATTGGCACACGGTCACATTCAATGGCTGATCAATCAGGGACTTGAATACATTTTCTATCCTTGTGTTCCTTATGAACGAAAAGAAATTTCCGGAACCGGAAATCATTACAACTGTCCAATTGTAACATCATATGGAGAAAATATTAAAAACAATGTTGAATCATTAAACGATCCTTCGATCTGCTATCAGAATCCTTTTGTTTCCTTTGAAAGTGAAAAGATCCTGACCGATGAACTGGTTAAATTTTTAAGTAAAGAGAACAATATTCCTGCCAGCGAGATCCGAAACGCTTCTCACAAAGCATACGCAGAGCTTCTTAACACCCGCAAAGATATCGAGAAAAAAGGCGAAGAAGTTTTGCAGTGGATGAAAGACAACAACAAACGTGGAATCGTGCTTACCGGACGTCCTTACCACATCGATCCAGAGATCAACCATGGTATTCCGGAACTGATCACTTCCTATGATATTGCTGTTTTATCTGAAGACAGCATCTCCCATCTTGGTAAAGTAGACCGGCCTACGATCGCTATGGATCAATGGATGTATCACTCCCGTTTGTATGCAGCGGCAAGTTTTATCCGTACTCAAGAAAATCTGGATATGATCCAGCTCAACTCATTTGGTTGTGGTCTGGATGCGGTAACAACCGATCAGGTGAATGACATTTTGACAGACTCCGGCAAAATCTGCACCGTACTTAAAATTGATGAAGTCAACAATTTAGGTGCTGCCAGAATCCGAATCCGTTCTTTGATCTCTGCCGTAAAAGACCGTGCACGAAAAGGAATTAAACCTCATTTGGCAGACTCCGCTCATCATCGGGTTGTTTTTACCGAAGAAATGAGAAAGAATTATACCATCTTAGCTCCTCAGATGTCTCCAATTCATTTTGACATTCTGATGCCAGCTCTGGCTGCTTGTGGCTATAATCTGGTTCAGCTTCCAACTGGTGTCGGAGAACTGGATTATGGTTTAAAATATGTAAACAATGACGCATGCTATCCATCACTTTTAGTTGTTGGACAGTTCATGAAAGCACTTTTGTCTGGTGAATATGACTTGGACCGCACTGCTCTCATTATTACCCAGACTGGTGGCGGTTGCCGTGCTACGAACTACATTGGATTTATCCGACGCGCCTTGAAAAAAGCAGGCATGGAACAGATCCCGGTTATTTCTCTAAGTGCCGGTGTAGAAACAAACCCAGGATTCAAGATTGATTACCGCCTTTTAAAAGCTGCGATCCACAGCTTACTTTACGGTGATCTGTTTATGCGTGTTGTATATCGCACAAGACCATATGAAAAGGTACCTGGTTCTGTAAATGCTCTTCATGAAAAATGGAAAGTACGTTGTATTGAGGCTGTTAAAAATCCAAAGCAAAAAGAGTTTAAGCAAATTGTTCAAGGCATTGTAAAAGACTTTGATGAGATTGAATTAGATGAATCCATCAAGAAGCCAAGAGTTGGTATTGTCGGCGAAATTCTTGTCAAGTATTTACCTGCTGCAAACAACTACGTGGTAGATCTGTTGGAACGTGAAGGTGCAGAAGCGGTTTCTCCAGATATGTTAGACTTCTTCATGTACAGTGCGTATAACAACATTTTCAAATCGGAACATCTTGGTTTCAGCAAACGGTCCAAATATCTCAGCAAAGCTGCTATCTGGTTAATGGAAAGTTTCCGAAAGCCAATGAAAAAAGCATTAGAAAGCAGCAAACGTTTTGATGCCCCTCCGGCAATTGAAACTTTAGCTGGTTATGCAGAACCTTTTGTTTCTACCGGAAACCAGACTGGTGAGGGTTGGTTCCTTACCGGCGAAATGATTGAACTGCTTCATAGTAATGTACCGAACATTGTTTGTACCCAGCCTTTTGGCTGTCTTCCAAATCATGTCGTTGGAAAAGGTGTTATCAAACAACTTCGTAAAGCTTTCCCTGGTGCCAATATCGTGGCAGTTGACTACGATCCCGGTGCCAGCGAGGTAAACCAGTTAAACCGAATCAAATTAATGTTAGCTACAGCAAACGAAAATCTAAATTCATAAATTATGTAAGATCAGAAACTTGCACAAAAAATATCCCGTGGAAATTTTCCACGGGATATTTTTTTGCCATAATGCAAAGTTCTTGTATCTATCTTACAAACCCTACATTTTATTCTTCACTTTTTCTTCTTCGTATCATAATGAACACGATCAATCCTGCAGAAACAACCAGACAGATCAATGGATATAAAACATTTACATGATCGCCGGTATCTGGTGCAGAATCCGATAACGGAACATCATTATCCAAAATCGTTGTCTCATCCGATGTCTTCTTATCTTTTGTTCCTCCATTTGCAGAGGCCTTTGCCGTCTCTTCATCCTCAATCGTAGTTGTTTCACTATTGGATGGTGTGATTTCATTCTCATCCGTTGTGACAACCGGTGATGTCGTTGGCTGTGCTCCTCCGTCCGGTGTCACACTTGGTCCTTCACTAGGTACAACGGTCGTTGTAGCTGGAGTGCCACCATCTGGTGTCGCTGTTACCGTTGCAGGAACAACCACTCCTTGATCATCCGGTGTGGCTGTTGGTGCTGCCGGAGTTGCTGTTGCAGTCGTATTCTCTGTCGCATTCGCTGTTGGCGCAACTGTTGCTTTCGGCGTCGCTGTTGCTTTTGCACCAGTTCCTCCTGCTGGAGTTGCTGTCACCTTCGGTGTCGCTGTTGCTTTCGGCGTCGCTGTTGCTTTTGTACCAGTTCCTCCTGCTGGAGTTGCTGTCACTTTCGGTGTCGCTGTTGCTTTTGCACCAGTTCCTCCTGCTGGAGTTGCTGTCACTTTCGGCGTTGCTGTTGCTTTTGTTTCCGTTCCTCCTGCCGGAGTCGCTGTCACTTTCGGCGTGGCCGTTGCTTTTGTTTCCGTTCCTCCTGCCGGAGTTGCTGTCACTTTTGGTGTGGCCGTTGCTTTTGTTTCCGTTCCACCTGCTGGAGTCGCTGTAGGAGCTTGAGATGGCATCTCGGTAACTACTGGTGTAGCCGTTGCCTTTACGCCACCTTCCGGTGTAGCTGTCACCTTTGGCGTGGCTGTTACCTTTGGTGTGGCTGTCACCTTTGGCGTGGCTGTTACCTTTGGTGTCGCTGTAGGAACCACTACACGGGAATTGTCCTTAGTCAGATCCTGTCTGTGCGATTCACTACCAGTATGATATACCGTTTCACCTACAACAGTTCCATTTATCGCACCGCAAGTAACTCTGGCCTTTGGTGCCAAAATAGAGCCATAGCAATCACCATTTGTAACATTAACCGTATTCGCTTCATAAAAATTCCAGATCACACGATACTGTCCGTAATCACTTGGTGAATATTCCTTGTTATTTCCGCCCTGGAAAGCCAGACGAGGTGCCGTCACATCATCGCCGGAAATATTGACAATAAGAATATCATCGCCGGTTTTCTTCATCCCTTTGACCTTAATTTCATTTCCATATTTGACAAGGTCTTCACAAGCAAGATTAACAACATGAACATCACTATCCGCATCATCAGTTACGTCAATATAACGATTATTCATGTCTCCTGTGATATTCACATCAACACCGGTATCCTGCATCTTCGAGTATGCCTCTGATTTTTTTGACAGCTTGTTAAGCTCGTCCTCGATATCAATCATCTGATATCCTTTTGCTTCAATAATAATATTATCGTATTTGATCTTGTCAGACATAAACTCTCCTGCTTCGGTATAATCTCCTGACGGCTTTGAAATACGTGTCTGACCAGCATCCTTATCGGATAAAATCTTAAATCCATTTCCCAGAACCAAAGTGCCCGCAAGCCACTGATTGTTCCAGTTTACAACTTCTTTTTCAATATATGTAATTTCAGAATAGTCTGCATCCGGATAATACTGATAACGGGTACCACCATCTGACTGTGTACTAAACACATTGCAAGCTACATTTCCATGAGTGTGTACACTGCCATAAAAAACATTGGCAAACATATGAAAATGCGTAGCTTTTCCAAGATATTCATCAGAACTCGAACTGTACTCTGGTCTTGCCCCAACGCCAGCATGAATCTGACTGATCGGCACGATCACCAAAGCCAAAATAAGTACTACTGCCGTAATGAAAACGTATTTTTTTTTCGACATACTAGTCCTCCTACTTATATATAATTTCCAGATATACATTATTAGTATAACAAAATAATAATAAATTTTCAATAAACTGAAATATTTTTTATTTATTTCGTCATTATGTCAATTTTAGAAAAAAAAACAAAATAAGCTTTTGTAACATACTACCAAAAAATGTCACAAAAGCTTATCTTTTCATATGATCATATGTCCGGAATCTGCCAGTCAATCGGCTCTGCCCCGTTTTTTTTCAAAAATTCATTCGCCTTACTAAACGGTTTACTCCCAAAAAATCCACGGTATGCAGACAACGGACTTGGATGCGGTGCCCTCAGAATCAAATGCTTGGGATTATTGAGTTTTTTCGCCTTTTCCTGTGCCGGTTTCCCCCATAAAATAAATACAATCGGCTGTTCCTGACGATTCAGAACTTCAATTGCTGCATCGGTAAACTCTTCCCAGCCAACGCCATGATGCGAAAACGGTTTATGTGCCTGCACGGTAAGTACCGTGTTAAGCATCAGAACGCCCTGCTCTGCCCAATGAACCAAATAACCATTATTCGGTATTTTGCATCCTAAGTCATCATGCAATTCTTTATAAATGTTAACTAAAGAAGGTGGTGGCTCGATCTGCGGTTTCACCGAAAAGCACAATCCATGAGCCTGCCCCGGATTATGATAAGGATCCTGTCCAAGAATAACAACTTTTACCTGATCCAAAGGCGTCAAGTGAAATGCTGTAAAAATCTCATCGGATGTAGGATATATTATATGTTGACTGTATTCTTTTTTTACATATTCAAACAGTTTTCTATAATAACTCTTGGAAAATTCACTGTGAAGTGCTTTTTCCCATTCGCCAGTAAGTCCAGCCATTATGTCTCCTCTTCTGTACTACAAGCGTACACTAACGCCTTGTTCTCTCAAGTATTGCTTCAAATCATTGATCTCTAATTCTTTAAAATGAAACAAGGACGCAGCTAAAACAGCATCTGCCTTTCCCTCTTGCAGCGCCTCTAAAAAGTGTTCCTTTTTTCCTGCTCCACCAGAAGCAATAACCGGTATCTTAACATTCTCAGAAATCGTGCGAGTCAATTCTACATCATAACCATTTTTGGTTCCATCACAATCCATACTGGTAAGAAGAATTTCACCTGCTCCAAGTTTTTCCGCCTGCATTGCCCATTCCACAGCATCAAGTTCCATATCAACACGTCCACCATTTTTATAAATGGTCCATCCATCTCCCGATGGTCTGCGTTTGGCATCAATTGCCACTACTACACACTGCCTGCCAAATTTATCAGCCGCCTCCGATACCAGTGTCGGATTCATGATCGCTGCAGAGTTTACGGCCACTTTGTCTGCACCCTCACGAAGTATCATGCGAAAATCATCAATTGTACGAATGCCTCCGCCAACTGTAAATGGGATAAACACCGTTTCTGCTACCTTACGAACCATCTGTGCTTTAATATCTCTGGCATCGCTCGAAGCAGTGATATCCAAAAAAACCAATTCATCTGCTCCCGCTTTTCCGTAAGCAGCACCAACAGCAACCGGATCTCCGGCATCAATAAGGTTTACAAAATTTACACCTTTCACAACGCGACCATTATTTACATC
The DNA here is from genome assembly GCA_934316925.1 of uncultured Eubacterium sp. Taxonomy (GTDB): domain Bacteria; phylum Bacillota; class Clostridia; order Lachnospirales; family Lachnospiraceae; genus Eubacterium_F. The sequence continues at coordinate 66,640 of CAKREC010000005.1, forward strand.
CAAACAAGGAATAATTCTCTTTGTAAACATAGAAACCTCCATTTATCAACTCTTATAATGAAACAAAATTTTTCAGAATCTGTAAACCCACATCTCCACTCTTTTCCGGGTGAAATTGAGTCGCATAGATATTTTCATGTTCAACAGCCGCATGGACATTCACAATATAATCGGTTGTCGCAGCAACATCTTCTGGATTTTTTGCTTTCAAATAATAAGAGTGAACAAAATAGACATATGAGCCATCTGGAATTCCCTTCAGCAATCGAGATTTCGGATTAATCGAAATAGAATTCCATCCCATGTGCGGAACTTTCCATTGAGTATTTTCCGGAAACTTTACAATTTCTCCCGGCAAAAGTGATAATCCGGCAACATCATGTTCAGATTCATCACTTCGATCAAAAAACAATTGCAACCCTAAACAAATTCCAAGAATCGGCGTTCCTTTACGTGCAACTTTTTGGATAATTTCAACCAGACCGTACCGGTTCATCTTCTCCATCGCATCTTCAAATGCACCTACACCCGGCACAATAACTTTTTCCGCATCCAGAATTGTATCTTTATCCCTGGTGACAATCACATCTGCACCTATATGGAGTAAAGCTTTTTCCACACTTTTGATATTTCCTGCATCGTAGTCTATTATTGCTATCATTGTTGTAATCACCTCATTGTTGTATTTTGCAATGGTCTGTTATCGCACATCTTCCGCATTCTTCTGCTGCCAGCGTTGAATCACTGCCTGCAGCTGTTTTGTATATTCCTCCTGATCCTCAAGCTGGTTAATATTGCGTGCCTGCGTTTCACTGACACCAAATTCCTTATACAGTTCGCTGGCAATCTCTCCTTCCAGCTCATTATATTGTGTCAGTATATCATAATCCTCTGCAGTGTCTTTGTTTGCATCATAGCTACGAATTCCCTTCATCAATGAATCCAAAGCTTCGAGGTACATCTGCATTTGATAATAATTCTGATAAGAATTCATTTCTTTTTTTAACTGCATACATATCCGCACTTTTTCTGCCATCGGCGCCGACTTCTTTGATACTTCAACTCCCGCTATCTCCTCGTAAGCAGCCTCATAATTGCCCGCATCGAACTCTTTTGACGCCGTATTCACAGCTCCCCGATACGCGATCACCTTACTTGATACTAAAACCAGAACGCCAACGATAAGAAAGAATCCAAACACGATGGCTGCTCCCACCGGATTGATCTTACCCACTACCTGAGTTTCTTCCTGTCTGGCAAGCTCTTCTTTCTTTTGTTTCTTTGCCTCTTTTTCAGCTGCTTTTACAGCCGCCTGTTCCGCTTTTTTCGCTGCTTTTTGTTCTTTGTCAGCCTTTGCTTTCTCCGCCTTTAAAGCCTTTTCTTCTTCTTTTTTCTTTTTCTTTTCCTCTAAGGCTGCTTTCTTTTCTTCTGCGCCCGCTTCTTCCAGCCGGCGAATCTCCTCTTCTTCTTTGGCTGTCTGCTCCGTAATGATATTTCCAAACGTCTTTTTCCAAAAACTTTCTTTGGTAGAAACAGCAGGTGTTTGATCCTGCTTGTTCTGTTCATCCGCAGTAGAAAGTTCCTCCTCAGAAAAAGCTGCCAAAGACGGTTCTTCCACCTCTGCCTCTGAATCACTCTCTTGCGCATTTTCTTCTTCTCCGCCAAATGGATCCAAAGCAAAATCGGACATCGAATCGTCCTCATCTTTTTCACTGTAGCCAACCGCCGAAAGTGCTTCATTGAAAATATCTTCTACGGATGTAGTACCATCCGACTGCGGTACTGATTCTGATGTATCTGAATTTGACAAATCCTGCTCCGAGCCCAGATCTGAATCCTCATCTGCAAAGATGCCGCCTTCATCATCATCCGAAAACATAGAAACCTCCGGAACCGGCATCTGATCCGCTGCCTCTACAACGTCCTCGCCTTCCGGATCCAGATCTACATTTTCTCCCGTTTCTTCATCTTCGCTATACTCATCATCTGTATAATCCTTTGATAACAGATCCAGGAGTTCATTGATGTCATCTGTTTGTGGTTCTTGGGATTCGGAATCATCTACTGAATCTAATGGCTCTGCCACCTCCGCATCCACTTTGCCCGATCCAATCGACTCGGAGTCTGTATCTTCCATATGCTGTAATAATTCATCCAAATAGGATTCACCGGAATTCGATTCCAAATTCATGCAATCCTGACACAATTCCTGTCCGTCCGGAATTTCTTTTCCACATTTTCTGCAGATTGTCACCGGTTTCACCTCCTAGTCCTTTTATCCTAATAACAAATCCAAATGATGCACTAAATGCCCAATCTCAGGCTTTGACAACTGCGCATCTACCCCAAGTGCTTCTCCCTTTCTCTTCATGTCATCATTAACAAGAGATGAGAAAATAATGACCGGCATTCCATCAAATCGAGAATCGTCTTTGATCTTTTTCGTCAAGTGATGTCCATCCATCTGCGGCATCTCGATATCCGTGATCACAGCAGCAATATCCTTGCCAATCACACCGCCCTGATTCATGATCTCATTCAACTTATCCCAGGCTTCCTGTCCATTGCTGGTAGGGATCAGACTGGTATATCC
>CAKREC010000006.1 GCA_934316925.1 uncultured Eubacterium sp.
AACAAAAGCGGGTGATGGGAATCGAACCCACGTATCTAGCTTGGAAGGCTAGTGTTCTACCATTGAACTACACCCGCGTAATAAAAAGTATGAACTTTTCAACATGTGATAGTATATCACAACTGACCAGTCAGGTCAAGAAAATAATAAGTATAAAATCACAATACTTACTACAATGCTGGTGGCCGGGATCGAACCGGCACGGGTATCGCTACCCACAGGATTTTAAGTCCTGGGCGTCTGCCAATTCCGCCACACCAGCAGGTAATCACTTTACCAAAGAATATTATATCAGAAAATTTGTAAAAAGCAAGCAAAATTTTCGCACCTGCAGGATTCTGCCTGTGCCGTTCTTACACGCCATGAAGATTGAGATTTTTCCATACTACACCCATTCCCGGCTCCATATGGATCGTAAGAGTTCCGTCTGTCACGTGTCCAAGGATCGCTTCCGGCGCAAAACCGTCATTTGTGGTCGCAATCATCTGAACCATATCTTCTCCGTCTTCGATACCAAGCCGCCATACTTCTACGGTTACATCTCTTGGCTCTCCTGCAACCTGAACGAGTACAAATGCTTTTTCTTTCTCTGTAAACCGTCCATAGCCGGCAAGTCCCGGTTCACTGACCAGTTCAATCAGACTTCCCATCCGGAATACCGGATAATCCCGGTGAAGGCGGATCATCTCCCGATGAAAAGCGATCATCTGTTTATCCTCTTTTCCCCACGGATAACATCTTCGATTGTCCGGATCGGTCCAGCCACACAAACCGGCCTCATCCCCATAGTAAATGGTGGGAGCGCCATCCCATGTCATCTGCATCATGACCGCCAGCCGCATAACCGCATGATCGACACCCATCTCAGCGGCGCGCGCCCCTGCCGACGCGGTACGCCCAACATGATGGTTGGTACGCGTCAAAAAGCGGGAATGATCGTGATTGGACAACTCATTCATCGCAACTTGCAGCGAAGGTGTTGTAAAGCGCGCACGATAGTTTGTCATTTCCGTAAAAAAGTGGTTCGCATCACCCAGACGCTCTGGTCTAGAAACGTCACTGTGTTTCTCCATCCCGGTCAAAAACCAACTGATCGGTTCCATGAACGCATCATAGTTCATAACCGTATCCCACTGTGTGCCATCCAGCCATGAAGAAGGATCGCCATAATGTTCTGCCAGAATAACCGCTTCCGGATTGGCCGCTTTGACCGTATCACGGAATCGTTTCCAGAAGTGGTGGTTATATGGCCGGCTGTGTCCAAGATCTGCCGCCACATCCAGGCGCCATCCGTCTATACAGTACGGCTCGGATACCCACTTTGCCGCAATCCGCATAATATAATCTTCCAACTGCTGTGAATCTTCATAATTCAGCTTTGGCAGTGTGTCATTACCCCACCAGGAGTCATAATGCGTGTTGTCCGGCCAGCTTCCGTCCGGATAAAAATGGAAAAAGTCGGAATATGGACTATTCTCCGAAACAAATGCCCCTTTTTCGTACGAAGCATCCTGCGCATATATCTTTTCACGATCCATCCATTTGTTGAACGAACCACAATGATTGAACACACCGTCAAGGATCACTTTCATACCACGGGCATGGACTTCCTTCATGAATTTGGCAAAAAAATCATTGCTCGCTTCAAGATTTACCTTATTGACCACACGCTGAATGTATTTTCCTGCGTGGGCATTTTCCAGATCATCTTCGGCCAGACACTCTCCGCCATCTTCCACAATAATGCCATAATGAGGATCTATATGGTCATAGTCCTGCGTATCGTATTTATGGTTGGATGGTGAAACAAAAATAGGGTTCAGGTACAGAACTTCAACGCCAAGCTCCTGCAAATAGTCCAGATTGTCCAAAACACCCTTCAGATCGCCACCATAAAAATGCCGGACGTCCATCGCAGCCGGCAATTGATTCCAGTCAGCAATATGCCGCACATGTTCGCCAATATATGTGTACTCGTCATTTTCTACATCGTTGTTCGGATCTCCATTGCAGAAACGATCCACAAAGATCTGATACATAACAGCACCTTTCGCCCATTCCGGCGTAGAAAATCCGGGAATCAGGCAAAAATCAAAATAAGGATTGATCTGTTCCACAACGCCCTGACGGTTGAAGAACAGTATTTCATCCGCTTTATGAAGTTCAAAATAATAAGTTGTTTTTTCTGCAGATATCACAAAAGAATACGCATAGAAATCAAATCGCGAAGTGGAATACTTACGCTGCATTTTATAAGAAAGGCCATTGATCACTACATACGCAGCATCTACATCCTGTGTAGCAACCCGGCATCGTAATTCAACCGTTTCACATGGCCCCGGCTGGGAAGGGGAAACAAAATTGCCTGTTCCATCGCTATATATCCCTTTTCTGTTCATAGGAACCTCCAACTTTTAATCTCAACCGCATAAACAATTCCATATAAGTCAAAAGGACAGCTTCACGATGCTGTCCTTTTGGGAGAAGGTATTTTTGTTACTTATGGGGTGTAGCAAAAACTATATAATGTATTGGGGTTTACGCGTATTACTATAACACCGTTGTCCCAATAAGTGTGCACAAAGATTAAATCTTTTTCGCAGTGCTTTTGTACATTATGCCCAATATTTTTCTCTTTTTCGAACTATTGCACAATTAGATATTTGATTTATTCTGCCGCCTCGTCATTTTGCTCAAACAACGCCTCGAACTCCTCCTGACCAATGCGTTCTTTCTCTACGAGCAGATCTGCCAGACGCTGCAGCACGTCTACATTTTCCTTCAAAATACGGGTAGCTTCTGCATGGCAGTGATCGATGATCTTCTTTACTTCACGGTCAATCGCCTCAGACGTACTTTCGCTGAAATTTTTCGTGTGACCGATATCTCTGCCAATAAACACTTCATCATCCGATGTACTGTAGTTGATCATACCCAGTTCATCCGAAAAGCCGTATTTGGTCACCATATTTCTCGCCTGTTCAGTCGCCTGACGAATATCCTGGCTGGCGCCGGTCGTCACATCATTGCAGGCGATACTCTCCGCAATACGACCGCCCAGACAAACGGTAATGTCCTGCAGCATCTTGCCTTTTGTGAGATACATCTCATCTTTCTCCGGCAGAGGCATCGTATAACCGCCGGCTCCCTGTCCGGTCGGAATGATCGACACCGCATAAACCGGTCCCACATCCGGCAGTAAATGAAACAATATCGCATGACCTGCCTCATGAAATGCCGTAATACGGCGATCTTTTTCGGAAACGATCTTACTTTTCTTTTCTGATCCGATTCCAACTTTAATAAATGACTTGCGGATATCTTCGTCCACGATATAAGGGCGATTGTCTCTCGCTGCTGCGATCGCTGCTTCATTCATCAGATTTTCAAGATCTGCACCGGCAAATCCGGCTGTCGTTCTGGCAACTTCTTCCAGATCGACATCATCCGACAATGGCTTATTCTTGGCATGCACTTTCAAAATATCCTCACGGCCACGCACATCTGGAAGTCCAACATGAATTCTGCGGTCAAAACGACCCGGGCGCAAAATAGCAGGATCCAGAATATCCACACGGTTTGTTGCCGCCATGACAATAATTCCTTCATTGATACCAAAACCATCCATCTCAACAAGCATCTGGTTCAGCGTCTGTTCACGTTCATCATGACCACCGCCAAGACCGCTTCCGCGTCGTCTGGCAACCGCATCAATCTCATCAATAAAAACGATACATGGTGCATTTTTCTTCGCGTCAGCAAACAGGTCGCGCACACGGGATGCACCAACACCAACAAACATCTCTACAAAATCCGAACCAGATATGCTAAAGAACGGCACACCGGCTTCTCCCGCAACTGCTTTGGCAAGCAACGTCTTACCAGTTCCCGGAGGGCCTACCATGATCACACCTTTCGGGATTCTCGCACCCAGTTTGGTGTATTTTTCCGGAGCTGCCAAAAAGTCAACGATCTCTTCCAACTGCTCCTTTTCCTCGACAAGTCCTGCAACATCCGCAAATGTCTTTACCTTATCATCCGGCATCGACATCTTGGCACGACTCTTTCCAAAATTCATCATTTTGTTGTTGCCGCCACCGCCGCCCTGCGCCTGGCTGCTCAACATTGAAAACAGGAAAAAGATCACAACAAATCCCAAAATATAAGGCAGAACCTGTAAATACCATGGGGTTCTTGCCACATCAAGAACGGTCACATCCGTAAATGCCGATTCATCCAGAAAACTGATGACCGAATTGACATCCGGTGCATAAAAGCTTTTCTGCTTTTTGTCCTTCGTGGTAACAACAATCTGACCGGTCGGGATCTCCTGATTCTGTTTGATCGACACACTTTGGATCGTTCCTTCTGAGATCTCCTTTTTAAAGTCAGTGTAGGAATAGTTTTCTTCATTCACGCGGGTCATGAAATCATTGGCAAAAAGCGCCACCAAGATCACAGCCAGCACAAGAACAAAAAAACCGTATCCTTTCATATTTTTCATTCTTCGTTTTCCTCCTTGACCGATAATACTCCAATATAAGGTAAATTGCGGTATCTCTGGGCATAGTCAAGACCATAGCCCACCACAAACAGATCTTCTACTTCAAAGCCGGAATAGGCAACGTCCACTTCACACTCTCTGCAGCTTGGCTTATCCAGCAACGTGCAGATCTCAAGGCTTGCCGGCTCTCTCTTTTTCAACATATGAACCAGATATGACAGCGTTCTTCCGGAATCCACAATATCCTCTACCAGCAAAACATCTTTGCCCTGAATGCTATGCGTAAGATCCTGCTGGATCGTAACATACCCGGAACTGGAAGTACCATCTCCGTAGCTGGAAACGCTCATAAAATCCAATGTCACAGGTACATCAATATATTTGGCAAGATCGCAGGTAAAAAAAATACTTCCCTTCAGAATGCAGATAATGTGAAGGGATCTGCCTGCATAATCTTTGTTGATCTTAGCTGCAAGCTCTTTCACTTTTTCAATCACTTTGTCTTCTTCAATCAATACACTAATTTCTTCTCTCATGTTCTCTTCCTCTTTTTCTTACTACCAGCACATGTTCTGTTTTACCAGTAATCTTATATCTTTCACTGATCCTGTCCGGAAATATCCATACCGCGTGAGCTCCATCCACCAACAGCAGCTGATGCGCACGCTGTTCTCTCGGTATCTTTCGATCGATAAAATACCGGCCAAGCATCTTTTTCTTTCCATCTGATGTGATCGCAAAAAAATCCTCTTTTCTTGGATTCCGCAGCACCAGACCATGTTTAATCATATCATAATCAAACCATTTCGTATAGTCTTTTTGCGGAATTTCCTCTGGCAATTCCGTACGCCGGACCACCTGAAATTCCAGTATAAATTCTTCCCCTTCCCATAGCACTTTATGCTGTCCGGGGATATGACATTCAATAAAAATATCGTCTGCCGGAGTCTCTTCTCCGGATCGTCCGCAGCAAAACACCAGGCTTTGATAACCACGCCGCACACGTACATTCTGCGGCAGAAAAACTTCTTTTCCTACCTGCTTATCCTTTAGCGCAAGCACCTGTTCATAATGCACCTTGCTCAGATCTTTTGCTGCCGGAATAAAATGTTCAAAAACGCGTCGAAGCAGCTCGCCCTGAATGACCGGATGCTCCTTCTGGAAGGCTTCTACCGGAATCTCCCATCCGCTCTCTTTTTGCCGGATCCACCGGCCGGCCGCACACTCTCCCTGCGCCTCCACATATTCCCGCCATTCTCTCATCTGCATCGCCAGATCCGCAATATGATCCGATGCTTTGTCATTGATCTTTTGTTCGATCAACGGGATGATCTCTTCCCGGATGCAGTTTCTACTATATTGAAGTTCGGCATTTGTGGAATCCTGACACCATGAGATCCCATGCTGGCGCAGATACTGTTCGATCTGTTGCCGGCTGGCGCCCAACAATGGTCGAATGATCCTGCCACGCTTCTTCGGGATCCCCGCCAGCCCTCTTGGGCTGCTGCCGCGAAACATCTGAAACAGCACCGTCTCCGCCTGATCTTCCTTGTGATGCGCGAGCGCAATATAATCCGCCGACACCTTCTGGCAATGGGCGAATAGCGCCTGATAACGCAAGCGTCTGGCGGCCTCTTCTTCACTCTCCCCGGTCCGCTCAACCTCTCCCGGCACATCAACCCATACCGATTCAAATGGCAGCCCAAGCGATCCTGCCATTTTTTCTACAAAGCGGCAATCACGGTCTGCCTCACTGCCACGGATCCCATGATGCACATGAAGCACATACAGCGTAAGCTGCCACGCACTCATCTCTTCCACTAATTTGTGCATAAGGCACACAGAATCGGCACCTCCCGATACACCGATCACAATGCGCGAGCCCTTTTCATAGATATGTTCTAACTGCAAAGCTGCCTCCTTTGTATCCCATTTCTATTGTATATATTATCCATTTTTTTACATTCCGTCAAATACTACTTTCCCCAGATTCCAGCCACTAATACACTCATGTCATCCGTAGCATCCCGGTGGCTTCTCGCCAGCGCATTCATCAGAATCTGATGTGCCATATCATTGGGATTCTGCACCGGAAGATTGTAAATGAGATTTTCCAGGGTGTCCTCCGGCTCATCGACCGGGATCCGTCCATCATAAAATCCATCCAGAACTCCATCGGTAACCATGATCACCATATCTCCCTCTTCAAGCTGCACCGACTGACTTTCACACTGCGCCTCCTTGTCCACGCCAACCGGCAAAGTCTGTGCTTCTACTGTTTGAACACCATCTTTTTTCCGGATAAAAGTAGCGACCGCTCCACTTTTATACATCGAACATTCTCCTGTATACAAATTGATCGCACTCATATCCAGTGTGGCAAATGTCTCCCCTTCATATCCGGCAAAAAATAAAAGATTGAGTAACCGGAGTGCCGATTTCTTTTCAAAACCAGCTTCTAACAGATGTTCAAGAACTTCGATCAGATTCACACTGTCTTTATATGCCATTTCACCACTTCCCATGCCGTCAGCCAGTACCATAAGCAGTTCCCCTGTCTGCAGTTCCAAAAAAGAAAAATTGTCCCCCGACACGGACTCGCCGGATTTCGCCACTCTGGCAAGGCCGGTGAGCGCCCGCCACTTTGTTTCTTCGCAGAAGATCATCGTTGCCTCTTCTGTCCCCAACACATTTCTTGTTTCCCTCGTAGGGCGCATCGGAATCCCCGTTCCCTGATACAGACATTGAGCAAGATCTGTCTTGGTAAGGCATTGATTTCCCTGACAGCATCCCGTAAATGCTACTTCCAATCGCCCTTTTGTTTTTTTCGCTCCAAAATGTTTTACCTTCACACCGACCCGTCGCAATTCATCCCCCATCGCCACGCGCCAGGCGTCCGGCACATCCTGATCGTCGCCAATCTCCAGTGTAAAAGACTTGAGTGCAGCGGCAACCTCCATCATCTGGCGCGCCATTACTTCGCGGTGTTCTGCCAGCCGATTGCGCCACCCCAATGACTGCTTTGCAATCGCAACCCGTTGTTCTGCCTGTTCCACATACGATGCCAGGCGCACACACCGCCTTCCGAATTCCGGTGAAAGCCCGGAGATCGAGATCGTTCCCTCTTTTCCTGCCTGCCAGAGCATATGCTCCATATTTTCTTTCGTCTGATAAAAGTGCTTTTCCCAACAATATTTACAATTGACACAGTCACTACACACCCGTGAAGATAATTCCGTAAAGATGCGCTCCATTTCTTCCGGGGATAGATCCTGCTCTACCCCATTTTTTCCATCAAGGCTCTTCGATAATCTGCGAAACGCATTCGAAAAATCCTCTATTTTTCCATTCGCCAATTCACGGATGTCCTCATGTTCAAAAGGGTCCCTCTGGCGCTCAGCGTCGGGCGCCGGGCAACGGTACCAGGAGCCGGGCAGCGCGCCACACACGACCGCAGCCGATAACAATGACCGCAATGCCATTACCCCGGAGACTTCCCCTGCAAGGAGGTAAATCGCCCCCATTCCTGTCAAAACGCAGATCAACAGATTCAGCCATTTTCCCATTTTGTTTAACAATCCCGAAATCATGCCAAAAACACAGTAAATTCCAAGCACTCCAATTCCTTCTTCATTCAGATAAGCAAGCACACCTGCCGAAACACCAGCAAATGCGCCAATGGCTGCTCCATAGCGTGCTCCCATAAAAAAGACTACGCCGTACGCCGCCATATCTACAATCGAGAAAATACTTTCCCACTGCCACGGCACGCCATACAAGCTACAGAAAATTATAATAATGAGACTGATCAATTCTTCATTTGTCGGACGTCCATTCCACTCTCCGCACAAAATATAATGAACGCCTTCCTGAAATACACCACACAGAGAATATACCATAAGCATCTCCAGCAAACTTGAAATGAGCAGTTCCCATGTATTCAGCGAAAGAAAACTCAGTCCCAGACAAAAGATCAGATTCGCGCCCCCTGTCAGCAATGCCAGGATCCCACATGAAATTGTCTGATTCCGGTTTTTCCTGTACCAGGCATCTATCAGTCCGAGTACCATAAGCAGAAATGTATATTTTAAAAGTCCAATACTTTCGCCACTGGACAGTATTCCCAAAAGAAGCGCCGTGATCATCCATTTCCGTCCCTTTTCCTCTTTTGCCGCGCTCCAGTAAAATGCAATCGCAAACGGATTCGCCGCATATATAAATACTCGTCCCAGTAAAAAACCCAACACCGCCAACCACAAATAGCGCTTGTCCCTCATCATCATATATCCCCCATTTCCATAATTCCTGTGTAACCATAGAGTATAAGGGAAGTCAGCCGTGTATTTTGTCAAACCATGTAAATCAGCAAAAATTTCGCAAGAAATAAAAAAGACAGACTGCAAAAGGCGTCTTTCACCTTGTTGCATCTGTCATTTTTCTGCTCATAAATAAACTTTAATCATCTTCTGCCTTGAAAATGATCTCATCTCCATATACCAGACCAAACTTTTCTCTGGCAATGTCTTCAATATACTGATTGGTCTGCATATAATCCTTTTTCTTCTGAATATCTTTCTGTTCCTGCTCAAGATCTGCCTTTTGCTCTTTCAACTGCTGCTGCTCGGTCGCAAGTTTTTTGCAGTTCGCATTCAGCTTCACACCCTGAACAACCAATGTGCCTAAAAATATCCCTATCAGCAGCACAACCAACATCAGATTGGTGCGCTTTTTCTTTCTTCTACGGCGCATAAGCCTCATCCCTTCGACATTATTCTACAGCTGTATTTTCTATCCCTGTAGTCACTTATAACGCCATTATATAAACTTCTTTTCCGCATTTCAAGTTTTTTTTTGCAATTTGCCACATTTTTTACACATTTTTCGGCGAATCCAAACACACGGTCGAAGGATCGCATTGATCAGCCATTGATAAACCTTGATCACCCACGGACTGACCCACTTATGATAGCTATACGCACTCACAATAAATGCAACTATAAAATAGCTGCGCAGCGTTCCATCATTCAGAGGAAATACGACATAAAATGTAAGTACCGCTGTGGTCAAAAAAAAGAGCCAGTCAACCAACAGGCATCGCAAAACAGGCCACTTTTTTCGCAATCGGAACACACGTATCCCATCATATAAAAATAAGATCAGCATGCCGGCGCACAGTGCGGATATCAAGTACCAGCATTGCTGTGTGATCAGCTCCATCAGCGAAACAGCCTTCCAAAAAATTTGCCTGCTGACAGTTCTTCTTTTGCATCCTGATAATCAATCCCCCGGACAAGTCCCTCGATCTCAATCTCCCCTCGTTCCAGGGTCAGGCGTTTCACATGAAAATCCTCCCCAAAAAACACCATGCGTCCCAGATCTGTATCCAGAACCACTTGCTTTTGATCAAACGAGATCACTTCTGAAACTCCGGTCAATTCGATCTGCCGCCGGTTGGTCAGACATAATTTTTGTTGTTTTTTTTCATAAACCATTTCCTGCATAGACGAGCTCCTTTATATTGGGCTTAAAACACTCTATGCTCGTTTGGGATCGCATATTACAAATATTGATACAATTCTTTCGCTTCTTCTTTTTTGTAAGTCTCTTCTATGCTGAGTACTTCTATTCTTGTGTTGCGGTTTCCGAACTGAATCTCGATAATATCTCCTACCTTCACTTTCGTAGAAGCCTTTGCCACTTTGTCATTGATCAAAATACGTCCGGCATCACACGCTTCATTGGCAACCGTGCGCCGTTTGATCAAACGAGACACTTTCAGATATTTGTCCAGTCTCATTGTCCTATACTCCTTTCCGCTATAATAAATAAGCACTCCTTCCGAAAAAGGAGTGCCTGTTCAAATCCAAAATAAAATCGAATTATGCGTTTACAGCATCTTTCAAGCCTCTACCTGCTTTGAACTTAGGAGCTTTGGATGCAGGAATCGTCATCTTCTCTCCTGTCATAGGATTCTGGCCCTCTCTTGCAGCTCTCTGTGCTACTTCAAATGTACCAAAGCCTACTAACTGTACTTTCTCGCCCTTTACTAATTCATCTGTTACAGTTCCGATAAAAGCTTTCAATGCTGCCTCAGAATCTTTTTTTGACAAACCTGTCTGTTCAGCCATAGCTGCAACTAATTCAGTCTTGTTCATGGATTATATCCTCCTCGAAAATTTATACTAGTTTAAAAAACCTATTACTATATATAACCGTTTTTACGCTATTTGTCAAGGTTTTTCTAGGATTATTGCTCCATTTGCCGCGCCAGAAAAGCTGCTCCACAGCGTGCCATTTTTTCCTCTGTCTCTCCCAACTGCCGATCCGGCTTTTTTGTGTAAATAACCACCGATCCAATGGCATCTCCCTGACACACGATCGTGCTGATCGCCTCCGCATAAATATCCAACGGTTCTTTTATGATCTCGCAGAATCTTGCGTCCTCTTTTGATGCCACCAGATTGTCCCGATACTCAATACTCTCCATCAGTTCTTCATGGATCTCTTTGCCAAGAACAGCCGCTTTGTCCGGTCCTGCCGCTGCCACGATCTCATCACGATCCGACACACAAACCGTACAATGAAATACCGAAGCCATGGCCTCTACATATTCTCCCGCCAATTGTCCCATTTCTCCGATCGGCGAATATTTCCGAAGTACGATCTCGCCATTTTCTCCTGTGAAAATCTCCAGCGGATCGCCCTCCCGGATCCGCATAATACGTCTTGTCTCCTTTGGGATCACCAGTCGTCCCAGATCATCAATCCTGCGCACAATTCCCGTAGCTCGCATGGTACAGTCCTCCAATTTCATATTTTAGTAAGAGTGCTTTGTCACTCTTATTTACGATATTTTCGCTTTGGAGTTAGTATGTGGAAACTGAGGGAAATTATTCTTTATATTCCAAACATCTCCTGACAGATCTTCTTTCCTGACTCTGTCTTAAAAATACGTTCATAAGCCTGTCTGACTGCTTTCTCCGGCGATTGATCTTCATATAAATTCACCAGAAAATCTGCCTCGACCAAAATCTGATAGTCCATCCCCACAATATTCTGGTATGTGTGATGATGTCCGATCAGATATTGGACACGCTCTGAAACATCCTGGGGAAAATCCAATCTTGCCAGCAATTCTTTTGCCAGTGCCGGTCCTTCTTTTTCCTGCAATTTTCCATTACAGTCGCCATATAATTCCTCGCATCGGTGAATCCCGATATCATGTGTCAGTGCTGCCGCCTCCAGAATAAACAATTCCTCTGCCGGCATTCCTTCCATTTCTGCGATCAGCTTTGCATAACTGTGAACTTTGCAAAAATGCTGAATTCTTTTTGCGTCGCCATGATATTCTTTTATCATTTCTGCATGTAATGTGGTAATCTTCTTATTCATCTTTCATTCTCCTCTGTATAATATGATCATTATAACATTGTCATATTGCCATTTCCATAAAAACATCGGATCGTTCTACCACTTCCACGCTGCTGCTTCATTTTGCACTTGTGTCATATGTTGATAAATCCCCTGCTGTTTCATAAGCTGTTCCGGTGTTCCTGTTTCTGCCACGACACCATCTTTTAACACAACAATTTTGTCGTCATCCGCTACTGTTCTCAATCGGTGAGCTATGATCAGAACCGTTTTGTTTTGGAGCAACCGGGATAACGCTTCTTGTATCATTGTTTCATTATCAACATCCAGAGAAGCGGTCGCTTCATCTAAAAGTATGATCGGTGCATCTTTTAGAAAAGCCCGTGCAATCGAGATCCGCTGGCGCTCACCGCCAGACAGCTCACAACCATTTTCTCCAATCATCGTTTGATAGCCGTCCGGCAGTTTTTCTGCGAGCGTGATACGCCGAACTCCACTCTCTACATAAGTTGCCAGAAAAGTAGCGTTGTATTGGATGTAGGTCGTGACCGCTACCAGTGCAAGACAGACAATAATCCCTACTCCGTAAAACCATCCACGGCCGCTCAGATTTCCCTGCAGATAATCCCGTATCAAAAGCAGCATCAGAACAAGATCCAAGATCGTTACACTGACGAATCCCTTGATCATATCATTCACGCCCTGATCGGAAAGGGCATATTTGTGTTTTAATCTCTCTTTTAATTTCATGCTTGCACACCTACCTTCCAGTGTACGGACTTGTTGTATTCTTCCCACATGTGAGCGTACAATTTTCCATCCGCCAACAGCTTTTCATGACTTCCACTTTCCACAATCTTTCCATCCTGCAAAACACAGAGCCGGTCGGCACTTGAAACGGTCGACAGGCGATGTGCGATCATAATGACCGTCTTTCCTTTTGACAACCTTGAAAGGGCAATCGCTATCCTCTGGGTTTCCCCTCCGGACACATGAGTTCCACTGCTGCCGATCACAGCATCGACTCCCTCCGGCAGTTTTTCAATGATGTCCTCACACTGGGCATCCCGAACCGCCTGCCATCCATATCGCGACAGACCTGCCGCATTGCTGTAATCCGGTGCCACCCGTAAAACTTCCGGCACAATTCTCCATATATAATAAAATGGAACCAGTGCAATCAATGCACTGACTGCTGACAGAATCCACGATGCAATACTCAGATACCGGAAGTTCCCCGCATATTCAAAAAGTCTTTGTCATATTCCAAAACAAAGGCTGTTTTCCTAAGAATATACAGCCTCTTGTTTTTCTTTTTATAACGAATCATCCTGTGCCAGAGAAAAAACGGCATTCCAACCAGCATAATGATACTTCTCCAGCATACGAACATAACGTACTGCTTTCTCTTTTGGCATCTTTTCCATGCCGGATGTAGTATATTCTTCCAGACTTTCCTCCTGTGTCTGCGCTTCCATCTGTCAAGTAGCACAATACATAATCCGCAAACCTTTTTAACGTTCCACATCCTCTTCCATACATTTAAATGCCAGATCCGTCAGCTCAACATTTTTCTCATATTGCCTTGCGCTGTAATTTATACAGGGTGCCTCATCCTCTGAAACTCCCCGTTGAAGCTGCGCCCTGTATGAAGATGATAACTTCTTGACTTTAACCGCCCTTTTGGCATAATCGATCGCCTTGGAATCTTTTGGCGCAAGAATCTCCCCCGCCATGATAAATTCCTTTTTGCCAGTGCCTCTTGCATTTGGGTACGCATCCAGTTCGGTATCTTTTCCGGAAAAAACGAGTGTTTTCACACCGCCTTCCGGGAAATTGTCCGCATAAGAATTACTCAGGTACTTTACTTTTTGGGTCGATGCCGGGAAGACCAGCTTCTTTAGTGACTGACAGCCGATAAAAGTAAATTCCGGTATATATATCAGTTCCTGCGAATCCGGAAACGATACTTTTTTCAGCTTTTCACAGCCTTGAAAAACCGCCATTCCAATCCGGTCTTTACTGCTCTTCATCGGCCAGGTAAACTGCGTCAAAGCACTGTGTGCAAAACATGCTGTCCCCAACGTTCCCTGAAAGTCTTCGGGAACACTCACTTCCTTGACAGAAGAATATGCAAATGCAGAACTTTCAATATCAATCGCCTTGTTTTTTATTGTTACTTTGTCTGTATTCGCCTTTTGAAATGTTCCCGCGTATATCACTTCTACGCTTTCAGGAAGTATAATTTCATCATAATGTTTGTCCGCATATCGGCAATCCCCGGGGGCATCCGGCTGCCCAATAAAACATACAGGCTTTCCATCAATTTCATCCGGAAACTCAAGTATCTTATCTTTTGTCTCCAGATATGTAATCTGTATTTTCCCCTTCACAGAGGTGTACTCAATATCGGAATATTTTGCAATGTTATCATCGCTCTCGCACTTATCCTGTTGTATTCTTTCGTCATGTCCCGGACTCCGCATAGAAATTCCCACACACATCAAGCCTAAACAACCGACAAGCCCCAGTACTATCTTATAACGCTTTTTAATGTCCATCTCCCCCTGTCAACGGTCAGCTTCTTTTCTGCCTCATGATCATATAAGTAATAATCTCAATAATGGTATATGCCGGGAACACAAATCGATATACCAGGCCATACACATACCAGACTACTCCAACAACCGTGCCGCCGAGTCCTCTCGGAGTCGCATAAAACAATGCCGGAATTGAGCCGGCAAGAAAAAACACCAGTATGTACCCCAAAAACAATACGAGATTCCACCCTAACACGATCCATGGATAAAATCTGCCCGTTTTTTGCGCTAATTTTTTTCGTTTGATGCCGATTACAACAGAAAGAAGCATCAAAGCAATCTGTATTCCCCAAATTATAATTGTCCACACATAAACCATATGTCCTACCTCCTTTTTTCTACTATTCGGTATCTACCTAACTATCCGATCAGCAAATGATTGGCAAATATTGATCATTAATGCCTTTTTGCAGCAACCGAACCTTTGCTTTTTTCGCACTATATGTCTTTTTCGTCTTTGTTTTTGCATTATATGTCAGGTAGAAATATTTCCCCTGTGCATCGACAAACTCGCCAATCCAGGTGCCTTTTTGTGTCATGCCCAACAGGATTCCGGTATGCACATCCCAGCATTTAAGCCCGTCGTAATCACTGTCCTGATATCCACTCCCATTATTTTTCAGGAAAGCACTGATCTCGTTCTCATATGTAAATGCCGAGCCGGTTGTTTTATCCATACTTACAACGATATAATTTTTGTCATACACAAGTTGACCATAACTGCCCTCGCGTTCAGCCGAGTTCAGACTGATTTCCAGATACATGGTTTTTCCCAGAAAATAATAATTTACAACATCCAGTGATTCAAACGCATCGGTAGAATTGTTCGATTTTATCCCCTGTTCCAATGATTCCATCGCAATTAATGTTGTCTTTTTCTTATTTGCTGTATCATAGCAGACAATTCCCTCTTTCGTTGTCACGTACAGCTTCTTCCCGGAAACACCTACAACAGGATCTGAATTTCCATAGTCATGGCGATACCGCTTGCTCCAATCAGCGCGCGCACCTTCCAGTATCTTTTTGGTTTTGCCGGTAGCGATATTCAACTGATAAAGCGCAGCCTCTGTATTTATGTCTCTTGTGTAATAAATATAATTGCCGATCTTAGCAGCCTGTCCCGAAGCGTCTTTCGCAACCTGTATCTGTCCATCTCCACCCGAATGCTTTGTGAGATTTGATTTCTTTTTGGTCTTTTTGTTGTACGACACAATGGACTGGTCGAGCCGGTACACGACTTTTTTATCTGTTGCATATAGAAACTCCTGCCAGGCATCCACATGGAACAATCGTTTTTTCGACTTTGTTTTTAGTTTGCCTGTCTTTTTGTCGACCGGCACCTGCCACACGTTCCCATTAGGAGAATATCCCTGATTCGTGTCACAATAGTACACAAAACTTTTTGTCTTATAAATCGTCCCCATCGAATACTCTTTGTCCTTGTTTTTTATCAATTGATATTTCTTCTTTTTCCTGCCATCTTTTCCATAGAGCAAAATACCATTTTTATAGTCTGTGGAATACACATACTTTGACCCTGTATACGGGTTGGTAATCTCCTTTGCACTTGAAACAAGTGGTCTCGAAACAATCAACGAAAGCACAAACATGGTACAAATTAACATTTTTTCATACTTTTGAATCATACTCATCGCCCTCTTTCTGCTTATTTATATATATAACGATTTCCCTGTGCAGAATGTTGCTTAATCCGATGTTTCTATCAAAAGATTCTCTATTTAATTCCTACTCTTCCCCGTATTTTGCCATCGCAGCTTCTTCAATTTCTGTACGCCACTGCTGTTCCTTTTCGTAATATTGCTCAGTATTTTCAGCAATGTTGCTCTCCACCGCTTTTCCTTTTATTTGCGCGGTCATATACTTTTCAGCAAGCAGGTTTTTCTCATAATCCTGTCTTACCAATTCCCAGTACTCTTCTTCTGTCTTATCAGCTCCGGCAAGATATGCCTGCAATTCCTTTTTCGCCTGTTCGGTACTATCAATCGCTTCCCGCGACTTTGCAATCGCATCCGAAACCTCTTTTTCCGTCACACTATACCCTGCATCGGTCGCCGCCTGAACCAACGCCGTTGTTCTTTTTGAATGTGCTGCCAGCTGCTCCTTTGCCTCTTGTTTTGTCTTATCTGAATTCAGCGAAATAATCTCAGCCGCCTTGTCCAACTGTTCATCAGAAAGCACATTGGAATCAGCATGCAAATCCTGACTGTACTTTCCATAATCATACAGGACATTTTCTGTTTCACTGGCTCCCTGCCGATCAAAATAACTTCCTGCCACTACAGCATGTCTGATCAAAAATGCACTGCCCATAATAAGTACTGTTGCCGTAACAATAGCTGCTACTCGTATTTTTTTCTTCATAACTAATTCCTCCCCGTATAATAGTGTTGCCCCCTCGCTTCCGCTCGGCGGCAGGTCGTCGGATTCTTGTTCATTCTTCATACAAACCGTCTCACACAACGTCAAAAACCGCTTGAACTGTCTGTATGCTTTTGTCTGTCTCGACGTGAGTTTCTCCTTTCAGCGTATCATATTCAATTTTTTTCGGATTTCTTACATATTTGACACGTAAATCCCCAGGCTCTTTTGATGTGCTAACTGCCTCAAAATTTGTGTATCCATAATAGATACCCTTTTTTCGAAGATTGTTCGGGATACAAAATCCATACCCGAACTGAGATGCATCGATTGTTCCCATTTTTTCCAATACATGCTTTTCATTTGGTGCAAATATCTCTTCTAATGCCAGCTCTACATTCCCGGATTCACACTCCCAGTCCTTAGAAAGAGTAACCGCAAAATAATCTGATGATAAACGCAGTTTTTTGCTTTGCTGGAATGCAATATAAAAATGATACCTGTTTTCTTTTTGCGTGCTTGTAGTCACAACCTTAAGTACTAACCCATTTTCTAACTCTTGCTGGTTATAACTTATAAATTGTTCTTCTGAATGGGGCGTTTTATTGATGTAATCTTTAAAGTAAAGATCCTTTTGTAATTGCTCCGGCAATTCCGCATCATAAAACACATTTTGATCTATTACCTTTTCCTTAGATACATTTCTGTTAAGCAAATAAAATACCACGCCCACAAACACCACCAATATGCAGCACACAATAACAGCATTTATATATTTCTTTTTCATTTTCCATCTACCCTCCTCTCATAGTTTTCCAGCATGTAGCAAAAACTTTTTTGTTTTGTTGGATTGATCGTAACACATTTTTGTTGTCTGTGCGCATTGTTGTAAATAATAGTTCATTTATTGTAAAAAATAGCACACATTAACGACTTTACATGAAACTTCTCACCCTGAATTATGATTCCCCCTATGCGACAAACAGTCATTTTTTTACACCCCTTGATTTTTATTTTTGAATCCTGTACCATAGAATACAGAAAATTTCGCATTAAAGGGAGAATATACTTTGACAACCGTTTTAATCTTAGAAGATAACGAATTGCAATTGGAAGCACTGGCAACGATTCTGGAGCAAAATCTGCCTTCTATATCTATATTGAAGGCATCCAACTACGAAACAGCCCGCGCCCTTGCACTCAACCACTCTGTACAGTTTTTTCTATTGGATGTTGAACTTGATACAAAAAAACCAGACTCTTTAACCGGTGTGGATTTCGGAAAATACCTACGCACCTTACCAGAATACGAGTTTGTTCCTATTCTTTTTATCACTTCAATACCCGATCAGATTCAAACTGCCGTCAATCAGATCCATTGTCAAAGCTATATATTAAAACCATACACACCAGAAGAATTACTTGAAGCAGTCCATTTCGTTTTCAAAATCCCGAATCTGCCTGCTCCTTCTGTCCGGCTGTGTGATAATAATGGCATATACCATAAACTCTCCGAAAAGGACATTCTTTACATCGAATCCTCCGGCAAGGATATGCTCTTCCATATGTCATCCGCAAATCTTCAAACTGACTACTGTATATCCACAAGCCGCTACCGCCTCATGGATTTGGGCAAAATGCTTTCTGATTCATTTTTCCAATGCCATAAACGGTACCTCGTGAATCTTGAGCATATTACCTCTTACGACAAAACAGCCTGTTGTATCAATATACAAAAGACCCTCATACCAATTGGGCGAAAATTCAAGTCCGACTTTGAAAATGTGTACCTGAACAAAATACAGTAAATGAATGGAGAACCAAACATGTTGACACTTACGCAAATTGCCTTACCCTGCTTTTTAGAACTCTGCATTTTTTATCTGA
Organism: uncultured Eubacterium sp.; assembly: GCA_934316925.1. Taxonomy (GTDB): domain Bacteria; phylum Bacillota; class Clostridia; order Lachnospirales; family Lachnospiraceae; genus Eubacterium_F. Next base: position 18,742 of record CAKREC010000006.1, read on the forward strand.
TCAGCACGACATTTTTATCTCATAAGATCGATATAAATATAAAAAACATATTGGTCATCTGCGGATATGCATTTCTGGCAACACTGATTGAAAAATACCAGTTGTTTAAGGACCTATCCACTTTTGTTGTTATTGCCTTTCTTTTTCTTGGCTTGTTCTTTCTTTTAAAAACGACATTCTTAGATACGATCATTCTGTTCATGCTCTCCTATTTGGGAACTGCTGCTTTGCAGCTTTTGATCATGGCATTTTTCACTTCCCTAAAACGAATCTTTGACATACTTCCCTATTTAGGAAACATCATCATTCTGGTTCTTGCATATTTATTTTACAAAACGTGTTCTCAATACAACCTTTATCAGGGAATTCGAAAAAACCGCAAACTTATTACAATTTTAGGAAATCTTTTCGTTATCTTTTTCCTCACGGTTTGCTATTCCAAAATAAATCCCAGCGGATTTTTCAGTATTCTCCTCCTGCTTTTCATCATCAGCATTCTCTTATTGATCCTCAATTGGGATGTCTTGGTCAATCAGAAAAAAATTCAGGAAAAAGATGCTGAACTGTCTGCTTATGAAACGTATCTGCCCGTCGTCAATGAACTGATCGATCAGGTGCGGATCCGCCAGCATCAATTTGACAATCATCTTCAGGCAATCCGATCACTTCCTGTTACCCATAAAGACTACACCTCTTTATCATCTGCCGTTGCTAATTATTCCGCCTATTTCGAGAGTACCATGAAAGATGCCGTTCTTCTGAAACTCAATCACAAACTGCTTGCCGGATTCTTGTTCAGCAAATATCACCAGGCAGAAGATCAAAAAAAGAATCTGAATATCCAGATCAAAAATACCAACATCCAGACGATCGTACCAGAATACGAACTGATCGACATTCTTGGTATTCTTATCAACAACAGCATGGAGGCAGTCTCCGAGGGCGATACCGTCACACTTACCCTCGACACACGATCAAACCAATGTCTGATCAAAATCATGAATAAGGGTCCTCTTATCACCGATGATCTGCGGTCAAATATGTTCAAAAAAGGCTATTCAACAAAGAAAAATGGTTACAATCAGGGTTTAGGATTATATAACCTTAAGGAAATTGTTGATTCCTATCATGGTATGTTGATCGTTTCCAATGAAACCATCAACTCGGAAATGTATATTGTATTTGAGATCGAGGTCTAGCAATATTGTTCCTCATTGTTTTTTATGTGCAATTATCTTCGCGCACATTGCTATAATCAGCAGTCCCAATGAAATTGCATAAGCTGCGCTAAGCGTAACAACGGTAAGCGCGGCTACTACCATAAGCAATATTGCTACAACATTTACGATATATACTGCTCTATTTACATTTTGGTTATCACTCTTGATCACAATATTTAATACCCATATTGCAATCCAAAGTAATATCAAAATTATTATACATAACAAAGTTTCTACACTATTCATGTTTATCTCATCTCTCTACATATTTTTCCACCACAGCGTTTAATTTTGTATTCAACTGTTTATTTAACATCTCATAGTCACAGTTATCCTCATTATAGCCCGAATACTCATCGTATAAAGACTGAAGTTCTTGTGTCTTTTCTTTTTCACTCTTGCTAAGGTCATCCTGATTGTTCAGTACCGTCAGTCCAGCCTGCAATGTTGCCAACGTAGAATCAAATTCCGCCTTATAATCATATGTTCCTGTTTCAATTTCCAATTCTGTTTTCTCTTTTAAATCGTCCATTAATTGTTTCTTCGTCTGAGTTGAACCAGAATTGTTAACGTCTAGCGCCTGCTCCTCCTTATTTATCCTTTTTTCTAATAACTCAATTCGCTGGAGTTTATGATTTCTTTCCTGTTTTTTACTTAATCCATAACCAGCAACCTGACTCCCTGCAATTATCAGTCCACTCGCCACACAAACAGCAACCATAACTAAAATCTTTTTTGCTTTCATAACGCCACCTCTCTTTACCGTACCGTCATAGCAAATATATGTACGCTTGGGTTGATCGGCAATTCAATTACACTTATTTTCTTGTCCGGAAGGTTATATCTTTGTTCATATAAATGCAGAACTTCCGGCATTTGTTCATATCCATCTTCGGTCCAATGTATTCCCTTTCCTCTCCATGCAACGTACTCTCCAAATTCGGGTTCTTTGACATAATCCGTAAAGGCAAATGAAAGATCTTCCACCCGCTTGCCCTGTTCATCATACAAACGCAACATATCATAAGAATTTCCGAACTCTGCTGCGCCTATCAAAATGATTTTACGATATATCCCGCATGGAATTGAAATCCGTTGTCCATCGCACGCTATATTATCCATCCCCGCTTCTACCTTATTTACCTGGTATGGGCATTCTGAACTCATCCATACACGATTTCTTTCTGTGCGGACATAACAAGTTCCAACTGACGAAAAGTCAGCTATTTTTCTGCCTTGTTCTAAATCCGCCTCCTCAATAAAAGCACGATTATTATAATATGGTTTTAGATCAATATGCAGTTTTTCGGCATACTCAAAATCCCACTGCCTCATATCCGGCATCGCATAGGGATCCCCTTTTTCTAACCAGATCTTAGGAAAATTCCGTGCCAGTTGTTCCCATTCATCTATTACGCATTGCATACGATCCAGCGTTCTTTCCTTGAGTTTTGCATCTTCTCTCTTTATAAAATACAGTTTAAACATGAGTTTTCTTGCCTGTTTCCATCTCACCGCCAGCTGCCACATCTGACCTGCTGTTTTTCTTGCCATTAATGAGTTGGTCACTCTTCCAACATAATCTGTCACAGTAGCCATGCCTTGCATACTCTGGTTTACCTTAAGCAGAAATACAATCAGATATGATATCCATAAGTCCTGGTCTTCAAAAACATCACAAAATAGATCCTCGGCCTGTCTGGCTTCCTCTACAAATTGTCTTAGTTTCTTGGCATAGCCATTCCTTACCATATCAATATACATTTTATTTAACGCACTTTGTATCTCCAGATCTTTTTCCTTTTCTTTTGGCTCATACTCTGTGAAATAAATCTCCTGAATCCCGCGAGAAAAAAGAGAAAAAGAAAGTCTCATATTTTTTTTGATAAAATATGGATCGCAACAGACAAAATCTTTCTTGTCTATATCTGTTATGAAAAACATATGTCCCGGAGTAGCATCATACTTTTGATATCCATCATCCCATGGACACCAATACGGATTCACACAGACTAATACCGGACGTCCTTCCTGCAATTCCTGTCTAATTCTTTTGATCGCCGTCCTGCGAAGGAAAAAAGATTGCTTTAAAATGCTTATGCCGTGGTACTTCTTCAGATTTTCAAACCGTTCCTGCAACTGTATACTATATTTTGTTGCAAAATTGTGATCTTCTACTCCAATCTCAATTTTGTATCCACCAATATAAGACATCTGATAATCACAACAATAATATCCCGCCAACGTCGCAATACAGTCCTCCAGACATAATAATCCGGTTTCCTTTTCGATCCGTCGTACCTTGCAGATGCATAAATCCATATGTCATCATAACTCCTTTTTTCGTTTTATAAGAGGTTCCCCTCATGTACTGTGAGGGGAATCTCTTTTTCATCAACTTCTACTTCACCTGTTCGCCATTGACATAAACATGTTCAATTTCATCAATATCCACACCCTTATTTAAATTTGCGATATATTCATATTGATATTTTTCTGAATTGTCATAAGACACCATGCTAGCCTTTTTCATGTTCTTTGTTATATCAAAAATCTTTTTCTTTTTGTGATTTTTGAGTTCCACTTCAATTATATATTCTGCCTGCTTGATCGGGCTTAAGATACGAATTCTTTCATCCATATATCCAATATCCCCGGTGTAAAGCCGATACTTTCTTTCATATCCTTTGGCAAGATCTTCCTTATGTTCCGCATATCCCATACTGACATGTCTGCCATATACTGCAACTTCTCCTTTTTGATACGGCTCTTCAATCGTTTTTCTTTGATCATTTACAAGTCTTAACTCTGTCCCCGGTATTGCAAGTCCAACACTTCCCAATTTTTCCAGACAAACTTCCGGTGGCAGATATGAAATTCGCGCTGTTGCTTCTGTCTGTCCATACATTATATATAATTTTTTCTTGTTTTTTCTGGCGAACTCTCCCCAGTATTTCTGCAATTCCTCTGATAACCGTCCCCCAGCCTGTGTTAAGATACGCAATGCCTTATACTGCTCCAGCCGTATATTCATCTTCTTCATACAAAAATATGTATACGGTACTCCCGGCAAAAAAGTTACCTTTCTTCGTTTAAATTGCGCCCAAAACGACAAACTTAAAATACTTTCTTTTGTAAGGCACAATCGCCCTCCCCGGTATAAAATGGTATTTACAACGGACAATCCGTATGTATAACTAAGCGGGAGTGCTGTAATCGCACAATCTTTTCCTGTCAACTTCATATACGCACAGATTGATTTCGTGTTTGTTATAATGTTTTCATAACTGATGCGAACCAGTTTTGGATTTCCAGTAGACCCTGATGTCGGCAGCAACAATGCCAGTTCCCGATTCACAGGATCGATCTCCTTGTGTGTACTCCTATAACAAGTATATGTCCCCCATTCCATGGGAATTGCTTCCTTGCACTTGCTATAGCCACCCTGTTGTTCAAAAAATGCTCTGTGATCCTGTTCACAATCCCTTGACATCCATAGTACTTGTGGACGATACCTCATCCACATCTGTTCCCGGTATAAAATGGTGCTGTCTGCCGACAACACCATAACCGGTTGATGATTCTGCAAGCAGGACACATATCCCACCAAACTTGCCAGATCGTTTTTTACAACCAGGCATACAAGCGAACGCTGTATAAAATACTGTGAAAATTTCTTTTGCATCATTTCCAGCTGCCGGTATGTATATACATGATTTCCCTCGTAAACAGCGATCTGATCTTCCCACTCGCTAAAATCCCACATAACTTCTCCTTTTAGTAAAATGATTTCTTACTTTTCTGAAGTGTCCACGTCTGCCTGCTCCTTCATACATTCTGGCAATTCCACTTCTCCCCAGAAAGTCGCGCTGGCACTCTGTTCAACCATTCCATCTGCCATTTCTGCTAACCGCTCACTTACTTTTTGTACAAGTTTCTTTGTTTTCATCATACATTTCTCCTTTCAAATATGTATCGCCCCTAGCACCCAATCGGTGGCAAGTTGCTGAAACTGATTTTGTTATGCTTTTTCATGACAGTTTATCGTCGCAATGATCAGTTCCAATTGTTGCAATGCAAGAACCCATAAAACGTAATTTCCATACTGCCTGTTAAGGTTAGCGACTATGAATAATAAATTTAAGACGCACATCCCTCTTATTTTAAAGATTTTCTTTCGTCTTAACGAATATATGGATCTCTGCTTCGAAGGAACAGGTGCAAATTTCAGAATCATTACATTCGATATCACGATCAACACACCTGCGCATATAGGCGAAAATATAAAATATCTTCCCAAAGCCAGCATAGCTAAAAACATACATACAGATGCTGTTATGCAGGCTCTCTGCGTTGAAAAGTGTATGCCTCCCACATTTGACCGGAGCAAAACCACGCTTACAAGCAGAACAAAAAATACCCGGACTTCTCTTAATAGCAAAAAAATCAAAAAGAGTAACAACATCTTCGCAACTTCATAATATATAACTCGTATCATATAAAGGCTCTTTTGTATGTTTTCTGTGGATACTTGTTGTCTTTTTAGGTACTCCTCATATCTTTCGTGTAATGTTTTCATCAACTCATCCCTTCGCCCAAATACTAGCACGCCTCCCCCTCCGTTGCCATAGTTTTACCGCAAAAAGGTATGAACGACGTGTATAAAGCAACGAACGACAAACTCTCTCATTTTTCCCCACAAAAAAGGCCCCAGGCTTTAGCCTGAGACCTTCTCATCTTGTTCATACAACATTATATTTGTGAAGAACCGGAGTTCCTTCTGTCCAAACTCCACGGTACCATCGTATTTTTGCACGGTTGTCTGGATACTTCTTGTTCCAATTCCATGATGCTTTGAATTCTTTTTTCTTGTCTGCAGTCTGTTTTTGTCCATCTGTATGTTTCCGTCAAAACTATTTTCGACCGCTATGAAAACAGCTCCGGTTTTGTATTTCATAGAGAAACATATGTATGGATGATCCACAACGTATTGCTGCGCTTCAATCGCATTGTCCAGAGCATTGCCAATGATCGCCACCAGATCATCATCTGCTACATGAACCCCTTTGGGCAGTTCGATCTTGGCTGTGATCTCGATCCCGCCTGCCCCGGCATGACTTAGCTTGTAATTAATAATGCTATCCAGTGCCAGATTTCCTGTATTGCTATAGCTTTTTGTCTGCTCGATCTTTTTTATCAGATTTTGAATGTAAACCGCAGCTTCCTCTTCTGAATTTGCGAGCATTCCTTCCAGCGCATAGAGATGATTGTTGATGTCGTGCCGTAGCTTTCGAAGTTCTTCACTGCTCTGGTATAATAACTGCGCCTGGTTGTAATAATAACTCTTTTCTCTTACCAGAAGTTCTGCCTCCATTTTTTCTTTATAACTTTTGGATATGGCGTTATAAAGATAAATAACCAGATACAATACCACGATCATACTGATAACGGACAATGCTTTGGTAATCGTTCTTATGTTGTCCTGCATAAATATCATGTTTTCAAGCCAGAAAACCAGCGCACACAATCCTATGATCGTTACAACAAATGTCTTGGGAAGCGTGATGCTCTCACTAATGTCTTTAAACATTCCGATCATCTTGCAGATCAGCCAAAATACGACTTTTACGCTGATGAGGACAAGGGCATTTCCCACCTGGTCTCTCGCCTGCAATTGTGCACTTCCGATTCCGACAAATATTCCAACAACGGCCTCTGCCGCAAATGAACACATAAAGGTCAGAAACGCGGCTATGAGCCTTTGCATCAATTTTTTCCCGTAGCAAAACGTTATCAAAATAATCGTTGCCAGTCCTACGACGGAGTTTAGAAGCGCATATGGAAACAGTGTATACTGCGCGGTGCATATGAAAAATCTCAGCAGATATGCACCGGCAAGTATAACCGGTCCCACATTTCTTTTGCCCAGAAAGAGCTTCATATACTGAGAAATGATATAAAACTCCATGCAGGTGGAAATCACATAGGCAGTGTAGTAGATTATGTTTTCCATCATTCACCCCCAAGCTGCATATACGCTGCACGAACTTCATTTCGATGTGACTGACTGATCGGTAATGTTTCTCCGTTGGTCATCTGCAGCGATTTGTAACTGATCTTCCGGACATATTTGTTGTTTACTACATACGATTTGTGGATCTGCAAAAATCCAAACGATTTTATTTCCTCATATATTTTTTCAAGGGATTCATAAAATTCAATGGTTTCATCCGTTGTAAACATGCGAACCTTTCTGCCATCTCTCTCAAAATACATGATCTTGCTTACGACGATCCGGTGCTGCTCATGTCCTTTTTTGAATTGAAATACTTCATATTTACCAACACTGATTTTTAAATATGCATCAATTACTTTTGTGACTTTCTCCCGGTCGAGTGGCTTTACCAGAAAATTGATGGGTCTTGTGTCAAACAATTCCATCGCGTATTCCTGTTTGGAGGAAATATAGGCAATCTGTGTAATGTTGTCCCGTCGCGTTTCCCGGATATATTGTCCGATCTCAACACCACTCATCTCTGGTAATTCAATATCCACAAAGACAAGGTCGTACTCCACATCCTGCAGTTTTTTATACAATGTTTCTCCTGAGTTAAAGGTATCGATATGATACGTTGTAACTTTTGTCGGCAGTATATCATCAAGTATGTTTTTTAATTGTAAACATATCTTGCTCTCATCATCACATATTGCAACCTTCATTTTATTTAACCTTTGGCAGCTGCTCTCTGTATTTTGCCAATTCATCATCGGTAGGAATATAGTCCGTCATCTTGCCATCGTGGAACTTCTCATATGCGAACATATCAAAGTAACCGGTTCCGGTAAGTCCAAACACGATCGTCTTTTCTTCTCCGGTTTCAATACATTTTTTCGCCTCGTCCAGTGCCACCTTGATCGCATGCGAACTTTCCGGTGCCGGAAGGATTCCCTCTACACGGGCAAATTCTTCTGCTGCCTCAAATACCTCTGTCTGTGTGACACTTCTTGCTTCCATCAGACCCTGATCATATATTTCTGAAAGGATCCCGCTCATGCCGTGATAACGAAGTCCTCCGGCATGATTTGGCGATGGAATAAAGTCACAGCCCAAGGTATACATTTTTTGAAGTGGGCAGACTTTTCCTGTATCACAAAAATCATACGCATAAGTTCCTCTGGTAAGACTTGGGCATGACGCCGGTTCCACCGCAATGATCTGGTAGTCTTTTTCGCCGCGGAGCATCTCGCCTACGAATGGGGAGATCAGTCCGCCAAGGTTCGAACCGCCTCCGGCACAGCCAATGATCATATCCGGTGTGATGTCATACTTGTCCAATGCGGCTTTCGTCTCAAGTCCGATCACGGTCTGATGAAGCAGTACCTGGGACAACACACTTCCCAGCACATAGCGATATCCGTCTTTTGACATCGCGGTCTCAACCGCCTCGGAGATCGCACAGCCAAGACTTCCTGTTGTGCCGGGATGCTCTTGTAAAATCTTACGTCCGATCGCTGTTGTCTCGGATGGAGAAGGAGTCACATTGGCTCCATAGGTACGCATCACTTCCCGGCGGAATGGTTTTTGTTCATAGGAACATTTTACCATATATACATTACAGTCCAGATCAAAATAAGAACATGCCATCGAAAGCGCTGTTCCCCACTGACCGGCTCCTGTCTCTGTCGTAACACCTTTCAGTCCCTGCTTTTTCGCATAATATGCCTGCGCGATCGCAGAGTTTAATTTGTGGCTTCCACTTGTGTTGTTTCCTTCAAATTTGTAGTAGATCTTCGCCGGCGTTCCCAGTTTTTTCTCCAGACAATACGCACGCACCAATGGGGATGGACGGTACATCTTATAGAACTCGCGGATCTCCTCCGGAATGTCGATATATGCTGTCGTTTCATCCAATTCCTGCTTTGCCAGTTCTTCACAGAATACTTCCGAAAGTTCTTTCTGTGTCATCGGCTCCAGAGTGGCCGGGTTCAACAACGGTGCCGGTTTTTTCTTCATATCTGCGCGGACATTATACCATTGTTTTGGCATCTCACTTTCTTCCAGATAAATTTTGTAAGGTATCTTTTTTTCACTCATAATTCGTTCTCCGTTTCTGTTTTTTTCTATCTCATATTTCCCTCACTCCCTATTGTTTATACTTTACCATGCCAGGCAAACAACCGTCAACTATAATGCCGGATATCAAAAAGAAACCGCAATAAATGGATGTCTTTATCACGGTTTCTCTTCGATTATTTATTTAATCTTTTTAGTTTTTGACCATGCCGAATACTGTTTTTCTTTACATAAAATCTTTACATAAATTCTCTACATATAATACGAAACAACAACCACGATCAACTCCACAAAAAAGATCACCGGCACGCCGATATAAAACTTAGGCTTCTTCGTTTTATGGTGAAATACATGCATCCCCACATATGCCCCAAACACACCAAAAACTGCTCCCAGGATCAACGTGTGTTCAGGGATCCTCCATTGGTGCCGGATCGCTTTTTGCTTGTCTATGCCATACATTCCAAATACGATAAGGTTCACGATCAGATAAATGATCAAAATCTCCGGTTTCATCGTTATTTTTCTTCCTTTTCCAAAAATTTTCTGTATGTACTGTCAATTCCCAATGCTCCTAGTGGCGCTGTGATAATAATTGCCATAACAGCAACTGACAATATAATTTTACCACAAGGTAGCCCTGCTGCCAATGGCACAGATCCAATTGCTGCCTGGACTGTCGCTTTCGGCAAATAGGCAATCACGCAAAAGATCCGCTCTTTTACATTCAGATTCGTCTTTACCATACAGAGCAGTACGCCACATGCGCGGAATACCAAAGCGGCCAAGATCATGGCGACTGCCGCCACTCCTGCTTCCAGCGTGTAGCGAATGTCGACCGCCGCTCCCACCAGAACAAACAAGATGAGTTCTGCCGCGATCCATAATTTTCCAAATTTTTCAGATAACCGTTTTGACACAAAGGCGGTACTTTTGGCTTTCAATACACATGCCATGCTCACAACTGCCAGAAGTCCGGAAACCGCAAGTTTGCCTTCCAGCCAGCCTTCTATCGCAACCAGCAGAAAGGAAACGCCCAATACAATGATGACCTTGGTGCTGTTTCTCACATAGTGTTTTTTCGCGTAAGCAGTCTCAAAAAACAGATATAAGAAATAGCCAACCAATGCCCCCAGCAAGATTCCCAATACAATGGAAATTGGAATGTTGGCAAACGCTGCCGCGCTGGCGCTGCTGCCCTGCGCCATTCCCAAAAAGGTTGTGAACAAAACAATAACAAAAATGTCGTCGCACGACGCTCCCGCCATGATCATCTGTGGAATTGCTTTTTGTGTTCCGTATTTTGTCTCAATAAACTGTACCATACGCGGAACAACCACCGCCGGAGACACTGCCGCCAGAACGGCTCCCATAACCGCGGCATCCACCCGGCTGATCCCAAGAATAACTGGTGCCAGCAAAATGTAACCAATGATCTCGCAACTAGCCGGTACAAACGACAACATGATCGCCGGACGCCCCACCTTTTTCAGATCATTAATATCAAGCGACAATCCCGCTTTCAGCAGAATGATGATAAGTGCCATTTTGCGAAGTTCCGCCGAGATCGACAAAATAGACGGATCCAAAAAATCCAGTACATACGGTCCCAGAACAATTCCCGTAACCAGCATACCAATAATTCTTGGCAGCCGGATCCGGTTGCAGATTGCAGCCATAGCCAGTCCCACTAAAAAAATAAGTGACAATGATGTTAACATAATAAGTTCCTCCTTACATAGGTGTTGCCCCCACATCCGTCCGGCGGCAATTTTTCGGATATTAACGCAAAAAGCTGATGCCTTCTGCGACTAATAAAATCGTAGAAGTCATCAGCTTGTATAAGCAGTTTAGGTTTCCCAAGGGAGAACTTCATTCCCTAACTATTAATATACCACCGTTGGCAGGCAAGTTCAATACAAAATTGTGGATTTGCGATATTCCTTAGGCGTCTGCCCCATATATTTTTTAAAGATCCGGTTATAATAACTTGCACTGCCAAATCCACACATATCACTGATCTGCTGAATCGTCTTATCGCTATCCCGCAGATACTCCAGACTTTTTTTTATGCGAAAACGGTTTACATACACAATAGGCGAAACACTGGCTATTTCGGAAAACATCCGGCAAAAATGTTCTCTGCTCATGCCTGTTTCTTCTGCCAGATTCTGCAGGGTAATCTCTTCATTAAAATGTTCTGCTACATAATCCAATGCTTTTTTCACTTCCTGATGCGGAAATCGTTTTTCTGCCAGCGCACTACACTCAGACAACTCAAACGCCTTTGCCATTATCCACAAAACATCGGCTTTTATACACAATTCATAGCCAAACTGTTTCACTGCAAAGACTTCTTTTAATTTTAAAAGTTTCTCCCCACACGGATCTGGCAGCCTAACCGCCAGCCGGATCTCGCCACGGCGAACCCCCTGAAAATATTTTGCATCAATCCGTTCTTTTTCTTCTGCCAGAAATCGATTGGAAAACACCACGGCAAAAAATCCTTTTTTCTCCCCCGGCTCTCCCCATATCATGTGCAGACCGGATGGTGGTACCAGCAGGCACTCTCCTTCCTGCAAAACATACTCCTCTTTTTCAATTTTTACAAATACTCTGCCCGCTGTTACTGCCACCAGTTCATACTCCGGATGATAATGCAACGGTGCCAAAATTGTTTCTTCTTCTGAAAAATCCCCGTCAAAAGATGAAACTAAAAAACCCGCTTCACCATGAATCCGGTCTTCCATCAGCCGTCTGTTGTTCATACGTCCTCCATTTGTCAATATTGTGCTATTTTCTATCAATTATATTAAAGTATTTTTTATAAATAATCAATATAATCACATTATAAGGTAATGACACAATCCCTCTGGGACGACCGGAAACCGATAATGCTAACATTTACAAGGAGGCTTTATATGAATTTTTTTGAGATCACAGATAACCAATTATATTTTCGAAATGACGGAGAACTTTTATCCATCATGCCATGGGGGGACAATTCGTTGCGTGTCCAATCTTCTCTTATGGATCAGATACCGTCTGGCGACATCGCGCTGATCCATCCGGAGTGCAGCGCGCCGGGCGCCATTCAACTTAAAGTTCTGGATGAGCGTCATGCGACGATTACCAACGGAAACATTACGGCATCTTTGTTCGTGCAGGAATGGGGCAATCTTTTGCAGATCTCTTTCTACAATCAAAAAGGAGAACTTCTTTTGCAGGAGCAAAGCAATGGCGCAGCTCTGGCAAGAAGAGCAAGAAAATTTTATACCAAAGATGGAGGAAGTTATAAGCTGAAAGTAACGTTCGATTCCGATCCGGATGAGAAAATCTACGGCATGGGACAATATCAACAGGAAATTTTCGACCTGAAAGGGTGCAATCTGGAGCTGGCTCACCGAAACTCCCAGATCAGTATTCCTTACTATCTTTCCAGTAAAGGCTATGGCTTTCTCTGGCATAATGCAGCCATTGGCGAGGTACACTTTGGAAAAAATACAACCGAATGGATTGCCAATTCAACCGATAAAATGGACTACTGGATCACTGCCGGTGACACGCCAAAAGCAATTCAGCAGCAGCTGGCAGTCTGCACCGGAAAGCCGCCGATGATGCCGGAATACGGTCTTGGTTTCTGGCAATGTAAATTGCGGTATTACAACCAGCAGCAGGTTCTGGATGTCGCTTCGGAGTACAAAAAAAGAAACATCCCTCTTGATGTGATCGTCATCGACTATTACCACTGGCCTCATTGTGGCGACTGGCGATTTGATGAGGAATTCTTCCCGGATCCAAAAGAAATGGTGGACAAACTTCACGAAATGGGTGTTGAAACTATGGTCTCTGTCTGGCCGCAGGTCGAGTGGGGCAGTGAAAATTTTGAAGAAATGAAACAGCAGGGACTTCTTGTTAAATTCAACGCCGGTGTCGATGTCCAGATGGTCTTTCATGGAAACAACGTTTTCATGGATGCCACGAATGAACGCGCCCGACAATATGTATGGGAAAAATGTAAGAAAAATTATGCGGACTACGGAATCAAAACATTCTGGCTTGATGAAGCAGAACCGGAATTTACCAATTATGACCACGAACTGTATCAGTTCCATGCCGGTCCGGTTGCCAGCATTGGAAATATTTACCCAAGAGAATATTCCAAAATGTTTTATGAGGGTCAAAAAGCAATGGGGCAGAATGACATAGTAAACCTTGTGCGCTGCGCCTGGGTTGGCAGCCAGAAGTACGGTGCTTTAGTATGGTCCGGTGACATCTGGTCAAGCTATGAAGATTTTCGGAAACAGATCTGTGCCGGACTGCATATGTCAATTGCCGGTATTCCGTGGTGGACAACCGATATTGGCGGTTTTCATGGGGGAAATGTGGAAAGTGATGATTTCAAAGAGCTTTTGCTCCGCTGGTTCGAATATGGTACATTTTGCCCGGTTATGCGCCTTCATGGTCTACGCTTGCCGGGAACCGATATCTATGACAAGACAGGGGGCAAAAGAGAATGGACCGGCGCCGACAATGAGATATGGAGTTACGGCGAAGAAGCATATGAGATCATGTTAAAATTCATCCGGCTCCGGGAGATGCTGCGGGATTATGTGCGCAGCCTGATGGAAGAAGCATCACAGACCGGAGCTCCGGTCATGCGGCCTCTGTTTTATGAATTCCCGGAAGATTCCGCCTGCTATGACATATACGACGAGTACATGTTTGGCAGTGATCTTCTGATCGCACCAGTCTGTCATGAACATGCCGTCTCACGCCAGGTATATCTGCCTGACGGATGTCGCTGGACGCATGCCGGCAGCGGCGAGTCGTATGACGGCGGACAATGTTTAGAATTCTCCGCTGCCATTGACACGATCCCCGTTTTCCTGAAAAATGGACAACAAGCCTACTTGATCGGGGAAATCTAATAAGAATCGATCGGACAGTATCAGAACAGTTCCTTCTTGTTCCTGATACTGTCTTTTTCTGTAATCGGTCGTATGACGCGACAAGGGTTGCCTGCCGCCAGAACACCTGCCGGGATATCTTTCGTCACGACGCTTCCCGCCCCGATAATACTGCCGGCACCAATCGTCACGCCGCCACACACCGTAACGTCAGACGCCAGCCAACAATTTTCTTCAATCGTGATCGGCTTTCCGTATTCATGATCGTAAAGTGTTCCGTCTTCCTTATGTTTTACATTTCTTTCTTCCGGTATATAAGGATGGATCGGTGTAGCAATCGTGCAGTTCGGCCCCATAAATACATTATCCCTAATCGTTACCGGACACACATCCAATACAACCAGATTAAAGTTTACAAAACAGCCCTTTCCAAAAGTCGTGTTAATCCCATAATCAAACTGGATCGGTCCCTGCAGATATGTATCCTCTCCCATGTTCGGAATAAAATCTTTCAAAATTGCTGCTCGTTTTTCTTCCTCATCTTCATACGTGTCATTGTAATCTTTGGACATACGATGGGCATGAATCCTCTGATTCAAAAGTAACTCGTCGGATGTGTCATATATTTTGCCTGCCAACATTTTTTCACGTTCTGTCATAGTAATTCTCCTACTCGCATTTTGATAAAAAAACCTTTCGCCGACAAGTATAACATGATTATTCTATAAAGAAAAGAAAAAGCCGGACAGAATACCCATCGGCATCCTGTCCGGCTCGTTTTCACAAGCGGATCAACTATCCTTCAATCGCAATATAATTCTTGCTTTCTACTGCGCCTGCCTCCTTCTTCGGTACCTTCAACTGCAAGATACCATCCTGGAACTTCGCGGAAATCTCATCCTGAGTGATTCCGTCACCCACATAAAATGTTCTGCTAAGACTTCCGGCATAACGCTCACGTCGAATGTATTTGCCGGTCTTTTTGTCTTTCTCGTCCTTATCCAGACCTTTCGCAGCAGAGATCGTAATATATCCATCATGAAGCTCCGCCTGAACTTCGTCTTTCTTGAAGCCCGGTAGATCAATATCAATCTCATAAGCATCCTCCGTCTCTCGGACATCGGTCTTCATGAGATTCTTCTCATTCTTTCCATACAGCGGATTCTTCACAGGGAACATCGCCTTTTCAAAATCTGTCATCCAATCATCAAATAAGCTTTCTCCAAAAATACTAGGTGTTAACATAAGTCATTACTCCTTTCTTCCTTTGACAAGTGTCGGAAATATGGATTCTTATGAACCAGCATAGGCACTTAGACTTTTGCTTTACCTCATCTACAATTATGGTATAACACTTTTTGTTAGCACTGTCAAGAGGTGAGTGCTAATTTTCTGTGAAGATTGTGTGAACTCTTATCTAGTAGTCTTTATTCAGCTTGAAATAAATCATCTCCGGAGAGTTTGCATCGTATTCCTCGATTTTTTTTGTTTCAAAATCATAGGAAATCGCAGCATCTTCCCTCGCCGGGTCTCCCTTGCTCTTGTTTCTCCAAAAGCTAATATACACTTTATTTCCAATCACAACATTCGTATCGCCTTCTAAGGAAGCAGTTTTCTCCATTTTCTTCATATACTGTGACAGCTTTTTTTCATACGTTACGCCATCTTTTGAATTCAACTCGTAGGAAAAAAAGGTGCCGTCATCCATGATCATATAAAGCTTATCTTTGTAGGAAAATACCTCGCTTACCAACCTAAGCTCTGAATCTTTACGTGAAAGATTTTTATCTACAGCATCGTAAAAATCTTTCTTATTTACTAACACCTTTTGCTTTTTGGTTTTGCAGTCAAAACTCTTGATCGAATCAAAACACTGTATGACTTGATCCCCCATTTGTACAAAATAATCTGATGCAAACACGTTATCAAACATCTTTTGTATCCGGCCTGAGGCGAAATCATAAGAATAGCAGTCATAGTCGGAGGTTTTGCTGTTTTCCGCTCCGATAAAAAAGGTCTTATTGGCTCTTGATCCCGGGCGCAGTTCTGTCAGATTATGATTGATCTTCAGATCTGACCATTTTCCTTTTTTTCGGTCGTACTCGCGGCAATAATCAATGCCTCTTACCAGATCCACAACCGAAGCAAATATCTTTGTCTTGTCTGCTTTCCATATATCCAGTTCGTCCTCATTGGTTCCTTCCAGTTTTTTCATCTGCGAAAATACCGGAAGATCATTTCCTCCAACCGACTTCAATGGCACAATGTAAACACTTGTTTTGTCAGTCTCCGGCTCATCTACCGTAATAAACATTTCATCATTTGACACATACTGCAGATACCACTCCATCGAAAGATCGCAGAAATTCGTAAAAATGCGCCGGACAAACTCTCCCTGAAGTGTATATTCATCCAGATACTCGTTGCCGGTATCATCATCATCAACGGTCAGAAAAATATTGTGATCGTTTGCATAATCGTACCGTTCATTTGCATCTTCCAGTGGCTGGTCCAATTTATATTGTTTATGACTCTTTAAATGCCCCTGCTTCTCACGGGTCACAGTTCCTTTATAAGTATCGCAGGACAAAATATATGTCTTTGTTCCATCGGAAACCTCGATTTTAACAACACCGGACTGATAAGCCAGATCCTGTATCAGATCAATTTCCTCGTCTGCCTCCCCCGGCAATGCGGCACGCAGTGTCTCTTCTTTTACCAGTACAGAGTCCTTCCCGGTGCTGCAATCATACATATGCAGATCGTACTTGCGACGCTCGCCGATCTTCCATTCAGCCGTATAGAAAAATTTGTCTCCGCCCATTGTGTAGACAGAAAACGGATTGATCGTGGCAATTGGGATCATCTTATTTTTTTCAAAATCAAATAAGTAAGCGGAAACCTTTTTGCCATCTCCACCGATAAAAACAATTTTAGAGTCACCGACAGATCCAAGCGCATAATCCCAATCGGTATCTTCAAACCAGTTCTGTTTGCCATCATCACGATGGATCAATACAAATGAGTCGCGGGATTCTTCCTCTTTTAATACATCAAACAATAAGTACTTGTCGTTGCTGGCGATCAGACTCACCTCATCGATGTCCCCGTCAAGTTTAAGCGGACTACTGACCTTTTTCTGATTTTCAATGTCAAAATCCTCTTTTCCGTTTTTGTGCGTCATTGGGACAGAAACAATCTGCATCTGCATTGTCTCTTTTTCTGTCTCTTGATCCTCATAATAAAGCAGCTCTCTGTCAGAAATATCCAGAATTTCAATATCCCCTTTTCCTTTCACAATCTCGCTGCATGAATAGGTCTTCAACAGATTACCCTTGTAGTCGTATTGTGCGATTTTCTCATTTTCACTGTCATCATATACCCAATCATAACCACAGGATCTGGTAAGCCAGTTAAACTCACGTGACGGCTTCTCCGAAGCCTCTTCTGCTTTTTCTCCTGACACAGCCAAATTCTCTGACGCTTTTTCATCGTTTTTTTGTGCCGGCGCCGTACAACCGGTCAGCAGCGCACACATGATACAAAAAATTACAATCCCTTTTGCTTTCATTTTCTCAACTCCTTCTATAATATGTATTACCCCTGCTTTTCACGGATAAAGTTTTCTATCTCCTGCAGAATTTCCTTTGTCCAGAAGTTTCCCTCATGATCCGCACCGTCGACAGATACAAAATCAACATCTGCTTTATTTTTTACTAATTCCTCGTAAAGATTCCGGCTCTGCTCATAGGGGATCAATTGATCTTTCGTCCCATGTGCCAGAAAGACCGGTGGCAGTTTCATCTTTTTCCCATCGAGATTGCTCTGTCTGGCCAGATGGTATGGGCTCATCTGCCTCAAAATATCGTATTCCCGCTCTTTGCATTTTCCTGCCAGTTCATAAAAAATCTCCTCAAATTCACCTCGCAGGCACGGGTCATCAAGAAGTGCGGGCAGATTCGTCGGCGGAAAACAAGCAACGCAATAATCCAGTTTCTCCGACATGCCGCCATGCTCCTTCGTCTCAAACTCTTCCTGCCCTGCTGTCATAGCCGTTAAGAGTGCCAGATTGCCTCCAGACGATGTACCCCAGATTCCAATCCGCTCTGTATCGATCCCGTACTGACGCCCTTCCTTCCGCAGAAATCGCAGTGCGGTCTTGACGTCCTGCAGACAGGCGGGAAATGGATGTCCCTCCAGACTGTTCCGGTGCTCGATCGTCGCAACGGCGTATCCCTTTCTCGCAAATTGCGCCAGCTGCGGAACTTCCATCCACACATTGGGAAACGTCCATGCACTTCCCTGAACAAACAATATGGCTGGAAACGCCGGAGTCTCTTGACCCAGGCGATCCCACCACGGAAGTATCAATTGCATCTTTAACCCAATACCGTTCGCTCCTTCGGGGCGGCTGTATACAAGATCTGGAATGATCTCCGCCATACCTTCCAGCGAATCATTACACGAAATTGTCTTATGCATTATGTTCACCTACTCGTTTTGCCCAGAATGGAACGCCGTCTTCTCCCATACCGGTAATGGCGATTGTTGGCTGGTTTTTCTCCCAGTCCCAAACGGCTGTCACAATACCACGATCCTTATGAGGGCCATACTGAATTTCAACGGTTCCATCCTCATAAGACCATGTTCCCTGAATCGAGCAGCACTCATAATAGTGATTTTCAAATTCCAGTTTCATCGACACTGCTGTCTGAATCCCCTGCGGAAGAGACGAAACCAGATTAATGCGCTCGTACCGTCCCTGCAAAAGTTCATATGGAATCGGCTGCGATACTTCTCCGGCATATCTCTCCGGCGAAAGAACCGGCCAGCCGCTCTCCGTCCAGAACATCTTGCGCACCTGCATGGTCGATGGCTCCGGTGTACCTGTGAAATTCTTCTCGCGGATATGACATAACAGATACCAGCTTCCATCCTTATCATGAAGCACGGAATTGTGGCCCGGCGCCATATAAGGAATACCATCATTCCACTGGTAACCGCAAAATGCCAGATGTCCGATCGTATTATCCGCATCGTCCACATCCATCATCTCTCTGCCGTGATAATCTACATACGGGCCAAGGACATGTTTGCTACGTCCCACCCGCACCTGATAATCACTTTTCAGAGATCCGTAGGATACAAACAGATAATAATATCCGGTATCTTCATTATACACAACATATGGACCTTCGATCGCTGTACTGAGCCATGCCGGTCTTCTGGCAAGGCAGACACCTATGCCTTCTTCTGCGGCAAGCCCCGTTTCTTTGTCCAATTTCAATGCGTGGATACCACCCCAAAAAGAGCCATATACCATATACATCTCTCCGGTTTCCCGGTCTGTAATGATATTCGCATCAATGGCATTCACTGGCAGCTGATCACTGCTTTTGAGTACGATCCCTCTTGGTACAAACGGACCTTCCGGCGAATCAGCAACCGCCAGAAAAATATCGGACTGCTGCACACCAAATGTCGAGTTCGAGCAATACAAACGATACTCATCCCCCACTTTCACAATATCCGGCGCCCAGATGTCGGATCCTCCAACCCAGTCAATGGCTTCCTTCGGTGGGTTTTCTACAATTTTGCCCACACGTTCCCAATGAACAAGATCTTTGGACTTCTGACACATCGCACCGGTACCATATATGTAATACATGCCTGTCACATCATCCTGATAGATTGCCGGATCATGCGTAAACCATAAGCCAAGTTCCTCCTCGGACGGACGATCTCTCAATCGCTCTTTCAAAATCTGTTTTGGCGGTTCTGCCGGGTAAATTATTTTATCAGTCATGCCTTTCTCCTTATATGCAAAAGGTGGAGAAATATAATTATTTCTCCACCATCTGAAATTTTGTTATAAATGTAAATTCTAGCGATAGAATACGTCACCAAGCATCAGATCACGTTTGAAGTCTTTGATGTTTGTATTCTTGTCAATGTATACAGCTTCAATGCCCATAGCAGCTGCCCAGTCACCCATCTGCTCAGCAGTAAGGTCATAGGAGAATGCTGTATGATGAGCTCCACCTGCAAGGATCCATGCCTCTGCACCTGTGTAAAGGTTTGGCTCTGGAGTCCAGAATGCTGTTGCAACTGGAAGTTTAGGCATAGGCTTTTCTGTCTTTTTGCACTCTACATCGTTGATGATGAGACGGAAACGATTGCCAAGGTCGATCAGGGAAGTAGCAATACCATGTCCTTCTTTTGCAGTAAATACAAGACGTGTAGGATCTTCTCTGTCACCCATGGAAAGTGGCTGGCACTTGATGCTGATCGGACCATCTGCGATCGATGGGCAAACCTCAAGCATATGAGCCTGCAAAATTCCCTCTTTGCCTTTTACTAAGTTATATGTGTAATCTTCCAACATGGAAGTACCTTTGGCATCTTTCATACCAGCAGTCATGATCTTCATCAGACGAGTCATAGCAGCAACTTTCCAGTCACCCTCTGCTCCGAATCCATAACCTTTTTCTTCCAGACGCTGAATAGCAAGACCAGGAAGCTGTTTCAAAGAACCTAAATCACCGAAGTGAGTAACGATAGCCTGATAGTTCTTCTCCTGAAGGAAACGCTCGAAACCGATCTCGATCTGAGCCTGAACTGCTACATGTTTCTTAAATTCTTCCGGATCTCTGCCCTCAAGAAGAATATCGTATTTGTCATAGTACTCGTCCACCAAAGCGTTGGTATCGGATGCAGATACAGAATCTACACACTCAGCGATCTCATTTACAGGGTAAGCATCTACTTCCCAGCCAAATTTGATCTGAGCTTCTACTTTGTCACCTTCGGTAACAGCTACGTTTCTCATGTTGTCTGCTACACGCATAACACGGATGTGGCTGCTCTCTACGATACCTACTGCTGTACGCTGCCAGGAACCGATACGCTCCTGAACGGTAGGATCTGTCCAGTAACCAGCGATAACCTTTCTCTCAATACCCATACGGGATACAATGTGACCCCACTCTCTGTCACCATGAGCTGCCTGGTTTTCATTCATGAAATCCATGTCGATCGCATCATAAGGGATCTCTTCATTGTACTGTGTATGCAAATGAAGCAATGGTTTTCTAAGCTCTTTCAAGCCAAGGATCCAGGACTTAGCTGGGGAGAATGTATGGCACCATACAATAACACCAGCACACTCTTCATCGGTATTTGCCTCATTGAAAGTCTTACGGATCAACTCATTGGTCAATAAGGTTGGTTTCCATACTACTTCGTAAGGAAGTTTTCCGGACTCATTTAATTTTGCAACCATCTCTTTTGTATGAGCTGCAACATTTTCCAATACTTCATCTCCGTACAGATCCTGTGAACCAGCACAGAACCAAAACTTGTAATTTTTTGATAATAACATGATAATCCTCCTTTAAGAACAATATCTAATAATCTTTTATCATTATACAATCTCATCCACTACTATGGCAAGTAAATTTTCCCATATTTGTCACGAATTTTCCAAGGCGGAACGAATGTCCTGCATGCGCAGATCCAGTGCTGCACTGATGTCTGCACACTGCTTGAGATCCTCGCGCAATTTCTGGTTATCCTGCCCCTTTTTGTAATAGATCCGGTGCTCCAGACTTGCCCAGAAATCCATCGCGATCGTCCGCAGCTGCACTTCCACTTTCATAAGTCTTTTCTGGTCATGCAAAAAGATCGGTGTTTCCACGATCAGATGCAGACTCCGGTAGCCGTTCGGCTTTGGATTTTTAATATAATCTTTGACTTCGATCAGCCGGATGTCGTCCTGTTTTAAAAAACATTCCGAAATGAGGTAAATATCCTCCGGGAATGCACAGATCACGCGTACCCCGGCAATGTCTGTAAGATTTTTCTCAATCTCATCCACACTGAATGGCAGTCCTTTTCGCTGCAGTTTTTCTACAATACTCTCAATGGACTTGAGTCGTGACTTGATCGTTTCAATGGGATTTCGATCATAACGAAGCGAAAACTCTTTATTCAAAACATTGAATTTGGTCTCCACCTCCATGATCGCACATTCATAATACGCCATCAGGGTCTGGAAGTTTTCACCTTCTTCCAGCACCTGCCGCCACTCATCGTTTTCCAATATCGTATTCATCAGATTTTCATCCAGATGAACCCCTTTATTTTCTTTCGTCATACTTTCTCCTACACGCTCTACAGGACGATCACATAGCGGTAATACAATTTTTTCAGCCACTTCGCATCCTGATAGAATTTATCTCGAATCTCATGGTATACAGTTACAAACTCCTGATATTGCTGTTCCTCGATCGTATCCGGGCCAAACCGTGCATAGAACACATAAGAAACATATGTCGCAATATCCTCTGCCGGCAGTTCCATCACCTCCTGCAGCTCTACACTATACTCTGTTACTGTTTGTCTTCGGAACACAACACCTCTGCGTACAAACATTGGTGCGATATGGTGATGATACAACTGTATTTTGTCTTTTATGCGAACTTTCTGCAAATATTTGTTAAACAAGGTAATTCTTATCCGGCGCTGAACCTCGGTCAGTATCAACGCAAGTGCAAGAACGACAACAACAATAAGTATTGTCTTTACCAATCTGCCTTTCGCACTTCCACCGTCTGTTCCGGTGTCGGACGGATCTTCATTGCCATCAATGTCATCAAATACCATATCCTCCTGTGGTACTTCCGAAACCGCCGGTGTCGGTGTGATCGTCTCCGGTTCTTCTGTCACAGATGGTTCCGGAGTCGCCGTACTTTCATTTGTCGTAGACGTATTATTGTTTTTCGTGTCGCCGGTTGAATCCGAGGAATCGGTCGTTGTGTCATCTTCGCCTCTTCCCGGTGTGACTTCCAGCGGTACAAATCCATAATATTCATCAAATACTTCTACCCAGGCATGTGCGTCACTGTCAAGTACATCGACTTCTTTCTCATTGTCAGCACTTTCTTTCACGCGGTCTTTGCCCACATAAACGCCCTCAACATAACGGGTAGGAATGCCCACACTGCGAAGGAGCATTGCCGCCGTCGTCGCATAATATGTGCAATAGCCCTTCTTACTTTCATTCAGGAAATAATTGATCGTATCTTCGCCCGCCGGCGTTTTGCCCGGCGACAGGCTATACTCGGTATTATCCCACAAGTACTGCTTTACAGCAGCATAGATCTTCGAGGCATCTACATGACCTTTTTGATACTTGTCATACAGACCACCATTGTCATTCAGATACTTTTTGAAGTTGTCACAGCTATCCTTGACCGAATCCGGTACCTGCAGATAATATTTGTCAACAAATTCCTTTAACTGCTTTCTCTCCGGGTTCAGATAATTCTGCCAGAATTCCTGATATGCCAGATTGTGTGAACCCTCCAGCAACGTTGTACGCAAAACTTGTGGATATACCAGATAATACTCCACACTGTAGTCAATTCCCGCATTATCCAACGCACTGTGTCCATTTGCCGTCGCTTTAAAAGAAGTATCCGGCAGATATGGAATCAGATAATTGCCATAACCAAATGCAATATTCCGGATCCGGAGCGTTCCGGTTGTCCAGGTGGAATACGGCGTACTGTTCTCCATGACACGCAGATCACCGATCATATTACGCAATTTTAAATGCCAGCTGTCCGGATCAATTCCCATCGTCTGGAGTGGCGCCAGGTCACTCTTGTATTCCTCCGAATTGTAGGATGACCATTTATTGTTTTTATATTTGTCGCCAACATATCCTTTCAGATACATGCCATAATTCTCAGACACATCCCCGGAAATTTTGAGAACGGTCTGACCGGTATATGTAATCTCGCGTTTTTTACCAATCCGACCATAGTCGATCGCATCATCGCTAAAATATGCTTTTACCCACGCAATGACATCACTGCTGCTCCACCGGGACAGGGATATGATACTGTTTCTTGCCTGCTCGATCCTGCCGCTGTTGTTTTCATAACGCTGAGGCGGGATAAACGCATAGCTGATGCCGCCTGCCAGCAGTCCAAATACCAAAAGCAACAGAGAAAGTTTCTGTCGCAGTCTTCGATCCGACGCGTTTGTTCTCATATGCCGGGTTCCCAAAATCGACACCGCTACGATCAGATATGTCAAAACATTGGAATAATATCCCAGTTTGCCTACAAAAAGCGGTAAAACTGCAAACGGAATGGTTGCTGCCAAAAACACGATCGATCTTCTTTTTCGATAGAAAAATGCGCTGATCCATGCCGTCAGATATACGCCGAGCATGATCAACACCAGTGTATTACAGAACTTCTGCGTAAAATACAGATCCACACTGCCTTCCCAAACATAGGACAACAGCCGGAGCCGGCTTCCGGAATAATTCATAAAAGCCTTAAGAAAGCTATTGATCATATTGGTCGCGCCTTTTTCCACAACACCGAAAAAACGCCACACGATCAAAAGAGCAAACAGCGTAATACCGATCAGTCCGTATAGTTTTCCTTTCGGGAACGTCTCCAGCACCGTAAACAGTCCATAAAAAAGAACCGCTGCAATCAGAAAACTGATCACGAGCACCGGGCGGCTATACGTCAGTTCCAAACTGGTAGCCGAACACATGATAGCAGAATAGACTCCTAAAAAGACCAGTGCGATCTGACTGAATTCCAATATAAAATTTACTAATTTATTATTACGAAATTTCAAAATCGTCACCTCGTAGATCCATGACTTCCAGACGTCCACCGACAATGCCCGCCTGATCGATATCTCCGTGATCGGACACGGTAAGATACATCGCAGACTCCAGCTGCTTGCCCTCTTCCCAGGCAAGATATGCCATCACCAGTTCTTCCGGCTCATGGGTAATCGAACACCGGAACAGATCCTGGAACATCCATAATAATTCCTCTTCCTGTTCGACAACTCTCTCCTGCACAATATCATTCTCTTTGTCATACCAGATATATTTCTGTGGGATCGCATGCTCGATCATGAACATCGCCACGGAATAAATCCCCTGTGCCAACAGATTCATATCCTGATACTGTGCCTTTTTTTGCTTTTTCTTATTTTTGATCTCCTCATGTTTGTCCACGCAGAGATCGATAAAAATATTTACTACCTTGGTCAATGGAAGACTTCCTTCCTTTACCATAAGGCTTCCGGTCTTCGAACTGAGTTTCCAGTGAATACGCTGGATCTTGTCACCATCCATAAAAGATCGTATGTCAAAAATCTCCGATGGATCATCGCCTTTTTTGTACAGGGAGAACCGGTCACTGTCAAGACTTGTCTCATTGTACCAGCGATCCTTTCCCAGATACATCTCACGAAGGGAGGGCAGAACCAGAATATTCTGCGTCTCAAAATCCCGTCCGATCGTCCAGGCAAAAATACTAAGATAGTCATAGATACGGACTTTATGTACGGTAATCGCAATATTTCCGCAGTTATCTACCGGCACCGTAATGCGTCGGTCTCTTTTTCGCCCTGCATCTACCGAAAAACGGACATTGGTTTTGCCTTTTTCCCCGGTAAATGTGTTGCAATACGTCACTTTTGCAATTCCTTTGGTAATTGGCAGTATTTTATTTCCATTTTCAACGGTAAGGGTAATCGATGGCCGCGCCGGTCTGTCCATTTCATCTTTATCTGCTACCGGATTTTTGGAATCCACGCGGACAGACGTCCGCATACGCAAAAGAAGCAGGCAGATAAACATGGCAACAGGAAACAGCACCAGCACACCGGCGATCGCCACTGAACTAAACTGCAGATAAAAAACGGAAATCAGTGCTCCCGCCACAAGGCAGAGCAATAAAAAAATGGTTCCGATTGTCATGGCTGCCTCCCTTTATAATTTTGGCACCGCAATACGATTTACAATTTCTTCTACCACATCCTCTTCCGAAATGTGGCTCATACGTGCTTTTCCGTTGAGAAGCAGTCGGTGAGCAAGCACTGCCTTGGAAACGATCTGGATATCCTCTGGCAGCACAAATGTACGTCCCTGAACAAAAGCACGTCCTTTTGCCATATCCATAAGTGCCAGCGTTCCACGCGGACTGATTCCCAGTGAGATCATCGAATGATTTCTTGTCGCATCAATGATCTTGGACAGATACTGCAATACCTTATCATCCACGTAAATCTGTTTTACCTGATCCTGCATCTCAAGAAGTTCTTTCTTGGAAATGATCTCTTCTACAAAATCCAATGGGTTGATATCCTGTCTTTCTTTGATCAGACGGATCTCTTCTTCCATGGTCGGATAACCCATGGAAATACGGATCATAAAACGGTCCAGCTGTGATTCCGGCAGCATCTGGGTACCGGCAGAACCTACCGGGTTCTGTGTAGCTACTACAATAAACGGATGCGGCAGCTGTCTTGTCACACCATCCACAGTAACCTGTCCCTCTTCCATAACCTCCAAAAGCGCAGACTGCGTCTTCGTAGAAGTACGGTTGATCTCATCCGCCAGGAGCAGATTGCAAAGGATGGCTCCCGGTTTGTACTGAAATTCGCCATTGGCATCGATCATGTTGAATCCGACTACATCACTCGGAAGTACATCCGGTGTAAACTGCAGACGTCTCTCGGTCAGCTCCATCGCACGGGAAAATGATACCGCAAGCGTCGTCTTTCCCACTCCCGGAACATCTTCGATCAAAATATGGCCTTTTGCGAGGATCGCTGTCATCACTAACTCGATCGCCTCATCCTTTCCTCGAATAACTTTTCCCACTTCTTTTAAAATCTCTTCTACCTTGGTATTCACAATCTTCCTCCATTCCGTATAATAGAAAACGCCGTAGTTCCGGCGTTCTCTAAAATACTTATGCTATTTATGATACTTTCATTTTAAATTTGCGTATAGCACGCTCGTCTTCGGCGTCAACTTTCTCCATATGACCACCAAGACCGCGGATCTTCTCTTCAAAATTCTCGTAGCCTCGTTCAATATACTGGATCGAGTCTACATAGGTAAATCCATCTGCTACTAAGCCAGCCATAACCAAAGCGGCTCCTGCCCGCAGATCCGGTGCGCTCACAGTCGCTCCGGTAAATGTCTCCACCCCGGTAATAAAGGCAGCATTGCCCTCTACCGTGATATTCGCACCCATGCGTCGAAGTTCACTGACATACTTCAATCTTGTCTCGAAAATCGTCTCCGTCACAATGCTGGTACCCTGTGACAATGCCAGAAGTGTCGTCATCTGTGGCTGCATATCCGTAGGAAATCCCGGATACGGCATCGTCTTGACATTGGCATATGATAAGCGATGATCGGATGCAACGCGGACACAGTCGTCAAACTCTTCTACTGTAGCACCAATCTCAACCAGCTTCGCCGTGATCGCCTCCAAATGCTTAGGAATGACATTCTTGATATAGGCATCGCCACCCGTAGCTGCTACTGCCAGCATGTAAGTGCCTGCTTCAATCTGATCCGGAATGATCGAATATTCACTTCCGTGAAGCTTCTCGACACCGCGAATACGGATCGCATCCGTACCGGCGCCCTTGATATTCGCTCCCATACTGTTCAAGAAGTTGGCTACATCTACAATATGCGGCTCTTTTGCCGGATTCTCAATAACCGTCTTGCCTTCTGCCATACAGGCAGCCATCATAATATTGATCGTAGCACCCACACTCGGACAATCCAGATAAATGTGGTCTCCCACCAGACGCTCTGCGCTGGCATCGATCTTTCCATGATGGATCGTCACTTCTGCTCCCAGCTGCTCAAATCCCTTGATATGCTGGTCGATCGGACGACTGCCGATCTGACATCCACCCGGAAGTGCCACTAATGCTTTTTTATATTTACCTAAAAGAGCTCCTACTAAATAGTAAGAACCTCGAATCTTTCGTATAGCCTCTTCGTCCACACTCACATCGCTGATCACAGCTCCGTTGATCCTCACGGTGTGAACGTCAATGCGCTCCACAATTGCTCCTATTCCCTCAATGGCGTCCAATAAAACGCGAACATCGTCTACATCCGGTAAGTTCTCGATCAAAACCGGTTCGTCAGCCATGATAGCTGCCACGATAATGCCCAGTGCTGCATTCTTCGCACCACCGATCACTACCTCTCCTCGCAATGGTGTACCGCCCTTAATAATGTACTGTTTCATCATTACCTCCACCAATTGGCATGTATTCTAAAGTCAATTATACTCATACTATTCTGATAGTATAACACATTTCTCCTGTTTGTAAAACTCGAAATCGTGATCTTTTCATTATTTTTTCTTCGTTTTTGCCACAGAATATCCAAATTTTCCCAACTTTTCTCCCAGTTCAAAATATTCCCCATGGGAGTAGGCAACCAGTCCCGTCTGGTTGAGTTCAAATTTGCCTGTTTCATTCATGTGCTTTTCGCTGACCTGCACTCCTGTGACTTCTGCGATAAACATATGATGGCTGCCCAGTTCCCGGACATCCCGCACTTTACATTCGATATTGACCGGACTTTCCTCTATGATCGGGGCATAGGTAAGCGTCTGTGCCTTGCCCGCCGTCAGTTTCATCTCTTTAAACTTGTCAAGATCACGGCCAGATTTCACACCACACCAGTCGGTCGCATAGGTCAGATCCTTCGTCGTGAGATTGATCACAAACTCACCGCTGTTCCGGATCATATCGTAGGAATATCGTTCCGGGCGCACCGAAATAGAAACCATCGCCGGATCTGAGCAGATCGTCCCCGCCCAGGCGATGGTAATAATGTTTTTATTTCCATTTTTATCCCCACAGCTTACCATAACTGCGGGAACCGGGTACAACATATTTCCCGGTTTCCAAAGTTGTTTCTTTTCCATTTTCACAGCCTCACATTCTTACTTTATAATACAGCTGCTCTGCCAGTTCCGGATAATTGGCGAGATAACAATCCATCTCGTCAAACGGTCCTGCCAGCATAACCACGATATACTCTCCATGTGTATGCATCAGACGGATCAGATCCTGGGTCGATTTCTCGTTCAGTTCCGCTGCATCGGTGATCAGCATACAGCCACCGGACAATTTTTCAATCTGCTCATCCAGATTCAGTCCGTTCAACTTTTCTGACGTAATCTTCACAATGCTGCTCGCCTGAAAATATCCAAGATTGTTCAATTCTTTTGTAATGCGCTTGGCAACCGCCAGCGTGATCCGCTCTTCGCCCCCTGCAAAAACAAAATGTGGTTCCTTGTTGTCGCAGCGGACATGATGGATCGTATTTTTCAAAGTACGGTATAAGATTCCATGTTCGGAAATGTCCTCCGGCTCTCTCGCCAGCAGATCATCCAGATTTTCAATCGGAGCTGCTGTCCGAGGCTTGAGATTTTTATTTTTCTTTCCTACGACCGGTTCCGAGACACCCTCAAGTGAAAGCTTCGGCAACGGAGCCGTCTCTTCTAAGATCTTATCCAGAGACTTCGTCTGTTCCGGTGTGTCCTCCTGCGGTTCCAGTACAAGCTCAGACTCCGGCGCAGAATCAGGTTCTTCAACCGGTTCTTCTGTAGAAGCTTCCTCTTCCAATGCTTCTTCCTCGACCGGTTCCTGCGTCGGAACCGGCTCCTCCGGTTCTTTTGTTTCGGTTATATCATCAATTTCTTCCGGTTCTGTTACCTCTTCTTCTGTCACATCTTCCGGCTCCACAACATCAACCGGCTGCTGTTCCTCTTTCTTTTCCTCTTCGTCATCATCTGAGAGTTCTGTGACGCGCACCGGCGCCGCCGCATAGTAAATACGTTCTTCTTTTTCCACAAATTCCGGCTCCGGAATGCCCTCTTCTTTTGGCTGCTGCCAGTCCGGAGATTCCAGCCGTGCCTGTAATTCAACCGCCTTGTCAATGATCGGTCCCTCTCCAAACCACAACTGCAAATCCTTGCACTCACGGATCGCATCTTCTCTGCGGCCGTCATACTCATACAGACGAGCCAGCTGGTAACCCCACTCCTCTGTATATTCTTCTTTCTTAAGTTCTTCCAATATCTGGATCAGGGAATTTCTGCTCTCGCCTTCCGCCCGCGCCAGAAGATAGCGGAGTTCAAATGTCGTAAGCGTAGCTTCCCCTGAAAATTCATAGGCAAGGAACAGCTCTCTCGCTTCTTTCATATCGCCCATCCGCAGTACCAGACGAAGAAGTTTCTCCAGAACATGGCGTGACTTTGTGCGATTGTAAATGATAAAATAGATTTCTTTTTTCTTCTCCATGCGTTCTGCTTTTTCATAAAGATCCGCATAAAGATACAAATCTTCCACCGATTCCACCTGCGCCAATGGCAGTGTGTCAATAAGCTCTAATGCCGTTGTGAACTGATTGTCCGCCACATAATCACGGATCTGTCTGCAACGCCGTATTATCTCGCGTCTTTTTCCCATTTCATAAGCTCCTTCGTCTGCTCAACTTCATCTGGTACATCGAATCCCTGTTTTTTGTATTTCTGAACAACGCCCGCGAATTCCTTCTGTCTTTTTGCCGACTCAACACGATATCTACGGGAAGCCTCCTGAAAAGCATTCTGCTCCCGAAGAGATTCCTCCATCGCCGGCTCAAACGGGCAGTATGTATAAAGGATCTCCCTGGCAACCCGGTTCAGACGCATCGCGCCGGTAACTTCTCTGGTAAGCCAGTCCTGATAATCCTTAATAAAAACCTGCGCATGACGATTGCTGCACTGTTGCAGCTGCGCACGTACCTTTTCTTTTTTCTCCGGTGATAAATTGTTGTTTTTCTTGTAAAACTGTAAGTAGTCCGTGTACTCCGCTGTCAATGACGGATAACGGTAATTGTTCCAGTATACACCCATCTCGGAACGGCATTTCTCCCAGCGGAAATGTCCCATCAGCTGCAGCACTTCCTGCTGCACATCTCTCTCGGAAAAGATCGGCATCAGCATACGTCCATGACTTCTCTTCTGATTGCCCTCCATATCCTGCCAAAGCAGGCTGCGGCTTCCGTATACCGGGAATAAAATGAAATCTGGCGTGTGACGGCTTACGACTGGAAAACGGTTGATCCCAACTTCTTCCAACGAAACAAAATGTTCCCGATAGAAAATGGTAAAATCGATCTTCTCCCATTTTTTCACAGCTTCATTGATCTTGGCACTCGTAACGACTGCCTGATCCAGCTTGGACATAATTCCCTCTGAGCACAAAACCGGAACGAACGAAGATAAATTTCCATTCAAAAGACGGTCTGCATAAGTCAATAAATTCTCAACTTCAAATGCAACCGGATCTCCTTCTTTGAATCCCTGCTCATATTCATCCTTTGACGGCTGTTTCGTGCCATCGGCAATCTTGCGCAGCCACTGTGGCATCGTATATACCGCGCAGTCCGTGTCCTCGCTTCCGATCGCCGGCAATACCGACAACGTCTGCAATTCACGCTGTGTTAAAAGTTCTTCACTCACATATCCATACTGCAGGAAAAATTGAACTGCCAACGGCGGATTGCTGTCTGTAAAACTCTTCTTGATCGTCGCCAAATATACTTCAAAAAAACGCGCGGATAACGCCTTGCGAAAAGCAAGTGCTTCTTTGGTCCTCGCAAATTTATCCGTTGTGGAAATAAACTGCTCCATCAGATTGCGAAATTCATCTGCTACATCTGCCGGAACCGATGAATACTCCAAAATCTGTGTCAGTGAATCATTGAGCACCGAAAGGTCTTCCTTCTCATATGCCTGCAGACTTCCCGTGTCATCCGATAACAACGCAAAGTAGATCTCTTCCATCCACTGCCGGTTGATGTCTACCGATATGCCACAGATCTCATGCAGCATGTCCTCTGCAAAATCAATATTGCTGACCATCGAATCCAGCATATCGCCCAGTCCGCTTTCGGAAGTCCCCTGCTGTTTCAGACGCAGTGCCATCTTGCCCACAAAGGCAAATAAATTTTTCTCATCGAGGATCATGCCGCGCAAATACCGCTGCATCCACTCACTGTAATAGCGGCATCCATCCAACAAAGCCGGAAACAGTTCCATCTGCTCTTTGCAGTGCCGAAGCGCCACAATACTGCTGCCACAAAAATAATTCTTCTGTACTTCCAATGGAAGTTTGCTGCTCGCAACATAATAGGAAACCAGCTCCGGCAACGTGTATGCCTGGCTCTCGCCCTCCCGGATCCTCTCAAGAGATGAAATCTTCTCCGGAATAATGCCATATTGCTGTCCCTGTTGCATATACAGTGCATACGTCGTATCAATAAACTCGCCGATCTGTCTGACACCGTCCTGCAGCTTCACAAATTTCTGATATAAATCTGCAATAAAAAAATTCAGCGACGTAACATACAGTCCCCGATACTGTTTTTGCTGTTCTAAAACCTTCTCTGCCTGCTCCCACTTACTGATCGGCAACCGACAGATCATCGTATCTTCCAGCGCTTTATAAGAAAAGGAATGCACAGAACGAGTCAAATCGTACATTCCCAAAAAGTTTCCTGATCCTAATGTCAGCCGGATTCCCTTTGCTGCCAGCTGAACCTGTCCTTTCAACACTAACGCAACGCTCTGCACCGGCTCTTCTTCCCGAAAGATCACCGTTCCCTTTGGAATGTGCTCCGTTCCGTTCATATTAAGGTTCTCCGCCATCCACGTCACCTCAATACTTCCTAATTCTATAGCGAATCAATAGTTCCCATACAAATCTATAACTAAATCCGTGCGCCCCACGTCGAATCCATCTTCAAAGACGTTACCTCAGCAGTTAACTCGGCTCAGGCTGCCTTGCGTCACACAAAAGGATTTGCTTAGTGCTGCTTCATTCCTGACCTGACACGGTTCACAAGCTTCTGTTGCACAAGACCCAAGCGTCTACGCCACTTACTGCGGGCGGCTCTTCGTCAAAAGACCCTCAATGGGACAACACCCCTGCTATAGCGGATTGCAGGTGTAGGGCACCGCTAACTCCCCGGCTGCACGGAAATCTTAACATATTCTTATTGATTATATCTTTTTTTCGCTTTTCTGTCAACTTCATTCATAAATCGAAGCCGCTCTTATTAAAGCTGCTCGATCATCTTAAAATCCGCCCTTCTCCAACAATTTCTTTATCATTAAAAATCACAAATTTCTCTGCTTTCTCCCATGGCGTTTTCCCCTCGCTGTCTGCCTTCCATAAATCTTCTGAGATTATTTTTACTTTTGCTTTTCTCCAAAACAGGCTTCCTCTTTTATGCAGTCTCACACATACAGTCTGACTGACAGGTTTGCCAGTTTCATCCAAAAAGCACACCGGAAAGATCATGTTGTCAATGATGCGGAGTTTTGCCAGGCCAACTCCTCCCTCTTTCGCAGAGTACCATCTTATGTTCGCACGACCTATACTTCTTTCCTTTTGGCGTGGTCTGGTTTGAATGCGTCTCATCGGATAGTGAGACGCATTGCAAGATACATACAAAACCAAGGGCAAGACTCCAAAAAAATAATAGTGTCGCAATTCTCCCGGATTCCCCCAAAACCAACAATATAACACGGATATAAGGCCAACAAGCGCCAGTATGACCGTTGCAGGTCTCACAAGATCAAATTTAGATTTTTTTTTACATTTTTTGCATTGCTTTTTCCACCTGTATGTTCTCTCATCCACAAACTCTAATGTTTCACAACCACACCACGGACAATAAAGCTGGTATATTATTTTACATTTCACTTTTCTCTCTTCCTTTTCTCCCGTAATTCCCTGAAAAATCCCGTCATCAGCTGGCTGCATTCCTGCTGCATTACCCCGGTAACAATCTCAACCTGATGATTGAATCCCGGTGTCTGAAGCAGATTGCAGACCGAGCCGGCACATCCTGCTTTTGGATTCATACTTCCGATCACAACTTTTGGTATACGGGCTTGTACAATCGCACCCGCACACATCGGACACGGCTCAAGTGTAACATACATCGTACACTCTTCCAGCCGCCAGTCTCCCAGCACGCGACTTGCTTTATTGATCGCAATCACTTCTGCATGTGCCAGCGTATTCTTTTTCCAGTTTCTCTTATTATACCCCCTGGCAATGATCTTTCCCTGATATTCGATCACACAGCCTATCGGTGTTTCTTCGCGGCTATACGCTTTTTTTGCCTGTTTGATAGCCTCTTTCATACATTTTTCTTCTGTTCCCATGTGAATTCCTCTCTCATAATATGTATTGCCCCCTCGCTTCCGTTCGGCGGCAGGTCGTCGGAACCATCTAAAAATATGACTCCGTCATATTGGTTCCTCTCTCATAATATGTATTGCCCCCTCACTTCCGTTCGGCGGCCTACCTTTTATCATTCCGGATCAGCTGGACATGGCTTCAGCCAATAGCCAAAATCTCCAATCGTGACTATTTTTTTCTGCGATCCTTTGAATCGCGAAAAGCCGGATCGTCCGGCAAGATACCGATCCCGTCTGTGAAACTGTCCTGGTACCCCCAGATAAGTCTGTTTGCCATCTCCCACATATAAAAGGTGACGATAATTCAAATATCCCTGCAGTAAAAAGGTATTATTGACCTCATGCCAGTACGGCATCGGAAGCCTGCCAATATCTTCCGGCATCAGCTGATAACACCATAACATTTCATCATCCTCAAACGGATACATAACTGGAAAATCCGGCGTTTCTTCAGCGGCTTCTGCCTCTACTTTTTCTACTGTTTCTATTTTCTCTACCTTTCCTGTTTCTTCTGCAACTTCTTGCACTTCCGGTTCTGATTTTTCTTCAAACGCTGTTTCTTCCTTTCGTTCAAAGACCAGTTGTTCATATTGTACCAGTTCCGAAACCCCTTCGCAAGTTCCCACGGCATTACGCTTGGCATTCCCTATGGCAATCCCACAAACTCCCGGAAGTTCCATACCGTTCCAGCTATAATCCCACACTCTTCCGTCCGGGCACAAAACGAGCTCAAAAGGATACCGCTCCTTGTCCTTCTCCCAGACCAAATAAAAAGGCTCATTCGCCCAGTCGTTATGTTTCATTTCAACATGAAAACTCATGCGGTCATCCCTGCATTCCATTCGTACATATCCAGCCGTCCCTCTGTTATCTCTAAGGTAAATAATATCTCTTTGATAATCCATATGATAAACTCCATTTTTTTAGCCTTTTACAATATATGTGTGTTCCTGGATAAATATGACTTTTTTAATTGCATAAAAACAGACAAATACTATGTTTTGGGCAAACTTCTCTCCCATGTTATTTGACTTTTTTCCGGATTCCCTTTACAATAAAATCATTATGAAAATTTGACTTTCGGAAAGGAATGAAAGTATTATGAAAAAAGTTATTTTAACTGGGGACCGCCCTACCGGCAAACTCCATGTAGGTCATTATGTTGGCTCTTTGAAGCGTCGTGTCGAATTGCAGAATTCCGGTGAATACGACGATATTTATATTATGATCGCGGATGCTCAGGCATTGACCGACAATGCTGACAACCCAGAGAAAGTTCGCAGCAACATTTCCGAGGTTGCGCTTGATTATATTTCCTGTGGTCTCGACCCGGAAAAATCCAATCTGTTTGTCCAGTCTTATGTGTCTGAACTTACTGAACTTACTTTTTACTACAGCAACCTGGTTACGGTATCCCGTCTGAAAAGAAACCCTACCGTCAAATCAGAGATCCAGATGCGTGGATTCAACTCCAGCATTCCTGTTGGTTTCTTTACCTATCCGATCAGCCAGGCAGCCGATATTACCGCTTTTAAAGCAACGACGGTACCGGTTGGCGAAGACCAGCTTCCTATGTTAGAGCAGACCAGAGAGATCGTGCGTAGTTTCAACTCCACATACGACGAAGTTCTTGTAGAGCCAAAGGTTCTTTTGCCGGAGAACGAAGCCTGCATGCGTCTTCCGGGTACTGACGGAAAAGCTAAGATGAGCAAATCTCTGGGCAACTGCATTTATCTTTCCGATGAACCAGAAGTTATCCGCAAGAAGATCATGAGCATGTATACTGATCCGGATCACATCCGCGTGGAAGATCCCGGCAAATTGGAAGGCAACACGGTATTTACGTATCTTGACGCATTCTGCAAGGATGAGATGTTTGCTGAATATCTTCCTGATTACAGCTGCCTGCAGGAATTAAAAGATCACTACACCCGCGGCGGTCTCGGTGATGTGAAAGTAAAGAAATTCCTGTATTCCGTATTGATGGAAGAGCTTTCACCGATCCAGGCAAGAAGAAAAGAACTGGAGAAAGATATTCCTGCTATTATGGAAATTCTCCGTCAAGGCAGTATCAAAGCCAAAGAAGTTGCTGCCAATACTTTAAGTGAAGTTAAACATGCGATGCGAATTGATTATTTTGATTGATCGCTGTTATCCATTTTAAAAGAAAAAGAAGTTCTTCGTGAATCAATCTCACGAAGAACTTCTTTTTTTGTTTCTTATTGTTGTCCGGTTGGCTCCTGTGTCGGCTCCGGCGTTGCCGTCGGTGTCACCGCATTGGAATCATCGTTGTATTTTCCTTCATCCACATCTTTGTTGTCACTGGAATCCGGTCCTACGGCCGGCGTTTCCACCGTCGTAGGAAGTGCTTCTGCTCTGGTAACCGCAGCTTCCCATTTCGTCTTCATATCATCATACTCTGAGTAGCCTTTTACTTTTTTCAGTGCTTTCTTACCGTCTTTGATCAACAGCTTCGTAACACTGGTATAGTAACTTCTGCCATTCAGTGTATCAATGTACCACTGCAGTTTCTTGATACGATTCTTCTTCAAGGTCTCCCCGGCTTTCTGAGCAGAATCCTCCGCATCTACTTTTTCCTGTTTCTGCGTTTTATCCTGTTTATCTGCCAGATACTCACTGATCGCATCCTGCCATTTGTCTTTTACTTCCTGATCCAGCGAATTGAATTTCGTAGCCGCACGTTTTTTGAAGGATGCCTGCTCGTATTCATCCGGAATCTCTTCAATCACGGTAATGACTTTATTATATTTCTTTTCAAAATTCATAGCAGCTTTCACCGTATCCACCTTATATGCCTCAAATTCGGATACCGCTGTCTCTGCCTCTTTCTTCGCATTTTCCAGCTTGTAGTTTACTTCCCACTCAGATTTTTTCTCTTCGTTCAAAGTGGAATAATAATCATAACCACCCGGACGCTGCGAATAATAACGCTTGCCGTTCGTGTAGTTGATCTCTTTTGTTGCACTCGTAAATTTTCCGCCGGACACCTGTCGAAGCTGCAAGGAAGCCGGTATGTCGAAATCGCGCTTTTCTAATTTGGAGTGGATACTATTCATGAACGAACTCCATATTTTAAGCGGATAGGTTCCACCATACATGCCTGCCATCTCGCGCGGCGTATCATATCCGATCCATACCGCCGTTGTGTAATACGCACTGAATCCACAGAACCAGGCATCTTTATTGCTGCTTGTCGTACCGGTCTTTCCAGCATAGATCTGTTTATCATTATAAGCAGACCGCGCTGTACCATATCCATCCGCAAATGTTCCCTGCATCATATCTTTCAGGATATAGGAAGTATCCGCAGAATAAACTTCTTCTTCGCTCTCTTCTTTCTCCGGAGCCTCATAAACCGTTCCCTTTGTCTCATGGTCGATCTTTTTGATACAGGTACGGGAACTGAGCTGCCCATTGTTCTCAAGCGTCGCATAGCCACGGCACATATCGTTGACGGTAACACCATTGGTAAATCCTCCAAGCGAAACCGCCGGTGCTGAATTGTCCGCATACGACAACGATGAAAAATGCAACTTTTCCAGATAGCTCATCGAGGTTTCAATCCCAGTCATCTTGAACACCTGGAATGCCACGGTATTTAAACTTCGCGACAAGCCTTCTCTTGCTGTCACGTTACCGTGGTAACCACCACCGCTGTTCTTCGGACTGTAGCTTTTTTTATCTTTACTGTCCCAGTATACTTTACCATCCCGGATGATGGTAGAGCCATTGATCACACCATTGTCCACGGCCGGGCCATAATCAAGCAGCGGCTTGATCGTAGAACCAGGCTGTCGTGTTGACAGGAATGCACGATTGTACTGATCATTTTTCGTACGTCCGCCGACAACAGCTACGACATACTGGGTATCATTGTCAATGCACATCGCTGCACTCTGCAGTGCGTATTTCTTTGTTTCTTTATTTTTTTCTGTAAATGAAGCAAGTGTCGAAGACACGGATTTTTGCAGTTTGTTCTGTATCTTCTGGTCAAAAGATGTGTAAATTTTATAACCACCGGCGCGGATCTCCGCTGCTTTTGTACCATATGCCTCTGAATATTTTTTCTTGTACTTTTTCTGATCTGCTGCCGATGAGAAATTGTACTCGAACTGGAAACCATCATCTTTCATCAACTGGATCGTCGCGCAGTCGATCGCATAGCTGATCATATAGTTCTCAGAACTTGCCTGATCGTCCACACCGATCACTTTGATCTTCTCTTTCATGGCTGCATTATATTCTTTTTCTGTAATATAACCGCACTCTTTCATGTTGCCAAGGACCTGCTCTTTTTTCTCAGTCGCAAGTTCCATGCTGGCAATCGGATTGTACTTATTCGGACTGTTGGAAATTCCACACAGCATCGCTGCCTGTGCCAGTGTGACATCCTTCGCCGAGCATCCAAAATAAAACTGGGAAGCCGTCTCGACACCATAACAGCGGTTGCCATAGAAGTTACTGTTGCAGTAGAATTCCATGATCTCTGCCTTGTTAAACTTCTTCTCCAGTGACGGAGCCAGCAAAACTTCGGTCAGCTTACGGCTGTAGGACTGCTCCTGCGTAAGAAGGTTGTTTTTGATCACCTGCTGCGTGATCGTACTTCCTCCCTGTGTGATCTCGCCGTTGTGACGTACCAGCGCCAGCGCTGCACGCGTCAATGACTGCAGATCGATACCGGCATGAGTTTTGAAATGCTTGTCCTCCGTAGCAATATAACCGTTCTGTATGTATGGGGAAATGTTCTTAATGTCCACATACTGATAGGATCCGCTGTTGATCTCTCCGATCTTCTTTCCATTTTTGTCATAGATGACCGTATTCGACAGCATATGAAAATTGTCTGCGCTCAGATTGGTGAGCTTGTCATATGCCTCTTCGCTCGCCTGCTCATACATCGGTTTTATCTTCGCGAACACAATGCCGCCCACCACAGCACCGATCAAAAGAATGATCAGACAAACATTGATGATCACCTTTGAAAAATTCATAATGAATGTAATCAGTTTATAGATCAGCCAAAATGGGAAAGCCACAACCCGGGTTATATTTTTCGCCCATGTATGATCTTCGATAAACTGCTTGAGCTTATTCATGATTTGCCCTCCTACTCTTTTTTTCTTTATGATTCTGGCGGAGCTGTTTCATCCGCTTGATCCAGATGTAGCCAAACACACCGCCCATAAGGATCAAAAGCCAGTTCAGCCAATTCACAAAAAACGGCTCCTTAAACAGGAAATGGTTCGGCGCCTGCGTATTGACATAAACGGTATGCTCCGTACCCACCTCACGCGAAATGCCAAACAACGGCTGCGTGATAAAATACTGGCTCTCGTTATATTCGTTGCCATCATATACATAACTGACCGTAGCCATTGGGATCAACATCGCAAACGGATCAGTCGTTTTTTCAACAACCGTCGCTGTAACCCGCTCGTAACTCTTCCGGTTGAGTGCATGCGTCAGAGAATTGATGTTGAGAAAAATCAATGCCACGATCACAACTAAGATCATCACGATCGGGGTCATACGCTTGCTGATTCCGACCTGGCGTTTTCTCCGTTCTTTCGCCTGCGCTCTCCTTAATTTTCTATCCATCTTTTTTTGATCTGTCAAAGAATCCACTCCTTTTATCATACCTTTTATAATACCATGTTAAGCCTTATATCGTCAAGGAATAAGCAGTTTCCAGGGTACGCCCCGATTCCATAAAAAAACGATAAACCGCTGCCCTTTTTCCGACAATCCGGTTTACCGTTTTTCCATCATTTCTGTCCATGAAGTTTTTTTGCCCGGTCAAATTTCAAAATCTGTTTGCGGCGTACATTTCTTCCTACCCGCATCTGATATTCTTTATTCACAAACTTCAGGATTTTACCTAATTCATCTTCCACGCCTTCCACATCATAATACACCGCTACCACCACATAGTTCATCGGTCCATTCTGATACAGCTGCAACTCCGAAAAAAAAGCCGGGTATTTCTGGCGCAGACGGATATCCAGATCTTTTACCATCTCCAGATATCGGTCCTGCCAACCCGGCTCCACGTAAGACATGCTCACATCATATAAATAATGTCTTTTCTCTTCCATAAGCTCTCCAACCGGCTTTTTCTTTATCCTATGCGGCATGGAGGCTTTTGTTCTAGTTAAATCCGTAAATTTTCTGGGAGATCGAGTAACCCCAGACAACAATCTTTCGTCCGGCACGGTTGCGGATACGCATTGGCCGGCTGAGTGCCATATGATTTACCAGACGATACATACCCAGGTTTTTCTTTTTCAGATACTGCCACAACTCGGTACGCTTATTCAGACTTTCTTCGGTTCCCTCTTTGATCAGAAATACCGAACTGATCGTCATCATCATCGTGAGGTATTTAACCATGTAATCACGAAGTTTTTTATTTTTGATCTTAGTGAGATCATAAGCATCGATCATCAGCTTGTTTACTTTCAACTGCTGGTCGATCCGTCCCATCATAACTTTTTCATTGACCGACTGATCTTCTCTTCCGATGAAGTAACGGTACAGATCAACATTAAGATAATACATCGTCTTCACATACGGAAGTGGATTATACACGAAAATGTTGTCCACATAAAATGTGTGCTCCGGCAGCTGAAGATCACAGTCCCGCAACAGCTTTGTACGATAGATCACCGAATGCATCAAAATGTTCTGGCTCATGCGGAAACGTTTTACATCGTTCCAGCCAAACACGACGCCCTCTGGAAATACGCCATCGTAACGGATGCTTTTATGCTTGTGAAGGCTTGGCTTCTCGTAAACATAATTTGCCAAAAGCATGTCTACTCCATTGCCTTCTTCCACAA
Source organism: uncultured Eubacterium sp. (assembly GCA_934316925.1). Taxonomy (GTDB): domain Bacteria; phylum Bacillota; class Clostridia; order Lachnospirales; family Lachnospiraceae; genus Eubacterium_F. Next base: position 59,938 of record CAKREC010000006.1, read on the forward strand.
ATCCACGCAATACATCCAAAACCCGCAACAGTGCCTCACGATCAAGCCAGTCATCACTGTCAAGCACTTTATAGTATACCCCGCTGGCATTTGCAAGTCCGGTATTTACCGCGCTTCCATGTCCTCCATTTTCCTTGTGGATCGCTCTTATGATCCCCGGATGTTCTTTTTCCAGACGATCTGCGATCTCCGCAGTTCTGTCTGTAGAACCGTCATCAACTAAAAGGATCTCTACATTATCACCACCGACTAATGCCGTATCTACGGCATGCTCCATATATGCTTCCGAGTTATAACAAGGAATTGCAATCGTCAATAATTTCATCGTTTTTCTCCTTTTATTTATGAAATGGTCTCAGCTAAATCTAAGGCTCTTTCCACAATAGCATCAATATTGTAATATTTGTACTCTGCCAGTCTTCCGAGCAGATGGAAACCAGGTATCTGATCAACCAGTCCCTTGTATCGGGCAAATAACGCATCATTTTCCGGATTGTTGATCGCATAATAAGGAATCTCTCCCTCTTTTCCGGTATACGCCATCGGATACTCTTTCACGATCGTCGTCTCGTCTTCATCCAGCTGTCCGGACAGATATTTGAATTCGGTAATACGCGTAAAATCTTCCGAAACCGTGTAATTCACAACACCATGGCTCTGGTAGAATTTCTGTTTGTAATGTTCAAAATCAAATCGCAGTGACCGGTATGGAAGTTGTCCAAAACGACAGTCAAATAACTGGTCTAATGCTCCAGTAAAGATCACATCCCCCATGAATGGCTGACCTTCAAATAAAATCTTATTTTCGCTTTCCGGATCCAGCTCCATCACATCTTTTGCATCAACCGAAAGCCGCACATCAATCCCTGGATGATCCAGCATTTTGTCAAAGATCTCAGTAAATCCGTGAAGCGGCAGTCCCTGATATTCATCCTGGAAATACCGGTTGTCGCGCGAAAGAAGCACTGGCACTCTGCCCGAAACAGCCGGATCGATCTCTTTTGGCGATTTGCCCCACTGCTTCATCGTATACTTCAAAAATACATTTTCATATACATACTGCGCGATCTTCTGAAGCTCCTTATCCTCATGGTTCATCAGTTCAAGGATCGGTACTCTGGCGCCCTCACCGAAATTGTCGATCAGGCGCTTCTCCAGTTCCTTTGCTTCTTCACCGTATACCATCTCCAAAGTATTCAGGTTAAATGGGATCGGAAGTTCTTTGCCATACACATTGCCCACTACCTCATGGCGATAGAAATACCACTCTGTGAATCTTGATAAATAGTCAAATACTCTTTTGCTGTTGGTATGAAAAATATGCGGACCGTACTGATGGATCAGGATTCCATACTCATCATACTTATCATAGCAGTTTCCACCTACATGATCTCTCTTATCAATGATCAGTACCTTTTTGCCCTTTTTCTCTGCCAGTTCTCTGGCAACAACAGCTCCTGCAAATCCACATCCTATGACTATACTATCGTACATAATTCCTCCATCCCCGCCATGTTCCGGCAGTTATTTAGCTCTCTTCTTTTCAAGAATTGTATCAAATTTAGCGAATAATATCCACTATTAATTTCATAGCCTCTTTTTTCTCACTGCCAATTTCATAATGATCCTGCAAGATTGAAACCGCATTTTTTATTTTTCCCGAGTCACTTGTATATAATTCCGCAATGGGTTCTCCCTGTTTTACAAAGTCCCCAATTTTTTTCTTTAAAATAATTCCAGCCGTATCATCAATCGGACTGTCCTTTGTCGTGCGTCCTGCACCGAGCACACCGGCAGCTACACCAAATGCCTCGGTGTTAAACGAAGTGATATATCCATCCGCTTTTGCCAATAATTCTCCCTGACAAGGTGCAACCGGGAACTGCGCCGGATATTGGATCACGTTGGTGTCCCCGCCCTGGCTCTGTACAAATTCCACAAATTTTTTCAGCGCACTTCCATTTTGCAGCAGTTCCATTGCTTTTTCTTTTCCTGCTTCATAAGAAGAAATCTCTTCGCTGCCAAGGTAAAGCATCATTCCGGCAAGGCTTGTCACAACTTCCTGAAGATCTTCCGGTCCTTCTCCCTGCAATGTTGAAATGACCTCTTTTACTTCCAGGTTGTTGCCGATCGCATAGCCAAGCGGCTCATCCATGCTGGTGATCATAGCCACGGTTTCTTTTCCTGCATTTTTTCCAATCGAAACCATGGTCTCTGCCAATTCTTTTGAGCCTTCGATATCTTTGATGAAAGCTCCACTTCCGGTTGTAACATCAAGAAGGATCTTATCACTTCCCGCTGCCAGCTTTTTACTCATGATCGATGCTGCGATCAGTGGAATGCTACTGACCGTACCCGTCACATCCCGCAGTGCATACAGCTTTTTATCTGCCGGAGCAAGATTTCCCGTCTGTCCGATCACACTGATCCCATGTTTTCTTACACAGTCAAAAAATTCCTCTTCGCGCAGATCAACACGAAAGCCCGGTATTGACTCCAGTTTGTCCAGTGTCCCTCCAGTAAACCCAAGTCCTCTGCCACTCATCTTTGCGACCGGGATCCCATAGGCAGCTACGATCGGTCCAACGATCAATGTCGTTTTATCGCCTACGCCTCCGGTCGAGTGTTTGTCAACTTTGACACCCGGTATTTGAGAAAGATCTACAACATCACCCGAGTCCCGCATTGCAATTGTCATCGTAGAAATTTCCCGCTCTGTCATTCCCTGAAAACAGATCGCCATCAGCATGGATGACATCTGATAATCCGGGATCTCATCATTCGTATATCCCTCGATCATCTGACGGATCTCTTCATCGGTGAGTTCACCGCCATCCTTTTTCTTTGTGATCGAGTCTACAAAACGTCCTGTACCCATAATCCAACCCCCAATATAAATATGAATTTTGTTATATTGAACTTTTTTTCGCGCGTTCGATGTAGACTTTTGTTTCTGCCACAACGACGCCGCTAAGTGCTACCAGTGCAATAATATTTGGCAAAGCCATAAGGCCGTTGAAAATATCGGCAATGGTCCATACTGCCGATACCGTCATAAATGGTCCGATAAAGATTGCCAGAATATATACCCAGCGATATGCCTTTACCACTTTCTGGTTGCCCCCTGTAAGATATTCTAAGCATTTTTCACTATAATAATCCCATCCAAGAATGGTAGTGAATGCAAAGAATACCAGGCAGACCATCAAAATAAATGCGGAAACCTGTCCGGAAATTGGGAGTCCGATCTCAAATGCCTTGTTTGTTACGGCAACGCCTTCCAGTCCCATGTCCCATGCTCCGGTGATCACGATCGAAAGTCCTGTCATCGTACAGATGATGATCGTATCAAAAAATGTTCCCAACATAGAGATCAGTCCCTGCTGTCCCGGAGAATCTGTCTGTGCTGCTGCTGCCGCGATCGGCGCGCTGCCAAGACCAGCCTCGTTGGAGAAAATACCACGGGCAACACCCTTTTGCATCGCCATGATCATAGCTCCCAGCGCACCACCTGCTGCTGCGCGCATACCAAATGCACTTTCCACGATCTCTGCCAGTGCAGATGGAATGTGTTTATAATTAATAACAAGAATAACCACAACAACAACAACATATAAAATTGCCATAAATGGCACAATGATCTGAGAAACACTGGAAATACGTTTGATACCTCCAATGATAACAAGCGCTACAGCAATCGTAAGAATAATTCCTGCGATCACAACCGTCCAGGAATAATCACCGCCAAACAAATGCACCGTCCATGCTTTGTCCGGATCAAAGAAGTTCTGCACGGCATTCGTAATACCATTGATCTGGGTAAATGTTCCGATACCCATCAAGCCTACACACACACCAAAAAATGCAAAAATCTTTGCCAGCCATTTCCATTTATGTCCCATTCCATTTTCAATATAGTAAAAAGGTCCTCCGACAATATGACCATCTTCGGCTACGGTACGGTATTTTACGGACAACAGACACTCGGCATACTTTGTTGCCATTCCCACTAATGCAGCCATCCACATCCAGAAAAGTGCTCCCGGACCACCGGCTACAATCGCTGTCGCAACACCGACAATATTTCCGGTACCGATCGTCGCTGAAAGAGCGGTGCACAGTGCAGCAAAACTGGATACTTCTCCGTGTTCACCACTGACCTCATTGCGAAACATCTCTTTCAATGCACACGGCAGCATACGGATCTGCAGTCCACGCAAACGAACCGTAAGCAGCACGCCCACTAAAAGGATCAAAACGATCAGCGGTACGCCCCATACAAAATTGTCAATTTTTGTCAGAATTTCATTAAACATCTTTTCTCTCCTTAGTTCTCAAAAAAATTTTTCTGTCGTACAATCCAACCGGGCGATATAACCTCTGCCCAATATTAAGCAAAACAAAAAGAGCTGATAAACATATCAGCCCTCTAAAGAGTAGAACACGCAAATATATGCTCTGTCCTTTTGCCTGAGAGATAAGCAGGATCACTCCCGCGACACCTTCGGCGCTTTGTTTTACAAAGACTCTCCAGAGTGGACTATGCAGTCCACTAAAAATTTTACCATATATTGACGCATAATTCAACGAAAACATATGCAATTGATTCGTTGCCGCCTAGATCAAATATATGTAATCACTTTGGTCATTATATTCTTTCGTAAGATCTTCCAGAGTGATTTCATCCAACACATTATTGATCGAGCCATTCAGCTGCGTAAACACACGATCCACCACGGTATTCAGCTCCGGATCCGGCGTGTCATCGCGAAAGGATTCGGAATCGGTTGCATCCAGATTTCCTTCCGTCGCCCGAAAGATCATTCCAACCGTGTAACATTCCGGGGCTTTTGCCAGACGGTATCCGCCTTTAGGTCCTCTTGTGCTGCGCAGCAATCCGGCACGCAAAAGAGTGGAAATGACCTGTTCCAAATATTTTTCTGATAAACCCTGTCGCTTTGCGATCGTCTTGACCGCGACCGACGATCCGTCGCCATGAATAGAAAGATCAAGCATCATGCGAAGCGCGTATTGACCTTTTGACGAAATCAGCATATTACTTCCCCCAATCTTTCTGAATCGATGCGATCGCATAGGCGCCGTCCGCCACTGCCGTGACGATCTGACGAACCTCTTTGGTACGCACATCACCGACAGCATACAGCCCCGGTTCACTTGTGCGGCAATCTTCACCTGCTGCCAAAAATCCGGCAGCATCTTTTTCCAACTCCAGAATTCCCTCAAGCCACTGTGTCACCGGCTGGGTTCCTACCGCAATAAAGACTGCATCCACAGATATTTTCCGTTCGCTGCCATCCTGATTTTGAAGAAGCAATACTTCGGTTACTTTTTTGTCCCCTCTAATTTCTTTCACTTCGTAAAATGGCAGAAATTCAATATTTTCTGTGCCAAGCACCTGTTCCCCAAGCATTCTGGCACCACGGAATTCTTCTCTTCGATGGATCAATGTCACTTTCTTGCAAAGTTTGGAAAGATACAACGCATCCTCCAATGCCACATCACCACCACCGACAACAGCTACTTCTTTGCCCTGAAAGAAAGCCCCGTCACAGGTGGCGCAATACGATACGCCGGCTCCCGCCAGCTCTTTCTCGCCCGGCACCCCCAGCATACGATGCGTAGCGCCTGTCGCCACGATGACTGCCTTGGCTGTCAGCTCTTCCTGATCCAGCGTGAGTAGGAAGTTCTCCGGCTGTCTCTGAATGTTTGTCACTTCCACATCCATAAATTCCACGCCAAATGCCTCTGCATGCTCGCGGAACTTTACGGACATATCGTAGCCTCCGATCCCCGGCAAACCAAGGTAATTATCCACTTGTTCTGTTGTGAGGATCTGCCCTCCGGAAATGCCGGCTTTTTCCAGCACTACCACATCCATACCGGCCCTTTTTGCGTATACCGCAGCAGATAATCCTGCCGGACCACTTCCTACAATCACTAAATCTCTCATTCAATCACCAATTCTTCAACTGTTACATTTTTGTCCGGGTCAATATGAAATGACCGAAATACTGGTTCTTCCTCCATCAAAGAAAGAATCATGTAGCTGGCCGTAGAATCATAAGCCAGTCTCTTATCCTCTTCCGAAGGCCTTGACGGTGACTCCGGATGAGAATGAAAATTGCCGAGCAGTGTATACCCGTTCGCACGCAGATCTTTGACCGCCTGAAGCTGTTCTTTCGGATCCATGGAAAAATGTTCTCTGCTTGCATCAATGTTGGTCAGCAGATACACTTTTTTGATCATTTTTACATCACCTTCGATCGTGCCGCCGATCAGACCACATGCCTCATTGGGAAGTCCTTTTTTACAATGCTCCAGTATTTTTTCATAGTCTTTTTTATCTAATTTCAGCATACTTCTTACCTTCCCTTATCTGATTTATTTTCCGTCACATTCCACCTGCTCATAATCGATCAGTTCTGTAATCGTAGGGTGTTTACCGCAAATTGGGCATTTGCCGTTTGCCGGTGGAAGTTTGATCGTGTGGAACTCCATTTTCAGAGCATCGTATGTAAGCAGTTTGCCGGTAAGCAGATCGCCTACTCCGATCAGATACTTGATCGCCTCCATTGCCTGAAGACTACCGATCACACCACCCATAGCTCCGATGACACCAGCCTGTTTGCAGGTTGGCACAGCATCCTTTGGAGGTGGATCCTTAAATACACAACGGTAGCATGGTCCTTCCTCCGGAACATAGGTCATGAGCTGGCCCTTGAAACGGATGATTCCTGCATGTGAAAATGGTTTCTTTGCCATAACACACGCGTCGTTGATCAGGAATTTTGCAGGGAAATTGTCTGTTCCGTCAATGACAAAGTCATATTCCTTGATCAGGTCTAAAATATTTTCTGATGTTACAAACATACGGTATGTATTTACGGTAACATCCGGGTTCATCTCATTCATAGTCTCTTTTGCCGATTTTACTTTTGCTTTGCCGACATCTTTTGTTCCATGAATGATCTGTCTCTGCAGATTGGAAAGGTCTACTTCATCCGCGTCTACGATACCGATCGTACCTACTCCAGCTGCTGCAAGATACATTGCAGCTGGTGCGCCCAGACCGCCGGCACCGATGATCAGTACCTTACTGTTCAATAATTTTTTCTGGCCCTTTACTCCAACTTCCTGCAAGATAATATGGCGGGAGTAACGTTCCATCTGTTCACTGGTAAATGCCATTAAAAGGATCCTCCTCCCATGAAGTACAAGAACTCTACACTGTCATTTTCTTTCAATGTTGTGGCAGCAAACTGATCCTGATCCACAAAGTCGTCATTTACGGTTACTGTTACATAATCCGGATTTTCAACTTTTTCATCAACAATAAGCTGCGCGATCGTCAAACCTTCTGCTACTTCTTTTTTGGTACCTGCTACTATAATATTCATTTGTGCCTCCTTATTTTTTTATATAAATTTTTTTACAGTATCTTCTAATTCTGCTTTTTTCACCAATCCGCGGATCCGCTCCACTTCCTGTCCGGCTTTGATAAACAGGATCGTTGGTGATGCCATAACTTCATATTGCTGTGCCAGCTCTGCATCAAAGTTTACATTCACTTTCACAACTTTCAGGGAATCCTCATAGTCATCCTCAATATCACCTAAAATTGGAGAGAGCTGCTTGCATGGAATACAGGAATCGGAATAAAATTCCACTAAAACCGGCAATTCACTCTCAAGAACTTCCTGTTTGAAATTTTCACCACTTACTCTTGCTGCCATAGGTTTCCTCCTATTACTCTTCTAATTTTTTTACGATAAGATCATAGGTGCCGTTTTCATTGTCGATCAGCTTTAAGATCTGCTGACCTTCTTCTTTAAAGCTTCTTGGCACATTCTGAACCGGTTCACCATCATTCATCGTAACCGCTAAGACTTGTCCGATCTCCAACTCTTCCATTGCCACTTTTGCCTTTACAAATGTCATCGGGCAAACCACATCGGTAATGTCTACTC
>CAKREC010000007.1 GCA_934316925.1 uncultured Eubacterium sp.
TTGTTGTTCCGCTCGGAAGGAATTTCCGGCGAACGATTTGCAGATACGATCGATCGCATTGGATTTGAGCGGGCAGAGGAACTTCTGCTCGGCGATGAGTTGTTGGAAAAGAAAGATGAAATTTTAGGATTACAGGTGGTCGGAGGAGCGTCCTGTTAAGGAGAAACGGATGAAAAAGGCTTTTGTAAAATCAATTCCCATCTTATGCAGTTATTTTTTTGATCTTTCGTGGCAAAAGAAAAATGCCGGAATTTCTGATCCGGTTGAATGAGGTTTTGCCGGCAGGGATCATGGCGGTCACTTATAAATGGAAACATAATACATTGTTTAGTATTGTAGCAGGAACGGCGCTTTACATGGGTCTGTTGCAGGTGCTGTGAGGAGGATTTGAAAAATATGAAGATCGGTGCTGTTTTTACCGGGGGAACGATTGGCAGCCAGATGGATGCAAAAGGGAAAATATCCACGGATGATAGAGCTTCTTTTCAACTGATAAAGATGTATCAGGAACTGCCGCGCGCAAGAGAAGTGGGATTTGTGATACAAGAACCGTATCAGATCCTAAGTGAAAACTTGCAGGGAAAACACATCACTACGCTTGTAGAATGCGTCGAACAGATGCAAAAAACAACGGATATAGATGGAATCTTGATCATGCATGGCACCGATACCTTGCAGTATACGGCTGCCATGCTCCGGTATGTTTTCTGCCACAGCCCGATTCCGATCGTTCTTGTATCGAGTAACTATGTGTTGTCAGACCCGCGCGCAAACGGACTGCAAAATTTTGCCGGAGCGCTGGATTTTATTGCACTGCAGCCGGCGGGCGGTGTTTATGTGAGTTATGCGAACACAGGGGAAGAATGTGTCATTTACAATGGTGCCACGCTATCCGGCCCGGTTCCTTATTCGGATGTCCTGTCAGGCGTGAAACAGGCGTACTGGGGAAAGTTTCGCCGAGAGGATGGTTTTCTGTACTTTGAAAAAGGATTACAGCAAGAGGCAGAACCGCAGGCATTTGATCTGCGAAGAGGCGTTGAATGCCTGTCGGAAACACAAGGGCAGATCTTATGGATCCGGCCATATCCGGGCATGAAGTATCCGGAAATTTCGCCACAGATCAAAGCGGTATTGCATGAAAGTTATCATTCCGGAACGATTGCGGTTGGATCCGGCATGATAGATTTTATGAAAGAAGCAAATGAGAAAAATGTGCCAGTCTTTCTTGTTGGTCTTGACAACCGGAAAGAAGAGTACGATACTGTAGAGGTATATCGACAACAGGGAATGAAAATTCTTCCGGTGAGCGCGTCGATTGCCCAGTATTGCAAGTTGTGGCTGGGGATCAGTGCCGATGTGGATCTGGAGAGATTTATGGCATGCTCCATTGCGGGAGAATTATTAGAATCATAAGATATTTCGAAAAGATATCATCAGCAGTGTGATCGCGGGAGCCAGCAAGCCTTCCCAGCTGGAAAATAATCTGGCAGCAAGTGGACTTGAGATTCCGGCAGATGCGCTGGAGGATATTGAAAAAATCCTTGATTTTCATGTATTTGAACGACATATTGGGTAAAGAAAGACTGGAGGGACTGTTTTGAAGATCATTATTGCAGGAGTAGACAATGTGGGGAGTACATTGGCAGCTCAATTATGCAAGGAGGGATACGATCTCACATTGATCGATACCAGCAAGGAACTGCTGGAACAAAATATAGAAGATCTGGATGTTATGGCAGTGCAGGGCAACTGTGCGTCGATGTCGGTTCTGGAACAGGCGGGGATTCAGGATGCGGATCTTCTGATCGCGGCAACAGGAGCTGACGAGATCAATTTGTTATGCTGCATGACTGCACAGGGACTGAAGACGGATATTCAGGCAATTGCCCGGATCCGTAACCCGGAGTATGCCAAGCAGACATTTATTATGAGGGATCGCTTTTCTCTTTCTATGATCGTAAATCCGGAACGACAGGCAGCCGTTGAGATTGAACGCCTGATCAAATATCCCGGTTTTATGAAGCGGGATACCTTTGCGAAAGGGCGCGTGGAGATTGTAGAATTGCTCGTCGATAAAGATAGCAAACTCCGGGATGTAGCACTGGCACAGCTGAATACGATCGTGAAATGCCGTATTTTGGTATGTGCTGTGCAAAGAGAGGGCAAACTGGTGATCCCGGATGGTGAATTTGTCATTCGGGAAGGTGACCGCATTCTTGTTACGGCATCCTCTGCGAATTTAACGTTATTATTGAAACATCTGGATATCGTGACTCACAAAGCCAAACGGGTCATTCTGTGTGGCGGTGGAAGAACCAGTTATTATCTGGCAGAACTTTTGTGCCAGGATGGTGTCGATGTGCAGATCATAGAGCACGATGCTGACCGCTGTTTGCAGCTCGCTGAACTTTTGCCAAAGGCATGTGTTGTTCAGGGAGATGCCAGCAACCAGAACTTGCTGGACAGCGAGAGGATCAAGAGCTGTGATGCGTTAGTGACACTTACAACTTCGGATGAACTGAACATGATCGTTTCACTTTATGCCAAGCGTTGTGGTGTGCCACAGGTCATCACGAAAGTGGTACATACCGAGTACAACGATATTTTAGGTGGACTGTCATTGGGAAGTGTTGTCTGTCCGAAAGAACTTAGCAGTAATTCCATTGTCCGTTATGTGAGAGCTATGAAAAACCAGACAGGAGCTGCCGTTACGGTTCACTCCATTGCCGATGCCAAGGCAGAAGCCTTGGAATTTGTGATCACGGAGGAAACTATGCACTGCGGAGAGAAACTTCGTGATCTGAAGATCCGGCCGAATGTTCTGATCGCCTGCATCAATCATGAGTGGGAGATACAGATTCCAGATGGAGATTCTCATTTCGAAGTCGGAGACACAGTTATTGTCGTCGTAAGTGCAAGAAATGTTGTATACCAGTTTAACGATATCTTTTTGTAAAGGCTTGGATTGATAGGTAAAAAAAATGAATTTTAAAATGATAGGAAAATTGTTATCTCAGGTATTGTTAGGAGAGGCGGCATTTATGCTGCCGGCATTGATACTAGAGATCGTGGATCAGGATTTTGAATCATCGATCGCGTTTGTTGTGGCGATCATACTGATCCTGGCATTTTCGTTTATATTGAAATTTTTATGCCGTGGGGCAGAGCGTGGATTTTATGCCAAAGAAGGACTGGTGACCGTAAGCGCCAGCTGGATACTGATCAGTGCGCTTGGATGCCTTCCGTTCTGGATTTCGGGAGAGTTTCCAAGTTATATTGACTCTCTGTTTGAAATGGTTTCCGGCTTTACGACGACAGGAGCATCGGTTGCTACCAATGTAGAGGAGTTATCCCGTGGTGTTTTATACTGGCGTAGTTTCAGCCACTGGCTTGGTGGCATGGGAGTTTTGGTACTCCTGCTTGCGATCGCACCGGTCGGAGATGAGGCGAAAGGCTTTACGATGCACTTGCTGCGTGCAGAGAGTCCGGGACCCAATGTTGGTAAATTAGTACCTCGAATGAGAAAAACAGCATTGATCCTGTATCTGATCTATTTTGCGTTGACGTTATTGGACATCATCTTTTTGCTGCTTGGCAGAATGCCGTTTTTTGATGCACTATGTACGGCATTTGGCACAGCGGGAACCGGAGGATTTGGGATCAAGGCAGACAGTATAGCGGGGTATAGCCCATATTTGCAAAACGTCTGCACGATCTTCATGTTGTTGTTTGGCGTCAATTTCAGCTGCTATTATCTTTTGTTGCTTAAGAATGTAAAATCGGTTTTTAAAGATGAGGAACTGCGCTTTTATATTACGATGGTAGTTGCCAGCATTGTGCTGATCGTATGGAACACATGGGGGATCTATGGCAGTCTGGAAGAAACAGTCCGGCACGCGGCTTTTCAGGTGTCGAGTATTGTCACGACAACAGGATTTGCCACAACGGATTTTGACCTGTGGCCGTCCTTTTCCAAAGCCATTTTGATCTGTCTGATGGTTGTTGGTGCCTGTGCGGGCAGTACTGGTGGTGGCTTGAAATGCAGCCGTGTTTTGATCTTGCTTAAAGGACTGCGACGGAATATGAAACAGCTGCTGCATCCAAGAAAAATTCAGGTTCTGCGTATCAACGGACAGAAAATGGACGAAAAGATCCTGGAAAACACGAATGCGTATCTGGCAGTGTATGTTATGATCGCATTTGCCAGCTTTGTCATTATTTCTTTGGATGGATTTTCGGTCACGACGAATTTTACAGCGATGCTTGCCTGCTTCAATAATATAGGACCGGGATTGGAAGCAGTAGGACCGGCATGCAACTTTGCCGGATATGGAGTTTTATCGAAATTGGTGCTGATCTTAGATATGTTGGCGGGGCGTTTGGAGATCTTCCCGATCATGGTGTTATTTGCCAGAAGTACGTGGCAGCACAAATAATTCAAAGAAATACTTGCGAAAAAATAAAAATGTCTTATAATGTAGTTAGAAAGAACTAACTAAAATTAGTGTCCTGTGATCCGAAAGGACAGAAATGAGGAGTAAGATGTTTTTAGAGATCAGCCAGTTGAAAAAAGGATTTGGTGACAAGTCCAATCGCGTTGAAGTTTTAAAAGGAATAGATTGTGAGATTGAACAAGGTGAGATTTGCGTTTTATTAGGACCTTCTGGGTCGGGCAAGTCCACCTTGTTAAATATTATAGGGGGAATTGATCAGGCAGACAGTGGCTATGTGGCGATCCGCGGCGAGAAGATGGCGGATATGCGCGAAAAGCAGCTGACCGAGTATCGCAGAAAGCATCTGGGATATATTTTTCAGATGTATAATCTGATCCCGAATCTCAACATCCGTGAAAATATCGAGGTGGGAGCGTATCTGAGTGACAATCCACTGGAGATTGATGAGTTGTTGCAGACATTGGGCTTGTATGAACATCGGAATAAGCTGCCGAATCAGTTGTCGGGAGGACAGCAGCAGAGAACGGCGATCGGTCGCGCGATCGTGAAAAATCCGGATATTCTTTTGTGTGATGAGCCAACAGGAGCACTGGATTATCAGACTTCAAAAGAAATTCTTCATCTGATCGAGCAGGTCAATCAAAAATATGGAAATACGATCGTAATGGTTACTCATAATGACGCGATCAAAAATATGGCAGACCGGGTGATCAAACTCCGTGATGGACAGATCCGCCACAATACAGTAAATCAGACCAAGATTCCTGCCATGAAATTGGATTGGTAGGAGGTGCAGCATGAGAAACCCATTGCAAAAACGCATAAAGAGGGAACTGCTCAGCGAGTTTGGAAAATATCTGGCGATCTTTCTGTTTATGACAGCCACGATTGGTTTTGTTTCCGGCTTTTTGGTGGCTTCCCGCAATCTGCAGATTGAATATGACAATGCTTTTGAGAAGTATAAGATGGAAGATGGTCATTTTGTCCTGAGCAAAGAGGCGGATCAGAAGCTGATCCAGAAAGTGGAAAAAGAGGGCGTGACGATCACAAAAGATTATTATCAGGAATTGGAAGCGGACAATGATAGTGATGGAACGATGGATGCCGATCTCAGGGTATACAAAAAACGTACCCAGTTAAATCTTGTCTGTCTGCTGGAGGGCACAATGCCACAAAAAGAGGATGAGATCGGACTGGATCGCCTGTATATGACCAACAATGGGCTGTCGATGGGAGACACGGTGACCGTGGGAGGCAAAAAACTCCGTATTGCTGCTATGGTTGCACTGCCGGATTACAGCACGATGTACTGGAACAACAATGATCTGATGTTTGATTCTTCTCAGACGGGAATTGCCATTGTTACGGATGAATGCTTTGACCGATTTAACGACGATCATTTGAAATACAATTATGAATGGACATATGAAAAAGCACCATCCGATGATAAGGATGAAAAAACAAAGTCGGATCATTTGTCAGAAGTGATCTATAAAGAAGCCATGAAACAAGATGCGGATCTGGACGTGTTTTTGCCGCAATATCTGAACCGGTCGATTCAATTCGCCGGGGAAGATATGGGAGGCGACCGTCCGATGATGACGGTTCTTTTGTATGTGCTGACCGCGATCATGGGCTTTGTCTTTGCGGTTACGATCCGACATACAGTGGACAAAGAGGCTGCCGTGATCGGTACATTCCGTGCGATGGGTTACAAAAAATGGGAGTTGTTTGTTCATTATATTCAGACTCCGATGCTGGTTACTTTGCTCGCTGCCATCGTGGGAAATGTACTGGGATATACTGTGTTCGAAGGAGTTGCCGCAGATATGTACCGTGGAAGCTACAGCCTGACAACGTACGTCAGCTATTTTAATGCCGAGGCGTTTGTTATGACAACGGTAGTGCCGATGATCCTGATGTTTGTGATCACAAGCCTGGCATTGTGGAATAAGCTGCAGCATTCCTCATTGGAATTTCTGCGCCGGGATCTCTCTGGCAAGAAAAAGCAGAAAAACATCAGATTACCGAATTTTAAATTTTTTACGCGGTTCCGTCTGCGGGTTATCCTGCAAAACATGTCCGGCTATATCACGTTGTTTGCCGGCACCGTATTTTCCTGTCTGATCCTGATGTTTGGATTGCTCATGGGACCACTGCTCAATGGGTATTCAGCGGATGCGATCCGCTATAAACCGGCAGAATATCAGTACATATTACAGAGCGAAAAATCCGTGCCGGAAGATGTGGCGGAGCCATATTGCGTGACGTCACTTAAGATGCAGGATGATTTTTACGATGAAGAAGATATCAATATTTATGGAATTGAAGAAGACAGTAAATATTATCCGGATCTGAAAGTCACAGACGACGAAATTTTTGTAACCTCGGATTTTGCAAAAAAATACCGGGTGTCAAAAGGGGATTACATCAATCTTAAAGAAGAATATGGAGATCGTACATATGGCTTCCGGATCGACGGTGTTTATGAGTACCCGACCTGTCTCGGAATTTTCATGACAAGAAAGCACTGGAATGATGTGTTCTCACAGATGATCGAGGATGAACAGGGAATCAGTGCAACGATTGAAAATATGCTTAATTCGATATCCGGTGGAGATGGCGATCTTTATTACAATGGCTACTTCAGTGATACGGATCTGCGAGGTACATATCTTACGGATAAGCAGATCGCCAGTGTGATCACGGAGGCTGACCTGACCAAATTGTCACGCCAGATGGATATTTCGATGGGCGCGATGTTTAATATGGTAAAATATTTTGCAATCATTTTGTTTGCATTGCTGTTGTATCTGTTGACGAAACTGATCATTGAAAAGAACACAACTTCGATCTCGATGGTAAAGATCCTGGGATATTATAATAGAGAAATTTCTAATCTGTTTTTAGTATCCAGCATATGGGTTGTGATCCTGTCGGCAGTGCTGTCATTGGTCATCAACACCGCACTGTTTCATGTGATCCTACGCATTTTTCTGAAAGGATATGGTGGCTGGTTCAACCTTACGATCTCACCATGGCTGTATCTGGAAATGATGGTTATGATGGTAGGAACCTATGTTGTGGTAGCGCTATTGCAATTCCGGAAGATCAAGAAGATTCCGATGTCAGAAGCACTGAAAAATGTAGAATAAGACAGAGAAACGATGGAGAAAAGGGCGCAAGCGGTATTTAGGCTTGCGCTTTTTTGCGTCATAGGATAAAATAAAACATTATGTAGAGAACGACCGCCACCAGAAAAAACGGGGAGGCGGCACCGATTATACGAGAGGAGTTACTATGAACTTTTTAGAAGAACGTATTGTAAAGGACGGTATTGTAAAAGAAGGAAATGTACTGAAAGTAGACAGCTTTTTGAATCACCAGATGGATATCAATCTGTTTAAGGAGATCGGAAAAGAATTTAAGAAACGTTTTGCCGACAAACCGATCAACAAGATCCTTACGATCGAGGCGTCCGGTATTGGAATCGCATGTGTTGTTGCACAGTACTTTGATGTGCCGGTTGTTTTTGCTAAAAAATCCAAGAGCATCAATATTGAGGGCGAGATGTATATTGCGGAAGTGGAATCATTTACCCATAAAACGGTAAATAAGGTCATTGTCAGCAAGAAATTTTTATCTCCGGACGATCATGTTCTGATCATCGACGATTTCCTTGCCAATGGATGTGCCCTGCAGGGATTGATCCGTATTATCAATGAGGCCGGTGGTACGGTAGAGGGGATTGGCATTGCGATTGAGAAAGGTTTTCAGTCTGGTGGTGCGATGATCCGAAATCTTGGTTATCCATTGGAGTCACTTGCCATTGTAGAGAGTATGGATGACAAGACAGGTGAGATTACATTTCGTGAAAATAAATAACGACAGAGGAGATAAAGATGAAAAACACAAATGCAGATGTAAATAACATTTATCAGCTGGATGGCAGAGTGCCGGTGGCAAAAGCCATTCCATTTGGATTACAGCATATCCTGGCAATGTTCGTTGCCAATATTGCTCCGATCCTGATCGTAGCAGGTGCGTGTGGACTTTCCAGTGATCAGATTGCGATGCTGGTACAAAGTGCGATGATCATTGCGGGAATCGGTACCGTGATCCAGTTGTACCCATTGTGGCGGATCGGATCAAGACTGCCGATCGTTATGGGGATCAGTTTTACGTTCGTTTCGATTTTCTGTTATATCGGGCCTACATATGGATATGGTGCGATCACAGGTGCTGTTTTAGTCGGAGGTATCATCGAGGGACTTCTTGGTCTGTTTGCCAAATACTGGCGCAAGATTGTTTCTCCGATCGTAGCTGCTTCCGTCGTTACGGCAATCGGATTCTCACTGCTCAGTGTAGGAGCGACATCATTTGGCGGTGGCTCCGGTGCAGAAAATTTTGGTTCATGGAAGAATTTGTTAGTTGGTACGATCACACTTGTTTGCTGTATTGCATTCAATGCACTTGCAAAATCTTATTTCAAGCAGTTGTCTGTGTTATTTGGTCTGGTAGTGGGCTATATCGTGGCAGCCTGCTTAGGCATGGTCGATTTTTCAGCGATCGCACAGGCAAAGATCATTGCCCTTCCACATCTTATGCCAATGGGAATCACATTCAACTGGAATGCCATTGTTTCGGTTACTCTGATCTTTTTGGTTTCCGCAACAGAGACGATCGGAGATACATCGGCACTGGCAATGTCAGGACTGGGAAGAGATGTGTCGGACAAAGAGATTTCTGGATCACTTGCGTGTGACGGATTTATCAGTGCATTATCTTCGGTGTTTGGATGCCTTCCGATCACATCATTCAGCCAGAACGTTGGTCTGGTTGCAATGACAAAAGTAGTAAATCGTTTCACGATCCTTATGGGAGCCCTGATCATGATTCTTGCCGGCTTCTTCCCGATTTTTGGAGCATTGCTGGCAACTTTGCCGGAATGTGTTCTGGGCGGCTGTACGATCATGATGTTTGGCTCGATCGTTGTGAGCGGTCTGCAGATGATCTCACACTGTGGATTTACTCACCGAAATATCAATATCGCAGCATTATCGTTGGCGATCGGTATTGGATTTACACAGGTTGGTGATATTTTTAAAAACTTTCCAAAGATTTTGCAGACCGTCTTTGCTGAGAACTGCGTAGCGGTTGTGTTCATTATCGCAATTGTTATGAATCTGGTTTTGCCAAAGGATAAAGAGCCGGGGAAAGATACGAAGGAGACAGAAGTAGAATAAAGGTTTTAAAGCATAAAAAGGAGATATAGGATGAAAAAACTAGTAAAGGGACTGACTGCCGCCTTGTTGTGTGGCAGCGTATTCATGACCCAGACCATATACAGTCTGGGAGCAGCAGCACCACAGGGAGATTACACGACCGTACAGGATGCCGGTGGGGCGGTCACGGCTTATCAGGCAGCCGAGGGAAGCACGGAGTTCTACACGGATGATGAAGGTGTTTTGTTCAATAAGGATCAGTCGACGTTGTATGCGTATCCGGTTGGCAAGCATCAGCCGTCAGGTTCTTATACGATCCCATCGACGGTTACAATGCTGTATCCACATGCTTTCGAGGGTTACAGTACACCGGGGATCGTGATCCCGTCGAGTGTAAAGACCATTGGGGAATATGCCTTTGCCAATACCGGGAATTTCAATGGTGTGACGACCTGGGAAGAGGGAACCGAATGGATCGGTTCGTATGCTTTTTATGGCTGCACCAATTTCAAAGGTACCCTGCCATCGAGTGTAAAGACGATCGGCGCGTACGCATTTGCCAATTGTAAAAACATTCAGATTGATATTTCCAAATGTCAGCTGACACAGATCAGTGATTATCTGTTTTACCAGTGTGACAATCTGCATCAGTTGACCTTGCCGGCTACGGTTACCCGTGTAGGTGCGTATGCCTTTTCAGAATGTAACAATCTCAATGAAGTTGTGTTGTCAGATCAGGTTACCAGCATTGGGGAAGGTGCTTTCAAAAATTGCAGCAACCTGCATGTAGCAAAGATTCCGGAAGGAGTTAATGCGATCGAAAATGACACATTTTCCGGCTGTCAGAATCTGAATACGGTTCAATTGCCGTCAACGCTGGAGAAGATCGGAGACAATGCGTTTTCGGGTTGTCAGAATATTCATCAGATCAATATTCCGGACAACGTGAAGTATATTTCCAATACAAGCTTTTCCGGAGTTGATCTTGCCAAAGTGACATTAAAAGTTACGGTGAAAAAGACAAAGCTGAAAAAGGTGTCGAAAAAGGGTAAAAAGAACAAACTTACCTGGAAAAAAGTTAAGAATGCGACCGGTTATGCGATCTATCGCTCAAACAAAAAGAGCAAAGGTTACAAAAAGATCAAAACGGTGAAAAAAACAACCTATACGGATGGAAAGAAGATAAAGAAGAAAAAGACTTATTATTATAAGATCAAGACGATCCGAAAGGTTTCCGGAAAGAATTATTATAGTAAATTCAGCAATGTAAAAAAGATAAAACGTTAGTGGAAAGCAGGGCAGGAGAGCGTATCTCCTGCCTTTTTAAGGAGAGACATATGAACTATACAGAACAGATCAATGCGGCGATCCGGGCAACAGCAAGCCGCTTTCATGATGATGGAATCAAAACGGCGAAGGACATGATCCCGGCAATGGATCCGGCGGCAGTGACAGGAACCGTGAAACGGGATGTCTGCTATGGCACACATCCGCAGGAGAAAATGGATCTATACTATCCGGATCAGAAGAAAGAAAAATACCCGGTATTTGCTGAGGTACATGGCGGGGCGTGGTATTTTGGGCAAAAGAGTTCGATTGAGTTTGAACCGTTTTTACTGGGACAAAAAAAGGGATATGTACTAGTTTCAATCGAATATCCGCTGGCGCCGGAGGCTCATTATCCGGCACCAGTGATCGCGCTAAAAAAAGCAATCCAATATTTAAAGACGCATTGTGAGGAACTTGCGCTTGACCCGGATGAGATTACATTATGGGGTGGGTCTGCGGGAGCACATTTATGCGCGCTCAGTGTTTTTAGTGAAGGAACCGGATATTTGAAACAACCGGGAAATGTAGATGCGACAGTGAAAAATCTGATCCTTGCCTATGGCTGTCATAATTATTATCTGGGAACACCGCTGGACTCCTGGGTGTATGAGAACTTTTTTGGCACCGAGGATCTTAGCCGGATCCCGGAAACACTTATACTGTCCAATCCAGGCGCTCATGTGACAAAACAGGTGCCGAGAGTTCTGTTGCAGCATGGGAAAAAAGATGGTCTGGTGTCATTTTCTCAGTCAGTATATCTGGCGGATGTGATCCGGCGGATCGCGGGGGAAGACAGGGTGAGGCTGGAATTGTTTGACGATTGCGATCATGCCGACGTCAAGCTGTTTTCCAAGGAAAATATAGAGCACATTTTTTCCTGGATCCAGGGGGAAGTATAGCGATAGGAAAAGTTGACTTTTGGCTGAAATCGTGTTAGTTTTTTAAGGTATATAAATGGAGGTAATACAAATGAGTGAAAAAAGAGAAATTGTTGCTGAAAAGGCAACCGGTTTAAGAAGTATTAACAATCTGATCTTAGTAGGAATCATGATGGCAGTCGGTGTCGTATTGCGTTTGTGCGCAAGCTTTCTGGTGCTTGGCAACATGCATCCGAACTTTTTGATCGCCACCTATTGTCTGTCAATCCTGATCGTTCGCCCGAATATAAAAGAAGCGGCTGTGATCGGTTTTATTTCCGGATGTATCAGCCAGATCGGAACCAGCATGGCATGGATCGGACTGGGAAGTGAAACGCTGGGCGGAATTGCCATGGCTTTGTTGATCATGCTTCCGATCGCAAAAGTAGTAAAACCATTGGTAACAACATTTTTGACAACATTGATCTCCGGATTTGCGTTTGTCGGACTGGCAGCGCTTACTTATGCCAACCCAATGCCGTTTGCACAGTTTGCCAATATGGCAATTGTTACTCTGGTGACAGCAGTGCTCAACTGTGTGATCGTAGCGATCCTCAGTGTGCCTGTGGATAAGATCATCAATAAATAGAACCGAGGACAAAAAAGTGGAAAACATTATCGAATTGCAGGACTTTAGTTTTCAGTATAAAGACTCTGACCGATTTGCGCTTCATCATGTGGATCTGTCGATCGCAAAAGGCGAATTTGTTGGCATCACTGGAAATTCCGGTGCTGGAAAATCAACATTTACGTATGCACTGAGTGGAATCGTGCCACATCATTTTCCGGGAGACTTTTATGGCTCTGTGAAGATCCATGGCATGGATACGGTAGAGGTAAAGACCGAGGAACTGGCTCGTTTTGTAGGAGAAGTATTTCAGGACATTGACAGCCAGATGGTATCCAGCGTGGTTGAGGATGAGATTCTGTTTGGATTGGAAAATTTTGGGTATTCCCATGAAGAAATTGGGGAAAGACTCAAAGCCTCTCTGGAACGCCTTGGGATTTCGGATCTTTTGCATCGGCAGATCAGCTCGCTTTCCGGTGGACAGAAACAAAAGGTTGCCATCGCCTCAATTCTGGCGCTGCAGCCACAGATCATCGTTTTGGATGAGCCTACCGGAGAACTGGATCCGGAAAGCACGATCATGATCTTTGAAATTTTAAAACAGCTGAATGAAGATTTTGGCAAGACGATCATCATTGTGGAACAAAAGATCATGATGTTGTGCAAATATGCCAAGCGCTTGATCCTTCTCGACCAGGGCAAGGTGGTGTTTGATGGTAAGAGCATGGAGATCGTGCAGCAATTATCGCTGTTTGATGAACTTGGAATCAGTGCGCCCCCGGTGCTTCGATTGGGTAAAAAGCTGGAAGAAGCTGGACTCTACAACGGTAGTATACCACTGGATGTAGATCAGGCAGAGAAAATGGTGAAAGAGGTGCTGTCATGTTAAAATTTGATCATGTAGGATTTTCTTATCCGGGCGCTGAAAAAGACACCATTCACGAATTGTCATTTCATATTCCGAAAGGCGAGTTCGCGGCACTGATCGGTTCCAATGGCGCAGGAAAGTCGACGATCAGCCGTCTGTCCAATGGACTGTTGCAGCCGGGCAGAGGTCATGTGACCGTGGCAGGGATGGACACGTTGAACACACGGACCAGCCAGATCGCGAAAAAAGTAGGATTTTTGTTTCAGAATCCGGATCGGCAGATCTGTCAGAATACAGTAGAAGAAGAGGTTGCGTTTGGACTGCGAGTGCAGGGTGTACCGGAAGAAGAGGTAAAACAGCGGGTGCAGGATGCCCTGGAGCGCTTTTCTCTGAAGGGAGAATGGTTCCCGTTCACACGTTCACGCGGCGAACGACAGCGGATCGCACTTGCGAGTGTGTTGGTGTGCCAGCCGGAACTTGTGATCTTAGATGAGCCGACAACCGGTCTGGATTATAAAGAGTGTATCAGTATCATGGATTATGTGAAAGGGCTGAACCGGGAAAAGAATCTTACCGTTTTGATGGTAAGCCATGATATGGAACTGGTTCAGGATTATGCCGAGCAGGTACTGGTGCTGACAGGCGGCAATCTGGTTGGAGAAGGCCCTGTCAATGCTGTGATGAAAGACATGGATACGTTGCAGAAGGCCAATGTTTTGCCGGCGCAGATCCCGATGCTGTCACTTCGGCTGGGTACCGGTTTTGAGGATGTTTATACCGCCGATCAGATGGTACAGCGTATCCGGGAGATCAAGAACGGGAAGAAGGAGGAGCAAAAAGCATGAATTTGTTGCAGTATGTACCGGGAGACTCCTTTTTGCACCGTTTAAATCCGGTAACAAAATTATTTGCTGCGTTTATTTACGGAATTGCCTGCGTGATCAGTAATAATACGTGGCTGGAAGTTGGATATATTGTTCTCATGATCATAATTTCAGCATTTGCCGGTCTTCATAAAAGAGCGTTGCATCTGACGAAAAATTTGCTGATCTTAGGACTGATCATGTTTTTACTGCAGTTGTTTTTTGTCCGTAGTGGAGATCCTCTGTGGGTAGTCGGCGGTGTGTGTCTGGTCACTTATGGCGGCTTGAACAGCGCGTTGTTGTTGAGTTTTCGCATTGTAGCGACAATGCTGCCACTGATGCTTTTGTTTGCGATCACATCGATGAATGACCTGTGTGGGGCATTGGTAAAACGACTGCATGTACCATATCGATATGCGTTCATTGTAACAACTGCATTTCGGTTTGTACCATTATTTACGACCGAATTTCATGACATCGAGGATGCGCAGCGTGCCAGAGGAGTAGAGTATGATACAAAGAATATTTTTAAAAAGCTCAAATTGATCGCCCCTCTGTTTGTGCCACTTTTGATCTCCAGTTTAAAAAAGGTAGATTCCGGAGCGGTAAGCGCAGAATTACGAGGTTTCAATCTGCGTACGGTAAAGAGTGGGTATCATGCGTATCCATTCCACATCGGGGATGCAGTGTGCGTGTTCGTGGTAGTTGCTCTTGTGGCAGTATCGGTACTTGTGTAAGGCGGTGAAAAAAGATGGATACAGTAGTATCATTAGGATATGGAGAAGACCAGGTAGAAATTGAAATAAAAAATGCGGCGTCGGTGGAGACAATCCTGCCACGTCCTATGGAAGTGATCGATGATCTCAAAAAGACATTTCTTCATGGGGTAACGGATGGGACGATCGGCTGCGGACCATTAAAAGAAATCGTAGCCAAAGAAGATGATGTTACGATCGTGGTGAGTGATATTACCCGGAGCTGGATGCACCAGGACAAGATCATGCCGTTGCTGGTATCGTATCTGCATGATGAGATCGGTGTCGATTTTGACCGGATCACGGTAGTGATCGCACTGGGAACACATCGCAGATCCACACCGGAGGAACTGGTAAAGATCTGTTCCTCTTATGTCTGTGAACATGTCACAGTCGTCGATCATGATTGTGACAGCGAAGATCTTGTATATGTAGGAACAACATCCCGCGGTACAAGAGTGGAAGTAAATCCGCTTGTTGTAGGACGAAAAGTGATCGTGGTCGGTGGAACCGTTCATCATATGATGGCGGGATTCGGTGGCGGCAGAAAAAACCTTTTGCCGGGAGTTGCCGGACGGGAGACGATCCGCCAAAATCACAGCCGCGCACTTGATCCGGAAAAAGCGATGACAGATGCCAGAGTTGGTTGCTGTCTTCTCACGGACAATCCGATCCATGAAGATATGATGGAAGCAGCTCATCTGGTACATGCGGACTTCAGTATTAATATTGTGGTAGCATCGACCGGTGAACACAGCGGGATTTTTTGTGGCGATCTGGATGCGGCATGGGAGGCAAGTTGTCAGTATCAGAGAGATTGCTATGAGATTCAGATTCCGGAACCGGCAGACATTGTTCTTTGTTCCAGCGGTGGTTATCCAAAAGATATGAATTTGTATCAGGGATGCAAAGGTATGTTGAATGCGATGCGTGCGTTGAAGCCGGGCGGTGAGATGCTTTGGGCATGCAAGTGTCCGGAAGGCGGTGGTGCCCCGGATTATTTCAGTTGGCTGCAGCCTTTACTGGAAGGACATTTAGAACCGTCACTGCGTGCAGATTTTACAATTGGAGGATATATTTTCTTTCTCACGGTGGAACAGTTAAATAAAGCTTCTCATGTGTATACCTATACGGAGTTAGATCCGTCACTGGTAGACCCGATGGGAATGACAGCGGGAAATGACTTGAAACAGCTGGTGAAACAGATTGATTTTACTGGAAAAAAGGTATATGTTCTGCCATATGCCGGCAGTGTAGTGCCAATTTCATAGAGTATAAAAAGATAACAGAAGGGAAAACTCTCTTTTGTTATCTTTTTTAAATTTTACATAGACTTTACATAAGCCACATAACGGTTTTACATAGGTATGCTATCGTAAATTCCATGAAAACTATGTGTTAAAAAATGGAGGGTTCTATGAATATCTTTTCAGTATTGTCCATGATCGGTGGACTGGCATTATTTTTGTATGGAATGAATGTATTAGGAGATGGCCTTGCCAAACTTGCAGGAGGCCGTTTGGAACGTGTGCTGGAAAAGCTCACCAAGAAGCGGTATATGGCAGTTCTTCTGGGCGCAGGAGTGACGGCAGTGATCCAGTCTTCCTCAGCGACTACGGTTATGGTCGTTGGTTTTGTAAACTCAGGTATCATGAAGCTGGGACAGGTTGTCGGCATTATCATGGGAGCAAACATCGGAACAACCGTTACCTCATGGATCTTGTCTCTTAGCGGGATCAGCAGTGGTAATGTATTTGTCCAGTTGTTGAAACCGTCTTCGTTTTCACCGGTTCTGGCGGCGATCGGTATTATTCTGATCATGATAGGAAAGACCGAAAAAAGAAAAGACATTGGAAATATCCTGGTTGGGTTTGCCATCTTAATGACCGGCATGGATACGATGAGTGCAGCGGTAGAACCATTGGCTGAGAATCCTCAGTTTGCAAGTATTCTGACGATGTTCTCAAACCCAATTCTTGGACTGCTCGCCGGAACTGTATTGACCGCAGCGATCCAGAGTTCGTCGGCGTCTGTTGGTATTTTGCAGGCACTTTGTGCGACAGGAAGTATCCAGTTTTCGACAGCACTTCCGATCATCATGGGACAGAATATCGGTACCTGTGTGACGGCATTGATGTCTTCGGTGGGTGCCAATAAAAATGCAAAGAGAGCATCTATGATCCACTTGTATTTTAACCTGATCGGAACCATTCTGTTTATGATCCTGTTTTATGGCCTGAACAGTGTGATCCATTTTTCGTTCTTTCACACATCGGCAAATGCAGCGGGAATTGCCGTGATACACAGTTTGTTTAATATTTTTGCTGTAATCGTGTTGTACCCGGCATCCAATCTGCTGGTGAAACTGGCTACCTGGACGATCCCGGATGGAAAAGAAGAGAACGCAGTAAAAGAAGAGAATGCAGTAAAAGAAGAAATCGGACTGGACGAGCGTTTCCTTACCCGCCCTGCTTTCGCACTGGAATTATGTAGAAATACAACCGTAAAAATGTTAAGAAAAACCCAGGAACAGCTGCACACCGCATTTGGACTGCTGGAACATTATGATGATAACGTGCTTGCCAAGGTCGGAGAAATGGAGACCGAGGTGGATTCGTATGAAGATGCGCTGGGAACTTATATGGTGCAGCTGGGAAGCAAAAATCTGTCGGAGGATGACAGTAAGACTCTGACAATCCTTTTACACTGTATCAGTGACTTTGAGCGGATGTCCGATCATGCGTTGAATATTGCCCAGTCGTTTGAAGAGGCTCACCGGAAGAAATTGCAGTTTTCTCCAGATGCCATGGAAGAATTGCGGGTTTATATGGATGCGGTTGAGAAAATTGTGGATGATGTAGCAGTCTGCTTTCAGAATAATGATCTGCAGCTGGCAAGAGAAGTGGAACCGCTGGAGCAGGTTATTAACAAATTGAATAAAAAGATCAAAGAACGTCATGTAAAACGTTTGCGTAAGGGAAAATGTACCATTGAAATGGGATTTATCCTGCAGGACATCAGTACAAATCTGGAACGAATGGCGGATCATTGTTCCAATATTGCAATTTGTCTGATTGAGGTTGACGGAAATGAATTTGACCCTCATACTTATGTAGAGGAGATCCGACGGGACATTCCGGACTGGTTTGAAAAAGAATATAAAGAACTAAAACATCAGTATGCCCTGCCGGCAAAGAAATAAGGATAGGAGTGACGTGATATGGCTTTGGTATATATTGTAGAAGACGACAGTGATATTCGGGAGATTGAGACGATCGCATTGAAGAACAGCAACTATATGACCGTGGGTTTTGAAAATGCAAGAGATTTTTTCAAGAAAATGGACGAAGTGCTGCCGGATCTGGTATTATTGGATATCATGCTGCCGGATCAAAATGGATATGAAATTTTGAAAAAGATACGAAATACACACAATACGAGAAAAATTCCGGTGATCATGGTCACAGCCAAGACAACGGAGATCGATATGATCAAAGGACTGGATGAAGGGGCGGATGATTACATACGTAAACCGTTCTCGATCATGGAATTGATCACCAGAGTGAAAGCGGTATTGCGAAGAACGGAACCGGAGATTGTTAAAAAGATCAAGATGGATAACATTGTACTGGATGATGAGCGTCACGAAGTGACCGTGAACCGCAATGTGATCGATCTGACATTTAAAGAATATGAATTGCTCAAACTGTTGATGCAGAATGCAGGGATCGTGATGTCAAGAGATGTCATCATGGAACGTGTGTGGGACACCGGGTTTGAAGGTGAAACCCGTACCGTTGATATGCACATCAAGACGTTGAGAAAAAAATTAGGCGAGTCGGGCAATTTGATCAAAACAGTAAGAAATGTTGGATATGTAATGGAGTGACAGGATGAAACGGAAGATTAATGCACAGGTGATCGGCATCACATTTATTGCGATCATAGTTACGATGGCATTTATGCTGGCGGTTTTTTACAGCGTGTTTCGGAAGCAGGTCATGGAGGATCTGCGTCTGGAGGCAGAAGTGCTGAAGAATTCGGATATTTTTTCGGATGACAAAGAGATGAAAGCGGACTTTAAGGTTGCGGATCTTCGTATTACATGGATCGATGTAAATGGAGAGGTGTTGTTTGACAATGATGCGAACATCGGGGCGATGAACAATCATGCGAGCCGGCCGGAGGTGGAAGAAGCACTGAAAACCGGGCATGGCAAGGCAATCCGGCGTTCAGCTACGATGGATGCGAATACCTATTATTATGCGATCCGGCTGGACGATGGTTCCGTGCTCCGGGTCTGTCAGGAGGCTGGAAATCTGAGCAGCCTGATGCAGTCTGCGATTCCGGTGGTTTTACTGGTGATCGTTGTGATGATCCTCTTTAGTGTGATCGTAACACATTTTATGACGAAAAAAATCATTGCACCGATCGAATCTATGGCAAACCAGCTGGACGATTACAGTATCAAACCAGTGTATAAAGAGCTGGTTCCATTTGTGGATACGATCCGTAAACAGCATGAAAATATTTTACAGGCGGCCATGATCCGGCAGGATTTTACAACGAATATATCTCATGAGTTAAAAACTCCACTGACAGCGATCATTGGATATTCGGAGCTGATTGAGAATAAGATGGTAGACGAAGAGAAAACAATCCGCTTTGCCACAGACATCCGGCAGAATTCAGAACGACTGCTGTCCCTGATCAACGATGTCATCAACTTGTCGGAACTGGACCATATGGAAAAAGAAAAGTCACTGGATCTGCTGGATCTGGATGAGATCGCCCGTGGCTGTACCAATACCCTTGCGATGAATGCCAAAAGGCAGGGTCTGGAATTCTCTTATGAAGGGCAGCCTTGCGAAATTCGTGGCAATAAGGAACTTCTGATCGAACTCATTATGAATCTGGGTGAGAATGCAATTCGGTATAATAAGGAAAACGGAAGTGTAACGGTGCGGGTAGGCATGAAAGATGGAAAGAAATTTTTAGAAGTAAAAGATACCGGGATCGGTATTCCAAATGATTGTCAGGAACGTGTTTTTGAACGCTTTTTCCGGGTCGATAAAAGCCGCTCTAAACAGACCGGAGGTACCGGACTTGGACTTGCGATCGTCAAACACATTGTGGCGATCCATGATGCAACACTTTCCATGGAAAGTGAAGTTGGCAGAGGTACCTGTATCCGCGTTGATTTTTAAATATTAATGAAATAAAAGGATAGACCAGGAGCTGGCAGGGGTGACTGTATCAGGCTGGTTTATTCTTTTTTGTGTTTTTCTCGACGGAAAGTATCGGTGAATTGTATATATAGTGAAAGGGGGAACAAGAGTGAATACGGATTTCCAAGGAAATGACAAAGAAACCTGGTTTCGAAAAATGTATGACGAGTATGTGATGGATGTGTACCGGCTTTGTTTTTCGTACATGAAAAACAAAATGGACACAGAGGACGCTGTGCAGGAAACATATTGCCGGCTTTATCAGGTGATGGATGTGATGGAAGAAGAAGGGCATATCAAAGGATGGCTCTTAGTAACGGCGGGAAACATCTGCAAAAATATGTTGAAGCACTGGTCAAGAAAAAGTCAGAAACTGGAAGAAAGCATATGCGAGGTGGGAAAGGAAGATGAATATAAGATCGAGATGCTGGAACTGGTTATGAATCTGCCGCAAAAATACAAAACAGTGGTGTACCTTTATTATTATGAAGAGTATAACAGTGTGCAGATTTCACAGATCATGAAGATGCCGGAGTCAACGGTAAGGACACATTTACAAAAAGCAAGAAAGTTGTTGAAACAGGAGTTATGAGTGGATGTTTTAACAATCTGACGCCTGGAGAACATGATGGGCGCAACGTATTATATAAGGGGGAATTTTTAAATGGAGATAAAAGAAGTTTATCAGAATATTACCTGTTCGGAAGAAGAAAAAGAAAAAATGTATGAGCAGATCCTACAGAAGCGGGATCACAAAGTGAAAAAGATCAGCATGAAAAAACCGCTGGTTAAGGCTGCGGTCGTTTTTGCCTCTCTTTTGGTGGCAGGGACATCGGTGTATGCAGCGATCCGGATTCATACCGCGCAGGAAGTGGCGCAGCAGATGGGACATGAAAAACTGGCAGGTCAGTTCGCTACCTTGTCCGATAATGTAGTGACGCTGACGAGTGGAGATTATCAGATTTCGTACCTGGGAAAAGTGACGGGAAAAGATCTTTTGGAAGAAAAGATCGACGACTCCGTTTCAAAAGAAAAATCCTATTATGTTGTTGCTGCACAGAGCAACAAGGAAACGGCAGAAGAAGACAGCTATGAACTTGTGGCAACGCCTTTGATCAAGGGAGAAGCACCGTGGCAGTGCAACCTGTACACGATGGGAGGCGGTTCCGAAAGCCAGTGGATCGATGGTGTGCGCTATTATATCTACGAGTGTGACAATCTGGATCTGTTTGCGGATCGCGGTGTGTATCTGGGTGTCAGTGATAGTGTGCCAAGCGCAGATAATTTTACTTATGATGAAAAGACTGGTGAGATTGCAAGCAATCAGCAGTATGAGGGAGTCAGTGTTGTATTTGAAATGAAACTGGATCACTCCAAAGCGGATGAAAAAAAGGTAGAAGAATATCTGAAAAAGATGCAGCAGGAAAACACTGCCGATGTAACCGATGAGGAAGAGGATGATGCAGACGATGAAATTTCCAAGCTTGTCAAACAATGGCGAAATGTGCCGGAAGAAAAGAAACTGGAAATACTGCACGAAAAAGGAAAATTGATCAAAGAAGAAACGGTTACGGAAGAATATCTTGACAAAAATGATGGAAAAGAGTTCATCAATGCTACTTCATGGGATGACAGAAACCTGACAGGGCATGTTTTGACGTGGATCAAAGGCAAACAGTTTCAGAAGCAGTATTATCGGATTTCCATTGACGAAGTTCGTAAACTCATCTATTGAATTGCCGGGCTTTAAATGGTATAATACCTTCAAATATTTGTTTATGGAGGTTTTACCAAATGGAAGCAAAAGAATGTATTTTGACCCGTCGCAGTGTTCGCAAATATGCGGATAAACCAGTAGCAAAAGAGACCATTGAAGAACTTGTCAGCATGGCTTCTTTCGCTCCTACTTGGAAGAATGTTCAGGCAAACCGTTATATCGCAGTTACGGATGAGAACATAAAGAATAAAGTGGCAGACGAGTGTGTCATGGATTTTGCCGGCAACCAGCGTATCATCAAGAGTGCTCCTGTACTGGTGGTAATGACGATCGTGGATTCCCGTTCAGGATATGAGAGAGATGGCTCTTTTAGTACATCAAAAGGAAAGCACTGGGAGTCATTTGATTCCGGTATTGCAGCGCAGACATTCAGCCTGGCTGCTCATGAACTGGGACTTGGCACGGTTATCATGGGAATCTTTGATGAGGCTAAAGTGGCAGAAGCGGTTGGTGTTCCGGAAGGCGAAAGCGTTTCCGCATTGGTTGCACTTGGATATCCGGATGAAGAGCCGGCAGCACCAAAGAGAAAAGAATTAGAAAAGATTTTATCCTTCCGATAAGATGAATGGTTAAGGCAGGATCAAACGGCAATTCCGGTTGGGGTTGTCGTTTGATTTTTTATGGAGGGATGATGGAGTGACAACAGATTTTTCAAAAGGTAAAGTATGGAAAAATATTGTTGGACAAGCGGTTCCGTTGACGTTGGCGCAGCTGGTCCAGCTTTTATATAATGTGGTGGACCGGATCTATATCGGACATCTGCCGGGAGAAGGCAACATGGCGCTTACCGGAGTCGGACTGACTTTTCCGGTGATCACGCTGATCGCAGCGTTTACGGCATTGTTTGGAAGTGGCGGAACCCCGTTGTTTTCGATGGCAAGAGGTGAGAAGAACCGGGAAAAAGCAGAGAAGATCCTGGGGACAAGTTTCTTTTTGCTTCTGGTATCGTCAGTGATCCTTATGGCACTTTTATATCTTACGATGAAGCCGGTTTTGTTTTTGTTTGGTGCCAGTGAGACTTCGTATTATTATGGTGCACTGTATTTGAGGATCTATCTGATCGGCACGGTATTTTCCATGGTTTCTACCGGCTTGAACGGGTACATCAATGCACAGGGATTTCCGGGAACCGGCATGCTGACAACCGTGATCGGAGCCGTCTTGAATCTGGCACTGGATCCATTATTTATCTTTGCATTACATATGGGAGTTGCCGGGGCGGCTGTGGCTACTGTGATCAGTCAGGGGGTATCGATGGTATGGGTACTTATGTTTTTTCGCAGTGAAAAAGCTCTGGAGCGCATCAAACGGGAATACGTGGTATTTCGCAGAGAGATCGCATCGAAGATCGTTGGACTGGGAGCAGCCGGGTTTATCATGCAGGGAACCAATGCAGCGGTGCAGATTGTGTGCAATGCGACATTGCAGCAGTACGGAGGCGATCTGTATGTAGGGATCATGACGATTCTCAATTCGGTGCGCGAGGTACTGTCTCTTACGGTCAGTGGGATTGCAAGTGGAGCACAGCCGGTACTTGGATTTAATTATGGAGCAAGAAAGTATCACCGGGTCAAGCAGGGAATCCGGTTTTCGGTATTGCTGGGATTTACTTATACGATTCTGGCATGGGGCGTTGTCATGCTGATCCCGCGGCCGATCCTCTCGGTGTTTACGTGGGATCCACAGATTTTACACCATGGACAGGATGCTTTGAAGATCTACTTTTTTGGCTTTTGTTTTATGGCGTTCCAGTTTGGGGGACAGTCGGTGTTTCAGGCATTGGGATATGCCAAACATGCAATCTTTTTCTCACTGTTGCGAAAAGTCATTATTGTAGTTCCGCTTACGATTCTGTTGCCGGCGATCGGTTTTGGCGTAAATGGAGTCTTTCTGGCAGAACCAATCTCCAATGTGATCGGTGGTCTTGCCAGTTTTATTACCATGTGGTATACCATATATCGAAAACTTGATACGAAGAAAGGGTTAGAAAATGAGTGATAAAAAATATTTGGATATGTTGTTTGAAATACCGGAATATGTAGGGCATCTGGAGGATTTTGCAGAAAAACTGATGCAGGTGCGTAAGCATAAGCGAAAGGTAGAGGATCTGGAAAAAGAAGTTCTTTGGTATATCGGCAAAGAGGAAGAAGGCTATATGCCGGACTACGGTGGATTTACCGGGAGAATTTATGATGAATACCTGAAAAATACTGACGTGGAAGAAGTGATGGATTCCTATCACCGCGTACAGGAGGATCCTTATGAAGACCTTCATGAATTCTGGTATTGCCTGATCCTGTTTAGCAAAAAACTGAACGAGCAGCGTGAATATCTGTTGCAGCCGGTATCTACAGAAGAAAAAACCGATGAACAGGAGAGGGAAGAACTGCTGGAATATACAAAATTATTAAACTCCGTAAAATTGCTTCATAATCTGCTTGAAAATATGGAACCGCTTTTGGAAGGCTATGTAAAAGAACTTCCGCCGGTGGAGGAAAAAGTCAGTTTTCAGACTCTTTATGCTTCCTTGCTTGGTTTGTACCAACAGGGCAAAAAAGATGAATTCTATCAGGGGATCAATGATAATCTGGATGCACTGATCCAGTTCGCAGAAGATGGTGAGATCCAGGCAATGGAGTTTATGAACCAGGCATATGTGGAGCAACGGATGAGTGGCATTTACAATGAAAAACTGGCAGCAGCCGTGCGGGAATACCGACAGAAGCATTAAAAAGTTCCGTGGCACATTTTGAATATATTGTCATAAGTTGTAATAAGCAAACACATGTGAGGAGCAGCGAATAATTATGGCAGTTTTTCAAAATCAGGCCACCTTGTCTTACAAGAACAACGTTACCAGTTCCAATATCGTCACAGGTGAACTGGTCGAAGTATTATCCGCAACCAAAACACCTGTAGGAAATACCTATACGGTAGGTGGAGAAGTGACCTATGTGGTTAGTATCATAAACTCAGGTACAACACCGATCAGTGGGGTTACGGTGACGGATAATCTTGGAGAATATTCATTTGGAGCAGGAACCGTGGTGCCTTTGACGTATTTGGAAAATACGTTATTGCATTATCAGAATGGCGTGCTGCAGGCAACTCCGGTTATTGAGCAGGGAGATGATCTGAAAGTATCCGGCATCGTCATTCCGGCTGGCGGAGAATCGATTCTTGTGTATAAAACAAGAGTGAATGTATTTGCCAATCCAAATGAAGGCGGACAGATCACCAATCAGGTCGTAGTCGGTGGAGATGGCATATCGACAACGGTGCTGGCGGATGCTACGATCACACCGGAAAATGAAGCGGTATTGTCGATCCAGAAGGGCATTTCTCCATCGGAAGTGGCAGAAAACGGCAGACTGACGTATACCTTTACCATTACGAACACCGGAATTGCAGCAGCAACCGAAGAAGATCAGATTGTGATCTCGGATCTGTTCCAGCCGGTACTCAGCAATATCCAGGTATTGTATAATGGTGCGGTAATGACCGTTACAACCGATTACACGTATGACGAAACGACGGGACAGTTTGATACAGTTGCCGGCGTGATCACCGTTCCGGCAGCCACCTATACGCAGGATGAAACAACAGGCGCATGGAATATAACGCCGGGTGTAACGACAGTCGTAGTGACTGGTACGGTATAAAGGAAGGACAGAAAAAAGTTCTTTCGTGAAAAGACGGGTGAGGCGCCCCAAAAGGCAGACTTTTGGGACGCCTCAAAGTCTCTCACGAGATGAACTTTTTTCTTTTTCAAGTGATAGAGGGGGAACCTTCGCTTTGCGCCCTCTTGCAAATTCCCCGATTATAGTATAAAATAAAATAGACTATGAAAAATTATATGGAGGGAAATCATGAGCGACAAGTTGAGAGTTGGTATCCTTGGTGGTACCGGTATGGTGGGACAGAGATTCATTTCATTGTTGGAGGATCATCCTTGGTTTGAGGTTGTTACGATCGCAGCCAGCCCAAGAAGCGCTGGTAAGACTTACGAAGAGGCTGTTGGCGGACGCTGGAAGATGCAGACACCGATGCCAGAGGCAGTAAAGAAGATCGTTGTTAAAAATGTAAATGATGTAGAAGCTGTCAGCAGTGAAGTAGATTTTGTTTTCAGTGCTGTTGATATGACAAAAGAAGAGATCAAAAAGATCGAAGAGGATTATGCAAAAGCTGAGACTCCTGTAGTTTCCAACAACAGTGCTCATCGTTGGACGCCTGATGTACCTATGATCGTACCTGAGGTGAATCCGGAGCACCTTGAGGTGATAGAGAGCCAGAAGAAACGTCTGGGAACCAAGCGCGGATTTATCTGTGTAAAACCAAACTGCTCGATCCAGAGTTACGCACCAGCGTTGACTGCATGGAGAAAATTTGAGCCGACACAGGTACTTGCTACTACCTACCAGGCAATTTCCGGAGCTGGAAAGACATTTAAAGACTGGCCGGAGATGGAACACAACATCATTCCATACATCGGTGGTGAGGAAGAAAAGAGTGAGCAGGAGCCACTTCGTATCTGGGGTACCGTTGAGAATGGGGAGATCGTGAAAGCACAGACTCCATTGATCACAAGCCAGTGTATCCGTGTTCCGGTACTGGATGGACATACCGCAGCTGTATTTGTTAAGTTCGCACAGAAAGTTACAAAAGAAGAACTGATCCAGGCATTGGTAGAATTTGAGGGTGAGCCTCAGAGACTGCAGCTGCCAAATGCACCAAAACAGTTTATTCAGTATTTGGAAGAGGACAACCGTCCACAGGTTGCTTTGGATGTGAACTATGAGAATGGTTTTGGTATCAGCATCGGACGTTTGAGAGAAGATACGATCTTTGACTGGAAGTTTGTCGGATTGTCTCACAATACCGTTCGTGGTGCTGCCGGTGGAGCACTTTTGATGGCAGAGCTGCTGAAAGCAAAAGGATATATTACTGCTAAATAATTTACTCCAAAAGGAGGGTGATCGCATGGGAAAATTTCGTATTTTAGTAAAAGGCATTGTAGAATACAATGATAAGGTGCTGGCAGTAGAACGCTGGTATGATGACCGCATTTTTGAACCATATCAATGGGAATTTATTGATGGCGAGATGGAATTTGGGGAAAATCCACAGAAAGCGGTAGAGCGTCTCGTGACAGAGAAGATCGGTGTTCCTGTTCAGGCTGAAAAACCATTGTATACCTGGGGATTCACGGCAGGAGAGATCTGCACAGCGGGAATTGCATTCTTGTGTGATGCACAGAGTCAGGAGATTGTCTTGTCAGAGGATCTGCATGATTACAAGTGGATTGAAAAAGATGAGATTTCACATGTGATCACCAATCAGGCAGTTGTAAAAGATATAGAAAGAACCGGCTATGCCAGTCGGTTCGATCTGGAGGATTTTGGAAAGGTGGACTTCTTTGATGATGAATCTTTGGATTAAAAATGGTCACCTTTTGGATCCGGCAAATCATCGTGATGAAATATGTGATTTATATGTGATAGATGGAAAGGTTGCCGGTGTTGGCAGCCTTTCGTCGGATACGGATACAAAAGCGTGGAAAGAAAATTGTAGGATTATTGATGCAAAAGGCAAGTATGTTATGCCGGGATTTCTGGATCTGCATGTGCATTTGAGAGAACCGGGGTTTGAGTATAAGGAGACGATCGCAACGGGTACGAAAGCTGCTGCGAAAGGTGGATTTACCGCTGTCTGCCCGATGCCAAACACCAAGCCGTCCACAGATTCACCGGAGATGATCGAAAAGATTTTGGCGATCGCCAAAAAAGACAGCCCGATCCATGTATATCCGGTAGGGGCAGTTACGAAAGGACAGATGGGCGAAGAGGTGACAGACATTGCCGGCATGGTGGCAGCAGGAGCCAAGGCGATCAGCGAGGATGGCAAATCTGTCATGAATGCGGAGATTTACCGTGAGGCGATGAAAGAAGCTGCCAAAGCCGGAATTCCGGTTCTTGCTCATTGCGAGGACAAGAATATGGTAGGAAAAGGTGCCATGAACGCGGGAAAAAAGGCAGAAGAACTTGGTATTCCGGGAATTACCAATGCGGTTGAGGATGTGATCGTAGCAAGAGATATCTTACTGGCGAAAGAGACAGGAGCAAGACTGCATCTGTGTCACTGCTCGACGAAAGACAGCGTGGATATGATCGCATTTGCAAAGGAAAATGGAGTCGATGTTTCCGGAGAAGTATGTCCGCATCATTTTGCCATGACAGAGGATGAGATCCAAAAAGACGATGCCAATTACAAGATGAACCCTCCGCTGCGCAGCAGAGAAGATGTAGAGCGTTTGTGCAAAGGTTTGTCCGATGGCACCATGGAGGCAATTTCTACCGATCATGCGCCACATGCAGAGGAAGAGAAAAAACAGTCCATCGCGACAGCACCATTTGGTATTGTCGGATCGGAGACAGCGTATTGTCTCGCAGTGACGCATCTGGTAAAAAAAGGTTATCTTACTCCGATGCAGCTGGTAGAACGCATGAGTACGAATCCGTGTCGTATCCTGGGAGTTCCGGGAGGCGATCTGTCCGTAGGTATGCCGGCGGATATTACCATTGCGGACATGGATTCCGAATATAAGATTGACAAGAATACATTCGTTTCAAAAGGAAAGAACACGCCGTTCCACGGTGCCGTTGTAAATGGAAAAGTGTATTACACGATCGTTGGGGGAAGTATTGTCTATGAGGACGAACCAATGATATGACGAAGTCATATTTTTAAAAAGCAGGAGGAATTGGAATGATAAATCAATTAATTAAAAATATTCAGAAAACAAATGCACCGATCGTTGTGGGTCTTGACCCTATGATCGACTATGTACCAAAACATATTTTTGATAAAGCAGTAAAAGAGCAGGGCGAGACACTGGAAGCTGCCGGCGCAGCGATCTGGGAATACAACAAGGGCATTATTGATGCTACATATGATCTGATCCCTGCTGTTAAACCGCAGATTGCGATGTATGAGCAGTTTGGTATTCCGGGCTTAGAGGCATTCAAAAAGACCGTTGACTATTGCAAGGAAAAAGGTCTTGTTGTGATCGGAGATATTAAGCGCGGTGATATCGGATCTACTTCCACGGCATATGCCAATGGTCATCTGGGCGGTGTTCAGATTGGTGGTACAAAATGCTACGGCTTTCAGGAAGATTTTGTTACGGTAAATCCTTATCTGGGAACCGATGGTGTGAAGCCATTTGTTGATGTTTGCAAAGAAGAGAAAAAAGGAATTTTCGTACTGGTTAAAACATCCAATCCTTCTTCCGGAGAATTTCAGGATCAGAAAGTGGATGGAAAACCTCTTTATGAGATCGTTGGCGAGCATGTTGCCAAATGGGGCGAAGAGTGCATGGGCGATTCTTACAGCTATGTAGGTGCTGTTGTCGGTGCTACTTATCCGGAGATGGGAAAAGTTCTGCGTGAGATCATGCCAAAGACTTATATTCTGGTGCCGGGTTATGGCGCACAGGGCGGCACTGCCAAAGATTTAAAACCATATTTCAATGAGGATGGCCTGGGTGCGATCGTAAATTCTTCCCGTGGCATTATCTGCGCTTACAAGCAGGAGAAGTACGCACAGTATGGTCCGGAAAACTTTGGAGATGCTTCTCGTCAGGCAGTGATCGATATGAAAGAAGATATTAACAGCATATTTTAAACTGCCTCGTATGAGTGAAAGGATGAATCAATATGTCAAAAGTACAATGTATGGCAAACGTAGTTGAGTCAAAAGAATTGCAGCCGGGGATTTATTCGCTCTGGCTGTCAGTACCGGAAATTGCCTCTCAGGCGGTGCCGGGACAGTTTATCTCTCTGTATTGCCAGAATGAAGATACGCTTCTGCCAAGACCGATCAGCTTGTGCGAGATCGATCGGGAAAAAGGTATGCTGCGTTTAGTGTATCGGGTTGTTGGCGCGGGAACGACGGAGTTTTCCAAGCTGCAGCCGGGTGAACAGATAAAAGTTCTCGGACCATTGGGAAACGGATTCCCACTTTCAGAGAGTGCCAAAGATAAGCGCGCCGTTGTGATCGGCGGAGGAATTGGGATTCCGCCATTGTTACAGCTGGCAAGAGAATTAGAGGGAAATGTTACCGTTGTAGTTGGTTACCGTGATGCCAATACGTTTTTGCTGGAAGAGTTGCAGCAGGCAGCAGACCTGGTTATTGTCGCTACCGAGGATGGCAGCCTGGGAACCAAAGGCAATGTGATCGACGCTATAGTAGAAAATGAGGTTACTGCGGATGTGTTGTATTCCTGCGGTCCGACACCAATGCTTCGTGGTGTCAAGGTATTCGCAGAGAAAGCCGGTATTCCTGCATATATTTCCATGGAAGAAAAGATGGCTTGCGGAATTGGTGCCTGTTTAGCCTGTGTATGCAAGTCCAAAGAAGTCGATCATCATTCACAGGTTCACAATAAACGGATCTGTAAAGACGGACCTGTATTTTTAGCTACGGATATTGAATTATAAAGGAGGCTGTTTATGAGTAAAGAATTATTAACATCTTTTGCGGGACTTACCTTTGAAAACCCGGTCACGACAGCTTCTGGAACATTTGGATCCGGGCTGGAATACGGTGAATTCGTAAATTTGCAAAAATTGGGAGCGGTGACGACAAAAGGCGTTGCGAATGTGCCATGGCCGGGCAATCCTACTCCACGTATTGCCGAGACGCATGGGGGCATGTTAAATGCGATCGGATTACAGAATCCGGGCATTGATACGCTGATCGCACGCGATCTGCCATATTTAAAAGAGCAGGGGGCAAGAATTATTGTAAATGTCTGCGGTCGGTCGAAACAGGATTATGTAGAAGTCGTAGAACGTCTGGCTGAGGAAGATGTAGACATGTTGGAGATCAACATTTCCTGCCCGAATGTAAAAGCGGGAGGAATTGCTTTTGGACAGAAGCCGGAGATGGCAGAAGAAATCACAAAGGCAGTAAAAAAAGTGGCAAAACAGCCGGTGATCATGAAATTGAGCCCGAATGTGACAGACATCACGGAGATGGCAAAAGCAGTAGAGGCCGGTGGCGCAGATGGTGTGTCACTGATCAATACGTTGACGGGCATGAAGATTGATGTTAGCAGAAAGACATTTGCGATCGCAAACCAGACCGGCGGCATGTCAGGACCATGTGTAAAACCAATCGCGGTGCGTATGGTGTATCAGGTAGCCAATGCCGTGTCGATTCCGATCCTTGGTATGGGAGGTATCCAGAATACCGAAGATGCTCTTGAGTTTTTGATGGCCGGAGCAACGATGGTAGCCGTTGGTACTGCCAACTTCTTCAATCCTTATGCTACTTCGGAGATCATTGATGGATTGCAGAGTTATGTGGAGCGAGAAGGCTTAGCCAATATCCGGGAGATTATCGGATGTGTCCATTAATTGACATGGATCTGGCTGCTCAGCGTCTGTTTGGTTTTTGCAAAAGATTGCTTTTTCGCCTTTAATTCCTGAAACATTTTTTTGTCGTACTTTTGGAAATTGTATTTTTTTACAATTCTGGTTGTTTTTTTATAATATGAACCGGCGGGATTACAATAACCGCCATTCACGATCTTGCGGAGCTGCTTTTTATAATTGGTTTGAAAAGGAGCTCCTTTATAATAGCCATTGTTGATTACTTTTAAATAGGCGATAATTCCTTTTTCTCTGGAAGAATATCGCGATCTGCCAGAGCGGATACCCCAGTAGTTGTAGCCGGAGCAATGCTCGCCCATGGTGCTTTCCGCCATGGCCTGTGCCATACATACACTGGGAAGAACACCATATTTATCCCAATTGTTTTTGCATACTTTATAGATGCTGTCGATCCGCTTTTGCTGTGCTTTTGAAAATGCTTTGCTTTTGGTAGAATTTCCTAAAATAATACCGAGAAAAAGGACTAAAAATACTGCGATTTTCAGGTTTCTTGTTAGTCGATTCATAAGTTGATATGTTTTGTTTTTTGGACAAAACATCCTCTCTTTCTATTTGATGTATATTAATATATTATGCAAATGTGTCATAATTATTACAATTTGTTACAAAAATGTTACAAAAAGAAGATAATTTGTGATAGGAGTTGAAAAAATGAAAGCAAAACAAACATCAGAGTCCATTGAATTAGGCGTGATCTTAGCAATGTCAGGCGGCATGATGGATGCTTATTCCTATATTGCCAGAGGAGAAGTTTTTGCAAATGCACAGACCGGCAATATGCTTTTGTTCGGTGTAAGGCTTTCGGAGGGGAACTTTCATATGGCATTGCAATATCTATGTCCGATTCTTGCGTTTACATTGGGCATCATGGTTTCAGATATTGTGAGGAGCACCGTGGCAAAAAAACTGCACTGGCGTCAGGTTGCGGTTCTGATCGAAGCAGTCATGCTTCTCTGCGTTGCGGTGATACCGGGCACGATGAATCTTCTTGCTAATAGTTTAACCTCTTTTGCCTGTGGTATTCAGGTAGAAGCTTTCCGGAAGATTCATGGAAGAGGAATTGCTACCACGATGTGCATTGGCAATCTGAGAAGTGCCACCCAGAATATCTGTAATTATTTTATAGAAGGAAATAAAGAAAATCTCTTAAATGGCATTTTGTATCTGGGAATTATTACAAGTTTTATCCTGGGAGCGGTCATAGGGAATTTCTGTATAAAAATACTAGAATTACATGCGATAATTATTAGTGCAATTTTATTGATTATTTCTTTTTTCGTTATGTTTACAGACAGAGAAAAAGAAATTCATTAATTCAAAAAAATATGAAATACACACTTGAATCCGAGAGAAATTCAGGCGTATAATGTAAAAAAATAAAACATAGGAGGAAAAAAAGATGGTAGATTGGAAGAAAATTGCATTGTTTGCAGGTGGTACTTTATTTGGAACAGCAGGTGTAAAGATCCTTGGAAGTAAGGATGCAAAGAAAGTGTATACACAGTGTACAGCAGCAGCTTTGCGAGCAAAGGATTGTGTGATGCAGACAGTCAGCAAAGTACAGGAAAATGCAGAAGATGTTTATGAAGAAGCAAAGAATATCAATGCAGCACGTCAGACTGAAAAAGCAGCTGCAGAATTTGAAGATGAGATCAGCAAATAGGAGAAGGTGTATTTGCGGTGAAATTTCGTATTGAACATGAAATACAAGGCCGTATGAGAATTCATATGGCACAAGATCATATGAGTTACGCGCAGGCAGACATACTGGCATATTATTTGCAGACTCAGGACATGGTACTTCAAGTCAAAGTGTATGACCGCACGGCAGATGTTTCGATTTCGTATCAGGGAAATCGGGAAGAACTGTTAAAAAGCATTCAGAGATTTCATTATGAAGAGGTAGAAGTTCCGGAAGGCGTTCTGGAAACTTCCGGACGGGAGATGAACAGCCGGTATCAGGAAAAGCTGATCGGACAAGTCATTTCGCATTACGCGAAAAAATGGTTCTTGCCGGCACCGTTGCAGTATTGTTATCTCGGATACCGGGCAGTGAAGTATATCTGGCATGGCTTGAAAGTCCTTGCCAAAGGCAAGATCGAGGTCCCTGTTTTAGATGCGACAGCTATCGGCGTTTCTCTGATCCGTGGTGATTTCAAGACGATCAGTTCGATCACGTTTTTGCTTGGCATTGGAGAATTGCTTGAGGAATGGACTCGCAAAAAATCGGTCGATGATCTGGCAAGAACGATGTCTCTGAATGTCAATAAAGTCTGGTTGGTAGATGAACAGGGTCAGCAGATCCTGGTATCCGCAGACAAGATCTGCGCCGGTGACAACGTGGTTGTTCATATGGGAAGTGTGATCCCATTTGACGGTGTTGTGTCGGATGGTCAGGGAATGGTCAATCAGGCGTCACTGACCGGAGAGTCGGTTCCGATCCGCAAGACATGGGAAAATGAGAGTGTTGTTTATGCCGGTACGGTAGTAGAAGAAGGCGAATTGACGATCAAAGTTACTCAGGTTGGCGGATCCAGCCGCTTTGAGAAGATCGTGACGATGATCGAAGAGTCGGAAAAACTGAAGTCCGATGTAGAGGGACGTGCGGCGCATCTTGCAGACCGCCTCGTTCCTTATAGTCTGGGTGGAACGATCATCACATATCTTTTGACACGAAATGTGACCAAGGCATTATCAATTCTCATGGTAGATTTTAGCTGTGCCTTGAAGCTTGCGATGCCAATTTCTGTACTGTCGGCGATCCGGGAAGCAGGACAACATCACATTACTGTGAAAGGCGGAAAATATCTGGAAGCAGTTGCAGAAGCTGATACGATTGTTTTTGACAAGACAGGAACATTGACAAAAGCACAGCCATCCGTTGCAAAAGTGATCCCATTTGAGGATCGGACAGAAGATGATCTGTTACGACTTGCAGCATGTCTGGAGGAACATTTTCCACATTCTATGGCGAATGCTGTGGTACAGGCAGCCAAAGAAAAAGGTCTGGAACATGAGGAAATGCACAGCAAAGTGGATTACATTGTAGCACATGGTATTGCTTCTTCAATCAATGGCAAGCGTGTGATTATTGGCAGTTCCCATTTTGTATTTGAAGATGAAGGGTGCCGGATACCGGAAGGAAAACAGACATTGTTTGATGAACTTCCACAGGAGTATTCGCATCTGTATTTAGCGATTGATGACGTTTTGTCCTGTGTCATTTGCATTGAGGATCCGTTGCGGAAGGAAGCCAAAATGGTGATCCATGAGTTGAAACAGCAGGGATTCAAAAATATTGTTATGATGACCGGTGACAGTGAGAGGACAGCGGCGGCGATTGCCAGAGAAGTCGGTGTAGATCAGTATTACGCAGAGGTATTGCCGGAAGACAAAGCTCGTTTTGTATCGGAAGAGCAGGCAAAGGGACATAAAGTGATCATGATCGGCGATGGCGTCAATGATACACTGGCACTGTCTACCGCAGATGTTGGCATTGCGATCAGTGAAGGTGCCGGAATTGCCAGAGAGATTGCGGATATTACGATAAGTTGTGATGATCTGTACCAGCTTGTTGTGTTACGGATGCTCAGCAAACGTCTGATGAAGCGGATCCGAAAGAATTTCCGGACGATTGTTGGATTTAATGGTCTGTTGATCGGATTGGGGGTAGGTGGCGTATTGCAGCCTACAACATCAGCCCTGTTACACAACGGTTCTACTCTTGCAATTGGCATGAGTTGTATGACCAATTTATTGGATTGATGAAAAAGAAGAGATATTGAATGAAACCCGGAAGGGAGTAGTTGCCTTTTCGGGTTTTGTGGTATTTTAGAAAGGTGTTTAGATGAAATCCATTCGTAGTAAAATTGCAGTGCTGCTATTTTGCAGTATTGTGATTACGGCAACAGTCAGTTTTGTGATCAGTTATATTAATATTGATCGTAGTATCCGGGAGGATTCGGAGAGTATTATGACGCACGCCAGCAATGAAGAGGCACTGCGGATCGATTCTCTGCTCGATTCTTTTGAAGAGTCGGTTCGCTCGGTGTATCAGTATCTGGAGACCAATGAAGATGACGTGAACAGCATTTTTAACCAGAAAAATCTGAACACACAGGAAAATGAAAATATTCAAAAATTAATATTAGCCAGTACCAGACACACAACGGGAGCAGTGGCATCGTATATTGGCTATAATCCAAAACTGATATCGGAAACAGCTGGCATTTATCTGCGGAAACGCAATGGGCAGAATGATCTGGAGAGTGCAACTCCAATGAAACTCTCCCAATTTGACAAAGATGATTTTGAACATGTTGGCTGGTACTATGTACCGATAGAAAGTGGAAAAGCAACTTGGATGCAACCCAGGTACAAGGAAGATATTGACTGTTATGTAATATCTTATGTGATCCCTGTTTTCAAGGATGGTATCCCAATCTGTGTGATCGGCATGGATCTGGACATGCAGGTATTGCAGGAAATGATCGACAAGATCTCGCTTTATGAAACCGGAAACGGAGCGTTATATCTGCAGGATGGAAACATGGTATATGACGGACAGCTTGGCAGTAAGTGGGATGAAAAGGCGTCTGTGAGCGACGACGAAAGAGAAATTTCCCGTTGTGTTACGAATGAAAAACTGGCAGGGAGCGTCACGCGTTATACGATACAGGGAACGAAAAAGAGTCTGATCTACCGGAATCTGGACAATGATATGGCACTGGTTCTGACGGTGACCAATCGTGAGATTGAGGCCCCGAAGACGCAGCTTTTGATAAAATCGCTGGAATGGATGATCCTGATCTGTGTGGTTCTCATTTTGTTCTCAATCTTATGGGGACGAGGATTGCTAAAGCCACTGCGGGAGCTGGCAGAGGCGGCAAATCAGGTGGAACGTGGTGACTGGAACGTGCGGATTCCACTGCGGGGAAACGATGAGATCCGTACCCTTGCGAATAGTTTCAATCAAATGTTGCTGGTACTCCGGGATCAGATGGAATATATCAATCGCATGGCATATACCGATGCACTCACCAACACGTTGAACCGGGCAGGCCAAAAAAAAGTCCAGGATACAATGGATCTGGAGATACAGCAGGGAAATGGCAATTTTTCTGTAATTGCAATGGATCTGAATGATCTGAAAAAAGTCAACGATAAGTATGGTCATGAAGAAGGAAACCGCTTGATCAAAAATTCGGCATGGATCATGCGAAAGACCTTTGGAGATGCGA
Organism: uncultured Eubacterium sp.; assembly: GCA_934316925.1. Taxonomy (GTDB): domain Bacteria; phylum Bacillota; class Clostridia; order Lachnospirales; family Lachnospiraceae; genus Eubacterium_F. Next base: position 36,680 of record CAKREC010000007.1, read on the forward strand.
ATGTCTTCCGAGTGGGAGGCGACGAGTTTATGGTTATTTTGCCGGGCGTGAGTGAAAACGAATGCCGGAACTATGTAAAACAATTTCATGAAAATCTTCAAAAGTACAATGAAAAGAGAATCCATGATTATCGTGTGATCCGCATCGCAGTAGGTATGGCTGTCTACGAAAAGAATGTGGATGAGAATTTTCAGAGTGTAGAAAATCGAGCTGACAGCAGAATGTATGAAGATAAAAAAAGACAAAAAGGGTCTGCGCCTATCCGCTAAGATAGGACGCAGACTTTTTTTGCCTTGGCAATAAAAACAAACCACCAGCTATGCAGGTGTGTTCCCAAACAGCTTTAGCTTCAAGTAAAAAACCTCCATGTTATAATGAATATAAGGTTCGCCAACCAAATCATTACAACAAGGAGGTGTCCAAAGGGACAATAATAGTTTATCACACACAAAATGGACATGCAGAAGTACAAGTATGGAAACAGACATTTAGAAAATTATTATGAATTATATAATAAAGTAACAGAGTATTATATGATGTGGTATGGCGGATGAAGAGAAATGTTTTCATTTAAGCCAGAAGATTATTGTGAGTCACTAAGTCTTGTATATAATCGTGATAGATGATATTGTTGTAATGTAATAAAATAAAAGTGTTTGTGTACTGTGTATATAGTGAGCAAATTAAAGCGTTTACGATTTTAGATGAGATAGTTTTTTAATATATGAAACGAAGGGAGATTAGGTGGAATGCAAGATAAATTTACTATTTGTGTTAAAAAAGAATCAAAAAAAATCTGCTTTAATAACATATTTGTGAGTTTTTTTCCAATCATTATTTTAGGAGTATATTCTCAAATAATTTCAAATCTTGTAAGAGATGTTACCATTTCAAAGTTTGATAATATGGAGGCAAATATTAAATGGTTGATATTAATTCTAATATTGGGATTTGGTTTGGTATTGCTTTGGGAGTATTATACACAGATTAGAATAGAGAAAGTTAAACAAAATTTGAGACTAAATTTTTATAAGTGTATGGGAATGCAAAGATTATGTGTACTAAGTCAATTTAAATATGGACAGGAAAAAGAACGCATTAGTGATGATTTTGAAAGAATAACAGAATTTCATATGTGGGGAATACCTAATCTAATTGCATCGATTTTTACGGTTGTTTTTTACACTGTTTTGTTAATGAATGGTAATGGCATTGTATGCATAACATTAACAGTACTTGCATTTGTTCAGTGCATTGCACCTATAATTATAAATAAATTTCTTAAAGTCAATTATACAAAAATGAGGCAGATAGAAGAAGAATTGACAGATTATGTTGTGTTTAGTTATACCGGATATGAAACAATAAAGATCTTCAATCTTAAAAAATGGTATATACAAAATCTTAAAAAAATTCATAAACGATATGCTAAGGCTGGAGTTAATTCAGAAGTGGCAGCGACCGCTGAAAACATTATGGATAATTTTTTGGAAAATATGTTGAACTATGGTTGTTATGCTATTATTGGGGTATATGCTTTGAAAGGACTAATAGATATTCATTTGGCAACACAGGCAATTGTTCTGTCATCTTCATTGTTTGCTGCATATAAAAAGATTTTTGATACAATTCCACAATACGGTATATATAAAGTTGCAGAGAAAAGAATTGAAGAGTGGTTTAAGAATTCAGAAATAAAATTGGAAAATCCGAATTGCCAAGATGATCAATTTCGTATCAATAGTTTATTAGTTAAAGACAAAGAGGGAGCAGCTGTTTTAGAAATAGAAGATATCAAATGGGATATGAGAAAAAAATATATCTTATTTGGAGAAAATGGTAGTGGGAAAAGTACATTGTTAAATTTGATGGTCAAGGAAAAAGAATATGAAGAAGGAGTAATTAATTATGGTTCCATTGAACTAAAAAATATATCAGACGATTACTTATCGAATAAGGTGTTTTATTTGCCGCAGCAAGACGCAGAATTAAATATAACGCCGGTTGAATTATATCAATACACATCCTGTGAAAATGCATTTCAAATTGCAATAGAGTTTGGGATTACAGAAAAGATGTTGAAAGAGGAGAAAATAAATGATTTATCATTAGGAAATAAACGTAAGGTTTATCTGGCATTGGCTTTGTCTCAAAATAATAAATATTTATTTTTAGATGAGCCTACTAATCATTTGGATACATATGGAATTACTATATTTAAGAAAAAAATCAAGGAGTTTCAAGGAGGGGCTTTTATTGTTTCACATGAAAGAGGGTTATGTGAAGTGATTAATTGTCAATATGAAATAAGGAATGGTATAATCAGATGCAAAAACTAAAGAAAACAGTATATAATGATTGTGCAAAGTCAATGTGGAAAGCATTAGTGATGAATGTAATAAGTGAATGCTGCGAGATTTTAGTAGTAGTATTAATAGCAGGATACCTAGGAAAGTATGCGTACACAATCATTAGTGGTGAGGCAATACATGATAATAGTATACTAATAAAAGTAATTTTTAGTTTATTATTTATGATCTTTGTGGTTCCAATAATAGACTTTATTAAAAACCTGGTGATGCTAAATGGCGCACTCTGTCATGATCGTTGCTTATATAGACATTATTTACAAATGGAATATAGTAAAGTTAGGGAGATTGAGCCAGGAGAGATACAGTATCGTTTGGAAAATGATCCTATAGATTTAAGGTTTTATTGGATTGAAATTATAACAAAATATGTAGTTGTTGCTGTTGCAATATGTTTTTTAGGTTTTCAATCGATTAATATTAGTGGGATTTACACAATTATTGTAATTGGCATATCTGTTTTTCGTTTTATTGTTCCTACTTTATTACAGAAATATGAAAAAAAGTATGATAAACAAATGAGAGAATATGAATCAACTACAAAAGTGCTGGAAAACGAATATTTGTCCGAGTTATCATTTATTAAGCGAAACAAATTAGTTAAAGTGTACATGGATTTTTTTGAAAAAAATTTCTTCTCTTATTTTAAAGCATCTAAACAAAAACAAATATTTTGTAATGTTTTGAATATTAATATGAACGTATTTATGCAAAGGTTGTCATATGTAATGATTTTGATAATCGGATGCATGTTTGTTAAAAATAATGTAATTAATATTGGAGAGGTAATTTCAATGCTTGGTTATTCAAGCATATATGATAGAATCTGTTTTGACATTGGATTTATTATTAGAAAGATACCAATCTTAATTAACAGTTGCGAACGTATTGCCATATTTTATGAAAATGAGGAAATACAAAACGGGCAAGATCTTCTACCGACACAAATTATACGTTTTTGTGATGTGTCGTTTGCGTATGGTGACAATTTGATTTTGGACAAATTTAATGGCAAAATACTGATAAATAAGAAGAATGTGATTGTTGGAGAAAATGGAAGCGGAAAGACAACACTGTTGAAATTATTATGTGGTCTTGAAAAAGACTATCAAGGAAGAATTTTATGTGATGATAATTCATTATCTAACATCAATATTAGTTATTGGAGAGAAAATATTGGTGTGGCATTTCAAAAACCTACAGTTTTTCAGGGCAGTATTAAAGACAATATTTCGTCGTTTTGTGAAGACATAAACGATCAAGCAATTGAAGAAATTATTTATTCTCTAGGTCTTGAAAAAATAAAAAATAGAGTTCTTACTAATGATGAAAAAGATATTTCTGGTGGAGAATTGCAAAAGATTTCAATTGCAAGAGCATTACTGCGTAAACCATATTTTTTAATTTTAGACGAGCCTAACAATCATCTGGATAATGAAGCTGTACAGTGGTTGTATAACTTTATAAAAGACTATAAAGGAACATTAATTTATATTGCGCATTCAGAGAATTTTATTGATTTGGCAGATAATATAGTAAAAGTTTGATTTATTGATTTGAAGAGAGAAAAGGAGTGGGGATTCGTGTTGAATGTTCCAATTATATATAATAATATGCAGACTTGGGACGGAGGTGTTGACAGATCTGCCAGTGCATAGTATTCCTTATGTGCCAATGAAAAAAATAAAAGGATTATAATGATTGGGTAATGCCTTAATCCAAATATCCCATTAGCGGGTAGGCAGTCCGAAAGAGGACTGCCTATTTTTTATTACAAGTGGATAATATTTAAGGAATTCAAGATCGAACTGATCAGGATCAACACCAATAAGATCGGCGAGATATATTTTACCAATACGGTGTAAAATTTTTCGTTTTTAAAGTGATCCGTAGAAGTCTTGATCTCGTCGATAATGGTCTTTGGCTTGATGATAAAACCAACAAACAGGCAGGTCAGTAAGGCTACAATTGGCATAAGAATACTGTTGGAAATAAAATCAAACATATCTAAAATGCTCATGCCGTTGAACTTGATCTTGCTCAGAAGACCAAAGCCCAATGAGGAAGGTAATGCCATCAAGATGGTGTAGACCATGACGCAAAGAGTAACGATCTTGCGCTCTTTATGAAATTTTTCTACAAAGATAGAAACAACCGTTTCCATCAGCGAGATAGCAGAAGTCAGGGCAGCAAACAGTACGAGAACGAAAAATGCGGCCCCCAAAACATTTCCACCAACCATGCTGTTGAAAACTTTTGGAAGGGTAATGAACATCAGTGTTGGACCGGCAGATAGAGATTCCTGACTGCCACCGGAGAATACAAAGACCGAAGGAACGATCATAAGACCGGCCAAGACGGCGATCGCAGAATCAAATATTTCAATCTGTCGGACGCTGCTTTCGATATCCGCATCTTTTGGCAGGTAGGATCCAAAGGTGATCATAATACCCATCGCAAGTGACATCGAGTAAAAGAGCTGTCCCAATGCGGCAAGAAAACCATTGACGCTGAAACGCGAAAAATCAGGGATAAAGTAATATTTCAGTCCCGCGCCAGAGCCAGGTCGTGTCATGACAAAAACGCTGATCAGGATGGACAGGACGATCAAGAGCGGCATCAGTACTTTGCTGAAATTTTCGATCCCTTTATTTACTCCGAGAAGGATAACGATCGTCGTAGCGATCACAAACAGGACAAGCCAGAAGATCGGCGCGGCGGTCTGGCTTGTAAAGCCTGCAAAGTAGTTGTCCTGTACTGCCTGTGCGCCATTACCGGTAAGATACAGCCATGCAAATTTGATCACCCATCCACCGATCACACAGTAATAAGGCATGATGATGATGGGAACAATACTGGTAAGTACGCCAATGAATTTGTATTTTTTGGAAAAAGATTCAAACGCATATAGCGCACTTTTTCCTGTCTTGCGGCCGATGGCGATTTCGGTGGCAGCCAGAGTAAAACCAAAAGTAACGGCAAGGATCAGGTATACGATCAAAAAGGAGCCGCCTCCGTATTTCGCTGCGAGATAAGGAAATCGCCATAAATTTCCAAGCCCTACGGCGGAACCGGCAGCAGCAAGAATAAATCCGAGTTTACTGGAAAAACTGTTTCGTTGTTTCATGTCTTTCTCCATTCTATTATTTTTCTGAAAATAAGAAGAGCCATCTCCTACGAGATGGCTCTTTGTGTCAACTTGTTTGATGATCAACCGTTGATATCCATCCAGTTGGCTGCTCCTTGGCTCTTGTAAGCAGTAACCACTCCCTCGATCTGAGATCTGGAGACGGCAATGGCTGTTTTATCTGCACCGGCATTACGGCTGTCCTTACTGGCAGCTCTGGCGTCGCCCAGTACAAAATATTCATTCTCTTTCAAAGTAAATGTCAAGTTGCTGCTTTTATCCATCTCGCCATTGGCATATGGATCTTCAATCGTCTTTCCGTTGATCGAAATCGTACCATCTAAAATCTTGATCGTCTCACCTGGAAGTCCGTATACGCGGTGAACATAATTGTAATCATCAGAGGAACTGCGTTTGTATGCAATGACATCAAAACGCTTGATATCCTGGAAATTCTTATTGATCTGTAAGGTGTCATTTGCCTTGAACTGAGGTTCCATGGAAATCCCTTTCATAGCAATTTCTTCATAGACAGGTGTTGTGTCCACGACTTCTTCCTGTTTCTTACCACAGGCGGTTAAGGATAAGCACATGCATAATGTAAGCAGTCCTGCTATAACTTTCTTTTTCATGATGGAATCACGCTCCTTAGTTTCCGTAGTCAGGATTCACTACAGAATCCTGCAAAATGATATTATTATTATATTCGAATTCATCTGTAATTTCAAGAAAAATTCACATTTATATTTTATAATTATAAACATGACAAAAAGAAGTCATAATTTCAAGAAAATGCTTCTTTTCATAGAAGAAGTTCTGTGGTAAAATTACAAATAGATTGTTTTAAAAACAGGGCGGAAAAATTGGCTGTTATGCTATGGCACATACCTCGGAAGGAGATGATAAAATGGAAGCATTAGCATTGACGGATTATTTGACCGGATTACCAAATCGTAGAGGACTATATGACTTTTATCATCAGTTGCCTGCGGGGGAGACTGTCAGCACGATGTTTCTTGATATTGACAATTTTAAGAAAGTCAATGACACATATGGCCATCATGTTGGGGATGAATTGTTAGTGGGTCTGGCAAAGACGATACAGAAAAAAGCCAAAGATCAGTTTGTGGCACGCATGAGCGGGGATGAGTTTGTCATTATCGTAGATCACAGGATGGAGCGGGATGAGATCGTTTCAATGGCGGAAGACCTTTTGTTGTCAGCTGAGGATGTGCAGATCTCGGTTGAAGTTCAGTCGATCATTTCTTTGAGCATCGGTGTGATCTGGAATCATCTGACAGAGGAGCCGATGGAAGAGATTTTGTGTCGTTGCGATGCTGCGATGTATCATGCAAAGCACACGGGCAAAAATACCTATGTGTTTTACGATGAGATTCAGGAAGAGGAAGAGTTCCGCCGGTCGGTTGAGGTTGAATTTTCGACGGCATTGCGTGAGGGACAGTTTCAGGTGTATTTGCAGCCATTGATCAATATTGTGAATTCACAGGTCATGGGGGCAGAGACTGTTGTGAGATGGCATCATCCGAAAGATGGCGTGAGGATGCCGGAGCGGTTTCTTTCTGTTCTCGAAGAAAGTGGCTTTATCATTGATATGGATTTTTATGTTTTTGAACAGGCATGCAAGATCCGAAAGAGCTGGAATGATACGCCACTGACGAATATGAAACTGGAAGTAGCGATGTCTTCTCTTCATATTTATCACAAAAATTTTGTGGGGAAACTGGTTGAGATTGCTAAGAAGTATGATGTTTCGCCTGCTGCATTTACGATTGAGATCACAGAGAACAACCGTGAAGATAAAAAGATATTCGGTCAGGCTTTGCAGGAATTGAAAGATGCCGGATTTACCGTGGCACTCCGACGCTTTGGGTCAGGCATTTCGTCGTTAAGTACGATCCGTGAGTTTGATTTCGATGCGATCAAGATGGATGAAGAGTTTTTGGTAAGTGATGACCAGAAAGATAAGCGAAATATTATCGTTAAAAATATATTGTCGATGGCGCGCGGACTGCGTGTTATGATGGTGATACAGGGTATTTCCAACAGAGAACAGGAACAGGCGCTGATATCCTATGGATGTGACGTGGCACAGGGAAATTATTATTCCCCACCGATTTCTTTGAAAGATTTTGAAGAATATTATCATGCACATAGTCTGGCAGTGATAAGAGAAGTTGTATACCCATTCAAGGGGGATCTGAAGGATCAGAATGGCGAGAACGAAGGTAAGATCATTGGTCGGGTTGGTTATGGCAAAGGAATTGTGGATCGGGTTGGAAGTCTGTACCTGCCGGGTGGAGAGAACATGAAAAATGTTGTGCAATTACCGAATAGCGTACTGGGAATTGACAATTTTACGGTTTCCATGTGGATCAAATCCGAGCAGTTGATCAATTGGGGATGTGTACTGTCGGCAACATCCGACAGAGGATTTCTCAGTCTGATGCCTTATGCGTGGGAAAAGATGCCGATCTTCCGTGTCAAGGATGCCTGGGATGATGAGGGATGGTATGATGCACTGGGATCCGAGTTTCATCTGGAAGAATGGACGCATCTGTGCATTACGTTCAACGCCAGAACGGCATTGTCACGTATTTACCAGAATGGAGTTTACGAGGGAAAGACAGACGATGTGATCACGCTGGGACGTTTGAAATTATTGGTGCTTGGTGGTGATTATTATCAGCATTCTTTCCGGGGGTATATAAGTGATCTGCGTTTTTACAACTATGCGATGTGTCAGGAAGAAGTGGAACAGATGTATCAGTCTTATCTGAACGATCCAAGTTTCGACAAGAACACAGATCAGTAGGTATGATGTATATGAGGGGCTTTGCGTCAAGTTTGATTGGCGCAAAGCTTTTTGTGTCTTTGGACAGGTAAAAAAATTCACAAAGGATTAGGAGGAGATACAGATGGCGTATTTTCCAATGTTTATTCAGATTGAACAAAAGCCGTGTCTTGTCGTGGGCGGCGGCCTTGTGGCGAAGAGAAAGGTTCGGGTTCTGCAGGATTTTGGCGCGGTGGTAACGGTCGTTGCGCCGGAGGTGGATCCGTGCATCCGGCAGATGGAGCCGATCACGATCTATGAGAAAGATTTTGAGGATGCGGATCTGAACGGACAGTGTTTGGTTGTGGCCGCAACGGATCAGCCGGAGATAAATCATCGGATCTATGACAAATGCAAGGAAGCGGGGATCCTTATCAATGTCGTGGATGACCCGGCATATTGTGATTTTATTTTCCCGGCATATCGAAAAGAAAAAGATATGGTAGCTGCATTTAGCAGCAGCGGCAAGAGTCCTGTGGTGGCCCAGTATCTGAAAGAAGAAAATCAAAACATTCTGACGCCTTTATTGGGAGACATCAATGAACGCATGGGAGAATTGCGAGATCTGTTGAAAAAAAGATACCCGGATGAATCGGAGAGAAAACAGGTGATCCGGAACATGTTATATCAAAGTTTAGAAAAAGGAGAATTCAAATGGAACGAGGAAGAAGACTGAGAAGAACAGCTGCACTTAGAGACATGGTAAGAGAACATCATATTCGTGTAGAGGATCTGATCTACCCACTGTTTTTGGTGGAAGGAGAAAATATTTGTGAACCAGTGCCTTCTATGCCGGGGATTTATCAGTATTCATTAGACCGGGTACAGCAGGAACTGGACCGGATCGTGGATCTGGGGATTCCGGCGGTTCTGTTATTTGGTGTCCCGGCACACAAAGATGAAGTGGGCAGTGGGGCATATTGTGAAGATGGGATTATTCCAAGAGGGATTACCTATATAAAAGAACGATATGAAGATCTCATTGTCATTGCCGATGTGTGCCTTTGCGAATACACTTCGCATGGACATTGCGGACTGGTACGTGACGGGGAGATACTCAATGATGAAACATTGCCATTATTAGCCAAGGCATCCTATGTGTACGCAAAAGCAGGCGCAGACGTGATCGCACCTAGTGACATGATGGATAAGCGGGTTTCCTGTATTCGGGAGACGCTCGATCAAAACGGCTTTTCACATATACCGGTTATGTCATATGCAGCTAAATTTGCTTCGGCATATTACGGACCATTTCGGGATGCTGCACATTCCGCACCGGGATTTGGAGATCGCAAGACCTATCAGATGGATCCGGCAAATGGAAGAGAGGCATTGAGAGAGGTACAGCAGGACATCGAAGAGGGAGCTGATTTTATCATTGCAAAGCCGGCGATCGGGTACATGGATATTATTAAAGATATTTCCAATCACTGCAACATTCCGATCGTAGCTTATAATGTAAGCGGTGAATATGCTATGGTAAAAGCGGCAGCGCAGAATGGATGGATTGATGAGAAAAAGATCGTCATGGAAAATATGATCGGATTGAAACGCGCCGGTGCCGATATGATCATTACTTATCATGCCTTGGATGTAGCTACCTGGATTAGAGGAGAAACCCATATGACGAAGTCATATTGAAAATGGTTTCGACGACCTGCCGCCGAGCGGAGGCGAGGGGGCAATACATATTGAGGAGAAACCCATATTAAGGAGGAGCAAAAATGATCACGAGATCTGAAACACTATTTGAACAGGCAAAAGAATTGATCCCCGGCGGGGTAAACAGTCCGGTACGTGCGTATGGTGCGGTTGGCAGGATTCCACGTTTTATCAAGCGTGCAAAAGGAGATCGTATCGTCGATGAAGATGCCAATGAAATGATCGATTATGTATGTTCCTGGGGGCCGGGAATTCTGGGCTCCGCTCATCCGGCTGTGGTTGAACAGGTGAAAGAGGCCTGTGAGGATGGACTTACATATGGTGCGCCGACAGAAAAAGAAGTTCAGCTGGCGCAGATGATATCACGTCATGTACCGTCGATGGAAGTGAGCCGGCTGGTAAGTTCCGGCACAGAGGCAGTTATGAGTGCAATCCGTGTTGCCAGAGGATTTACAGGAAGAGATAAGATTATCAAATTTGAGGGGTGCTATCATGGACATTCCGATGGCCTTTTGGTAAAAGCCGGCTCTGCGGCGCTTACTACAGCTGTAGCAAACAGTGCGGGAGTACCGGCAGACTATACGAAACATACGCTGGTAGCAGATTATAATGATGAAGAGTCGGTGAAACAATTGTTTGAAGCGAACCGGGACGAGATCGCTGCCGTGATCGTAGAACCGGTGGCGGCAAATATGGGTGTTGTTTTGCCAAAGCCCGGCTTTTTGCCTTTCCTTCGTGACATTACAAAGCAGTATGGAGCATTGTTGATCTTTGATGAGGTGATCACAGGATTCCGTCTGGCTTTGGGAGGCGCGCAGGAATATTATCAGGTAACACCGGATCTTACGACGCTTGGCAAGATCGTAGGAGGTGGGATGCCACTGGGTGCATATGGTGGACGCCGGGATATTATGCAAATGGTATCTCCGGTCGGACCGGTATATCAGGCAGGAACATTGTCGGGCAATCCGATCGCAACAACGGCGGGACTGGCGACGTTGAGAATTCTGGAACATGATCCGCAGATCTATGCACGGCTGGAACAAAAAGGTGCTTATCTTGCCAAACGGTTACAAGCGGTTTCCGGGGATATCTGTGTGAATCAGGTGGGATCTTTGCTGAGTGTATTTTTCACGAAGGGACCGGTTCAGGATTATGATACAGCAGTAGAATCCGATACAAAGGCATATGCAGACTATTTTGGATATGCGTTGGATCATGGAATCTATCTGGCACCGTCGCAATTTGAGGCGATGTTTATTTCGGATGCACATAGCGAAGAGGATTTGAAAAAAACATGTGATATCTTAGAGGGATTTTGGAGGAAGTAGCATGAAATTTGGATATGTGGGCGTCCGCTTCCGCGAAGCTGCCCTGGATCAGCGGGAAAAAGTTTCTTTTACGGATTCTTCACGGATCGAATTTATGAATCGTCTGGCAGCACTTGGCATTACCCAGAGTATGGTGCTGTCGACCTGCAATCGAAGTGAAGTGTTCTATGTGTGTGAAGACGACAAGGATGGCAAAGTGATCGCAAAGTGCTATCGGGATTTTTTTCCACAGATTGATTGGAATGGAATTTTGAGAGAGGATCAGGGCAATGAGGCGATCGCATATCTGTTTCGGGTAGCTTGTGGTCTGGAGTCTTTGGTTTTAGGAGAGGATCAGATCCTGGGTCAGGTTGTGGAGGCGATGGATTTTTCGCGTACGATGGGACACAGCGGGAAAGAGCTGGACAAGATCGTAAGGGATGCGATCCGTTGTGCCAAACAGATCAAGACGCAGTATCACATTAGCGAGAAACCGATCTCTGTCAGTTATGTGGGGGTACGGCAGCTGGCAACAACCGTGGATCTTTCCGGAAAAAGTGTTCTTTTGATCGGTAGTGGAAAGACCGCGGAACTGGCACTTACCTACCTGATGGAATATGATCTGGCAGATATATTGGTCTGCAGTAGAAACAAAAACCATGCAAGCCTGTTGCAGGAGCGATTTTCTCCAATTCAGGTTGTATCATACGAGAAGCGGTATGAGTGTCTTGTGGGATGTGACGTGATCGTTTCAGCAACGGCATCTCCCCACACCGTGATCCGGGAAGAGGATTATCCGAAGGATCAGAAGGCGAGATGGTTTCTGGATCTGGCAAGCCCCAGAGATATTGATATCAGGCTTACCGGGCGAGAGGAAGTTACCGTGATCAATATGGATTCGATCCAGCAGATCGCGGACGAAAATCAAAAAGAACGGGAAAAGCTGGCAGAAGAATGCAAAAAGACGGTACAGGAATGTGTGGACGAAAGTGTGGAATGGCTGCATGTAAGCCGCATGGATCCTACGATTCAGTCGTTGCAGAAGCGTTGCCAGGATATTGTAGAAGACAGTTTTGGGTATTTAGATCGTAAATTGGATTTAAACCGCAGGGAAAAGAATATATTGAAAAAAGTGTTGAATGCTTCATTACAGCGGCTTCTCAAGGAGCCGATCCATGAACTGAAGCAATTGGATACGATTGAGGAACAGCAAAAATATCAAAATATGGTAGAGCATTTGTTTCAGACCGGAAAGGATTTTGAATGATATATCGAATTGGAACGAGAGGATCGAAGCTTGCGCTGACACAGACAAAATGGGTTTGCAGGAAGCTGCAGGAACAATATCCACAGCATCAGTTTGAAATCGTGATCGTAAAAACGACAGGAGACCAGATTCAAAACAAACCGCTTTCCCAGATTGGCGGAAAAGGGATTTTTGTCAGGGAGATTGAGGAAAAACTTCAGAAATCCGAGGTGGATATAGGGGTACATAGTATGAAAGATATGCCGGTACTTCCGGCGGAGGCTCTTATATTTACCAAAGCGTGGAAACGGGAAGATCCAAGAGATGTTCTGATCCTGCGTGAGGCAAAGTCGCTGCAGAAACTCAAAGAACATGCCGTGATCGGAACCGGGAGTGCCAGAAGAGGATCACAGTTACTGGCACTGCGTCCGGACCTGAAAATCGTAGATATCCGGGGAAATATTGATACCCGCATTCGAAAAATGGAGGAAGAAAAGCTGGATGGCATTGTGCTGGCAGCGGCAGGACTTCATCGTTTGGGAATGAGGGAACAGATTACCCAGTATCTGGAATATGAACAGATGATCCCCTCGCCGGCGCAGGGGATTCTTGCTCTTGAGATCCGGAAAGAAGACACAGAATTACAGAAGATGCTGGATGCGTTGTCGGATGAAGAGAGTGAATTTTCATCGGTGGCAGAACGAGGTGTTTTACAGGCTTTTGGTGGCGACTGCCATACACCGCTGGGGGCTGTCTGTACCAAAACCGATCATGGTTACTGCCTGCGTGCGGTGCTCGGTGATCCGGAGGGTCAGCATCTTCGCTATGCGATGACAGAGGGATGCGATGCGCAACGTATGGTAACACAGGTAATGGAACAGTTAGGGGAATGATATGGGAAAAGTTTATTTGATCGGTGCAGGACCGGGAGATCCCGGTCTGATCACAGAATTGGGAAAACAACGGATCATGCAGGCGGATTGTATCGTGTATGACCGGTTGATCCCGATGGAACTATTATATTTACGAAAACCGGAATGTGAATTGATTTATGTTGGCAAACGAAATCATCATCATACAATGAAACAGGAAGAGATCAATCAGCTCCTGATCCAAAAGGGAAAGGAGTGCTCTTACACGGTAAGGCTGAAAGGGGGAGATCCTTTTGTTTTTGGCCGTGGTGGTGAAGAAGCGATTGCATTGCTGCAGGAAGGAATTCCGGTAGAAGTGGTGCCGGGGATAACATCGGCGGTTGCTGCATTGGCATATGCGGGGATTCCGATCACGCACCGGGGAGTATCGGGCGGATTCCGTGTTGTGACAGCACATGATAAGAGAGATTCCCTTGCGGATCTTGATTTTACATCCATGGCAAAAGGCAGGGAAACGCTTGTCTTCCTGATGGGACTTAGTAAAGTCGATGAAATTGCAGATGGACTTTTGAAGGCCGGCATGGACAAAGAAACACCGGCGGCAGTGGTGTCACATGGTACTATGCCGGATCAGAAAAATGTGATCGGCACGTTGTCCACATTGTCGGAAGAACTGAAACATACACCGGTAGAGTCGCCGGCGATCATTGTGGTAGGAAATGTTGTTGCATTAGCGGAAAATCTGTCACAGGTGGCAATCCATAGAAACCGCCGAAAAGGATTAGTACCTAAGATTGGTTCAGATCCTCATCCATTGGCGCAAAAACTCCGGGAAAATGGTATGGAGATCACGGAGATCACGGTGGGACGTATTGAGTATCTGCCGTGGAAGCTGCCGACAGAGAAATGCGGGAAGATCCAATACATGCTCTTTACCAGTAAAAACGCGGTCCGGGGATTTTTTCAGGGACTTGCAGAATCCGGATGCCGGATCTTTGATTTTTCGCACTGTCAGTTTTGTGCAGTTGGTGAGAATACCGCGCGTGAATTGAAAAAATACGGGATTGTGCCGGATCTGATCGCGGAAGATCATAGTCAAAAAGGACTGTGGGATAAGTTGAAATCACAGTTAAAACCAGAAGACACCGTGTGCTATGTTCGTGCTGCACAAGTAATGCCGTGGCTGGGAGAACAGCTCAGGGGCAGCGAGGCGTCGCTGATTGAAATAACTGTATATGAAAATAAAAAAGTGATACAGGATACATTCCCGGCACCGGACGATTATGATTTTGCAGTATTTACCTGCGGTTCCAATGCAGTCAGAGTGCTGGAGGATCATCCGGAATGGAAGAAGATTCCGGCGTACAGTATAGGTGCTGCGACAACCCGGGCGCTGCGACGATGTGGGGCAGAGAAGATCCGGGAAAGCCGACAGGCGGATTTCATCACATTGGCAGAGGAAGTCATGAAAGAATGGGATTGACGGTCTTTATAAGAAGTGTTAACATGATAAATATGTAACATGGTTAACTAAACAGAAAGGATCAAAATTATGCTATCAAAATTTTGCGTGCGAAAACCGTACACAGTGTTTGTGGCAGTCGTTATCGTTCTGGTATTAGGCTTTTTGTCGTTCCGGAATATGAGTACCGATATGCTGCCAAGTATGGAAATGCCATATGCGATCGTGATGACGACATACGGTGGCGCCAGCCCGGAAGAAGTGGAGCGGGCAGTTACAGAACCTGTGGAGCAGGCGATGTCCAGCATCAATAATGTAAAAGAAGTGCAGTCCATGTCAATCAGCAATATGTCGGTTGTTATCATGGAATTTAACAGTGGAACTGATATGGGTTCTACAACAGTAGATATGAGAGAAAGCCTGGATGCGGTGACTGCGTCCTGGGATGACGCGATCGGAAGTCCGACGATCATGAAAATGAATCCGGAGATGATGCCGGTTATGGTTGCCGCTCTGGACTATGATGGACTTGAGGATACCGAAGTTACCAAAAAGGTGGAGAGTGACATCATTCCGGAACTGGAAAGTGTAAATGGAATTGCTACCGTATCCGAGTCCGGTGCGATCGAGAAGAAAGTCGAAGTCATTATCCAGCAGGCAAAACTGGATGCTGTCAACAAGAAGGTTAAAGCAGCCATTGAAGGACAGTTTGAAGATGGCGAAGATAAGATCTCCGAAAATAAAGACAAAATCGAAAGCGGCAAGAAAAAGTTGGAAAAAGGCAAGAATACTGCCGCTGACAAGATGGCAAAAGGAGAAACAAAATTACAGGGGGCATCAGAGCAGATCAAAGATGGCCTGAAGACGATCGACGAACAGATCCAAAAGGTAAAAGAACAAAAAAAGACTTTAGAAAAATCAGAAAAACAGCTGAAAACGGGAAAAGCTACGCTGGCTGCGTCGAAGGCGAAAGTCAATGCAACGATCAAAACATTGAAGACTTCAAAGACACAGTTAGAGACCGTTAAAAGTTCCTTAGAACAGCTGGACACCCAGATCGCGGCTTTAGAATCACAGATTGAAAAACTCGGAGATCAGGCAACAGACCAGCAGAAAACCAATCTGTCTGCGTTGAAAACCCAGCGGCAGACTCTGGTAGCTACTTTGACGGCACAGGGGATCAAGGAAGAGGAACTGTCTGCCAAACTGGAAGAGGTTGGTACCGGTCTTACACAGGCACAAGCTGGCCTTACGGAGATCGAGACACAGGAGAAGACCCTTGCTGCCAATGAGACCAAGATTTCCAAGGCAAAAAAACAGATCAGCACAGGTCTTAGTAAATTAAATAAAGCGAGAAAAAAATTAGTCTCCGGCAAAACGACGACAACGGAGGCACTGGAGCAGTTAAACAAACAAAAGATCCTGTCGGGAATCGAATTAAGTGTTTCACAGGTACAGCTGGACAATGGTTCCAGCGAAATATCGAAAGCGCAGAGTGAATTAAAAACAACAAAGAAAACAGCGATCGATAATGCGGATCTGAATAATATTATTACAAAATCAATGGTCGAGGGCATTTTAAAGGCGGAAAACTTTGATATGCCATCGGGATATATTACAGATGAAAAAGCATCCTATCTGGTACGCGTTGGTGACAAAGTGGAAAAATGGGATGACATCAAAGACATGGTGATCTGCGACATGGGAATTGATGGCCTGGATCCGATCACATTGGGAGATGTTGCGGATGTGGCGCAGACCGACAATTCCGATGAGGTATACACAGTGGTAAATGGAAATCCGGCTGTTTTGGTAACGATCCAAAAACAATCCGGCTTTTCCACCGGTGATGTCTCAGATAATCTGCAGAAAAAATTTGAAACATTGGAAAAACAGAATGAGGGATTGCATATCACCAAACTAATGGATCAAGGCTTGTATATCGATCTGGTTGTGGATGCCGTTTTAGAAAACCTGGTATTAGGTGGTATTCTTGCGATTCTGATCCTGCTGTTATTCTTGCGTGACATTCGACCAACGATCATTGTAGCATGTTCGATCCCATTGAGTGTCGTTGCAGCGATCGTCGCGATGTATTTCAGTGGTGTGACCCTGAACATCATCTCACTTTCAGGATTGGCGCTGGGCGTTGGTATGCTGGTAGACAATTCGGTTGTTGTGATTGAAAATATATTCCGCTTAAAACAGAAGGGATATTCGACAAAGAAAGCAGCAGTAGAAGGAGCCAGACAGGTGGCAGGAGCGATCATTGCTTCTACCCTTACTACGATCTGTGTCTTTGCACCGATCATTTTCACGGAAGGTATCACAAAACAGTTGTTTGTCGATCTTGCACTGACACTGGCATACACGCTGGGAGCAAGTCTTGTGATCGCGCTTACCCTGGTGCCGGCAATGGCAGGCGGATTGATGAAGAAATCCACGGGCAAAGAGTTTAAGATTATTACCGCCATGCAGAATGGCTATGGAAAACTTTTAGATAAAGTTCTCAACTTTAAACCATTGGTACTCATCGGTGCAGTAGCATTACTGATCCTGTTCTCTGTATTGGCGATCAAAAATGGAACCTCTATGATGCCGGATATGGAGAGTACCCAGATGACAGCGACGCTGACGATGGATAAAGAAGCGGATTTTGATCAGTTGAAAAAGGTATCAAATGAAGCGGTTGCCAAGATCAAAGAAGTCAGTGACGTGGAGACGGTTGGTGCATATACAGGAACCGGCTCATCCATGTCTATGCTGACTGGCGGCAGCAGTGGCAATACGGTTACCATGTATCTGATCTTAAAAGAAAAACGGGAATTGTCCAATGAAGAGGTTACCAAGCAGATTGCAGAAAAGACAAAAGATCTGGATTGTGAGATTTCGGTCAATGCATCTGCCATGGATATGAGTTCTTTGACCGGAGAGGGCGTTTCCATCAAGATCAAAGGGAAAGATCTTGACAAATTGCAGACCGTTTCAGAAGAAGTCATGAAGAAGATCAGCGCTGTGGATGGATTGGAAAACATAAGTAATGGTCTGGAAGATGCTGACAAAGAGTATCGAGTCACCATCGATAAAGCAAAAGCGATGAAATATTCGCTGACTGTTGCTACGGTATATCAGCAGATCGCGGCAAAAGTAAGTGAGGCTTCTTCTGCGACGACTGTCTCAACAGATACCGAGGATCTTGGCGTTTATGTGAAGAACAGTTCGGACAGTAAGCTGACAAGAAAAGATATCCGCAATATGAAGATTGAATATACGGATAGCACGACCCAGAAAAAGAAGACTGTAAAATTGAAAAAAATTGCTACCTTTGATGTGGCAGATTCGCCAAGTACGATCAATCGTATCCGCCAGACGCGGTACATTACTGTATCGGCAGACATCAAGGACGGATATATTGTCAGCAATGTAAGTGATCAGGTCAGAAAGACATTGAACTCATATCAGGCGCCGGACGGATATGAGATTGAGTTTGACGGGGAAGACGAATCAACAAAAGAAGCGATCGGTCAGGTTATGCTGATGATGGTATTGGGAATTTTGCTGATGTACCTGATCATGGTCGCACAGTTCCAGTCCCTTCTTTCTCCGTTTATTATTCTGTTCACGATCCCACTCGCCTTTACCGGTGGTTTCCTGGGACTGTGGATGAGCGGAAGCGATGTGAGCGTGATCGCGTTGATCGGCTTTGTTATGCTGGCCGGCATCATCGTAAATAATGGTATTGTTCTGGTTGACTACATCAATCAGGTACGCCGTGAAGGCGTTGAAAAACGGAAGGCGATCGTAGATGGCGGTAAGACCCGTCTGCGTCCGATCCTTATGACGGCGGTAACGACGATCCTTGGTCTGGTGCCAATGGTCTTTGGAGGAAGCATGGGATCCGATATGACAAGACCAATGGCGATCGTTACGATCGGTGGATTAATTTATGGTACCCTTTTGACCCTTTTTGTGGTACCATGTATCTATGATTTGTTGAATCGTAAAAAAGATATCACAGAACGATCATTGGATGAAGAGTAACCGGATCTTTCTGTAGAAAGAGTGTTGAAAATGAGCAGCGTGGATGAACAAAGGACATTGCCGATCGGCTTTATGGACTCCGGGCTGGGAGGACTTAGCGTCCTTCGGGAAGCAATGCGGATCATGCCGTGGGAAGATTTTGTGTATTATGGAGATTCTCTTCATGCACCATACGGAACTAAGGAGCAGGAAGAGATCAAGCGGCTGACTTTTTCCGTCGTGGAAAAACTGTTAGACCGGGGGATCAAGGGCTTGGCGGTTGCATGCAACACAGCCACCAGTGCCGCTGTGCGTTTTTTGCGGGTCGAGTATCCGGATCTTCCTTTGGTCGGGATTGAGCCTGCGATCAAACCGGCGGTTGTGTGCAACCGCGGCGGCGAGATCCTGGTGATGGCCACTCCGATGACGATCAAACAGGTAAAGTATCAGGATCTTTTGGATCTGTACAAAGATCAGGCTTCGATCCTTTCCGTTCCGTGTGAAGGCCTTATGGAATTTGTAGAACAGGGAAAGATTGAAGGACCGGAGCTGAAAGCATATCTGGAGAAACATCTTCAGCCTTACATCCATGAAAATACGGAGACGATCGTTCTTGGCTGCACACATTATCCTTTTTTAAAACCGTATTTAAAGAAGTTTCTGGGAAACCAGGATATCCATCTGCTGGATGGCAGTCTGGGAACATCCCTTGAGCTTCGCAGACGGTTAAAGGAAAAAAATCTGCTGTATACACAGGAACGGGAGAGACAGGTGGAGATCCTGAATTCTTCGAAGGACTCGGAAATGATACAGCGCAGTTACCGATTGTTATCAATGCCATTTGAATAATGAGAGTAGATCCCTCTGCATATATTGGATGCAGGGGGATTTTTGTATGAGAAGAAAAAAGCAAAAAGTCATCTGGATCCTTGTGATCCTGCTTGTTGGATTCCTTTGGGGAATTCTTGGTTACATAGAGAAAAATATGGATCGCGTAAACGAACCGGAGTGCAGCCAGCAATGCCAGGGGTGGAAGCAAAAGGCGGCGCGAAAGATCCTGTGGCACAAAGGAAGGAAGGAAATTCAGGTCTTTCCGGTCAAGGGTATTTCAATGGAAACAATACCATTTGAAAATTCGTATGGCGGAGAGCGCAATTATGGCGGTAAACGAAGCCATGAGGGAATTGACATCATTCCGTCGAAGGCAGCAGCCGGCGAATATGCTGTTGTAAGTGCTACGGATGGCATCGTCGAAAAGATGGGATGGTTAAAACTCGGTGGTTACCGGATCGGGATCCGAAGCCGGTCCGGGTTATATTTTTATTATGCGCATTTAGATCATTATGAAGAGGGTTTGCATGAAAAACAGGCAGTGAAAGCGGGGGATGTGATCGGGTATATGGGGGACACCGGCTATGGTTCGGAAGGAACCCGGGGAAAGTTCGTCGTCCATCTGCACTTCGGGGTCTATTTTATAGAAAATGGGGAGGAGATCAGCATAAATCCGTATTATGTTTTGACAGAAAAATGGAATGCACAGGTTCACAGATAGCGGGAATTGTGGTACACTGAACAATAAAATAAGTATGAAACATATTAGGAGGACATATGAAGATCGATAAAGGTCAGTGTGGGTATATCGCCCGGCAAAAGCGAATTGACGGGTTATGGCTGTTAGGTTATGTTGTGATAGCGGTTGCTATTTTTGTAATTGGATATTTTTGGACACATACAAGAGCAAATGTTTTTACGGTACTGGCAGTGCTGATGGTATTGCCGGGGGCAAAGCGGATTGTTGCACTTATTGTTCTTATGCCGCGAAAAGGTGTGAATGCCGAGCGGTATGAAAAGGTGAAAAATGCCGTTGGCGATGCACCGTTTCTGACGGATTATGTATTTACATCGACAGAGAAGATCATGCACTTTGATTTTGTAGTGGTTAAAAATGGCACCATTTTAGCGGTGCTGGCAAAATCACCGCAGGACAGAGCGTATGTAAAAAAATATTTTGTAGATAACATCAGTAAGGCGGCACCGTCTTTTCATACATTTGTTCTGGACAATGACGAAGAATTATTTGCCAGACTGGATAAGATTTCCGCAGTGCCGACCGATCCTGCCAGAGAGCAGCGGTTGTTGGAATATTTACATTCACTGGCAGTATAGGAGTTCGCATGAAAGAATTAACAATAGGCAAGAATGAAAAAGGACAACGGCTTGACAAGTTTCTGCAGAAATATTTAAAAGAAGCATCTAAAGGGTTTTTGTATAAGATGCTCCGCAAAAAGAACATTACACTGAATGGGAAAAAAGCACAGGGCAATGAGATGCTCGAAGAGGGAGACATGGTCAAACTGTTTCTTTCCGATGAAACCGTAGCCAAATTTCAAGGGGAACGGGAAGCGGTTCGCTATCCGGTAACCGATCTGGACATTATATATGAAGACGAAGATGTTGTCCTTATCAATAAAAAAGCAGGAATGCTCTCACAGAAAGCTGCTCCGCAAGATGTCAGTTTAGTGGAATATTTTCTTGGATATTTGCAGGAAAAAGGAGAGTGGGATCCCAATCAGCCGTTTACTCCCGGCATTTGCAATCGCCTGGACCGGAATACCAGTGGCATGGTAGTTGCCGGTAAAAGCCTGCAGGGACTTCAGAAAATGTCGGCACTCATCAAAGACCGCACGCTGGAAAAATATTATCTTACGATCGTACAGGGAAAGATGACTTGTGCGGACACGGTGAAGGGCTACCTTGTAAAAGACGAGAAAAGCAATAAAGTCCGTGTGCTTTCGAAAGAGTGTGCGGGCAGTGCTTATATTGAAACCCGGTATAAACCACTGGCACAAAATGACAGATACACACTTTTGCAGGTGCAGCTGATCACCGGAAAGACTCATCAGATCCGAAGCCATCTGGCCAGCATCGGGCATCCGGTGGCAGGAGATGTCAAGTATGGCGGCACCCCATTAAAAGGATGGAAATGGTTTTTGCTTCATGCGGAAAAAATTGTGTTTCCTCATCTGGAGGGCGAATGGGAGCGCTTTGATGGGAAAACATTTACCGCACCATTGCCAGACCATTTTCGAAAAATGAAAGAACAATTATTTTTATAAAGAGATACAGGAGGATGATCGGAAATGAAGAAAGTATTTATGTTATTTGCAGAAGGTTTTGAGACGGTAGAGGCATTGATGGTAGTGGATCTGCTGCGCCGTGGTGGTGTTGAAGTGACGATGACATCGATCAATGAGGAAGAACAGGTGAAAAGTGCACAAGGTGTTACGGTTCAGATGGATGAAACCTTGGGAGAGATCGATCTGCTTTCTTATGACGGCGTGATCCTGCCGGGTGGTATGCCGGGAACTATTCATCTCGCAGAAAGTGAAGCAGTGAAGAAAGCAATCTTAGCCATGAATGAGGCGGGAAAGATTGTGTCTGCAATCTGTGCAGCTCCAAGTGTTCTTGGTAAATACGGCTTGCTCGAAGGGAAAAAAGCATGCAGCTATCCGGATCATGAATGCAAATTGACGGGTGCTGTCGTTGAAAGAAATCCGGTATCGGTAGACGGTAATATCATTACGAGCCGGGGACTTGGCACGGCGATGGAATTTGGCTTTGCTCTTTTGGGAGCGCTGGAAGGCGCGGAGAAAGTTCAGCAGATCAAAGATGCGATCATCTATCAGGAGCTTGCCTGATGGGTACCTGGAACTCCCGTGGACTGCGTGGATCCTTTCTGGAAGAACTGATCAATATGACAAATGAAAAGTACCGCAACCAAAAACTTGCACTGATCCAGAAAATTCCAACCCCGATCAAGCCGATTCAGATCGACAAGGAACACCGGCACATTACACTTGCATACTTCGAACAGAAAAGTACAGTGGATTACATCGGAGTTGTGCAGGGGATCCCAGTCTGCTTTGATGCCAAAGAATGTGCTACGGACCGGTTTGCACTGGCCAATGTGCATCCGCATCAGGTTGCGTTTATGGAGGCTTTCGAAGAGCAGGAGGGAATTGCCTTTCTACTTATTTATTTTAAAGCCAGCGAAAAGTATATGTATCTCCCTTTCCGGAAACTGAAAGGATTCTGGCAGAGAATGGAAGAGGGAGGACAGAAAAATTTCAAGTTGGAAGAGCTTGATCCAAGGTATGAGATCTCGACGTACTCCGGTACATTTGTTCATTATTTAGAACAGATCCAGATGGATATGGATGAAAGAGAATAAAAAAGAAAGCTGCACCGGATTTTGTGGTGCAGCTTTCTTTGCTGTTTGTCATTTCTTATTTCATAGATTCTTCCTGTTTACGGATCATCTGACGAACCATCTCGCCACCTACGGAACCGGCTTCACGGGAAGTAAGATCTCCATTGTAACCTTCTTTCAGGTTTACACCGATCTCGTTAGCAACTTCCATCTTGAAACGATTCATAGCTTCCTTTGCTTGTGGTACTTCCATTTTAGAATTTCTGTTTGTCATAATGTTCACCTCCAAATTTTTTCTTTTATCATATTTATTGAAAAGACAAAGGAATGTGTCCGGCAGTCACATCCCTTTGACGTGTCTGCTTTCTTTCATTCGTTTATCTTGGTATTATTGTGTCCGGATTTCTTTTAAATATGATGGAAACATATGGGAAAAATGTGATATTGTGAAAAAAATGACAATATATAAAGGAATGATACTGGTTTTTTGTTCAGATTGACAAAAAAATTACAATCTTTGAAATTTATCATTGAATTTCTTTTGGTTTGACAGTATAATGAAGAAGTATAAATTTGAGAATTATGTCGAAAGGAGTTCATTATGAGCGAAACTACATGTCTTGAGAAGCAGCCTATTTGCGATGAGATGCTTCAGAAAATGGATGCTTACTGGCGTGCTGCAAACTATTTGTCAGCTGGACAGTTGTATTTATTGGATAACCCATTGTTGCGTGAGCCATTAACTATGGATCATGTTAAGAAAAAAATCGTAGGTCACTGGGGAACTGTTCCAGGACAGAACTTTGTCTGGACACATTGTAACCGTGCTATCAAACGTTATGACTTGGATATGATCTACATTTCCGGTCCTGGTCACGGCGGAAACTTCCAGATCGCCAATACTTACATCGAGGGAACTTACAGCGAAGTATATCCTAACATTTCCGAGGATTTAGAAGGAATGAAGAAGATGTTCAAACAGTTCTCATTCCCATGTGGAGTACCTAGTCACTGTGCACCAGAGACTCCAGGTTCCATTAACGAAGGTGGAGAGCTTGGATATTCTGTAGCTCATGCTTTCGGAGCTGTATTTGATAACCCAGATCTGATCGCTGTTCCAGTTGTAGGTGACGGTGAAGCAGAGACTGGCCCATTAGCTACTTCTTGGCAGTCAAATAAATTCTTGAATCCTATCAATGATGGTGCTGTATTGCCTATTCTTCATATGAATGGATACAAGATCAGCAACCCTACTGTATTTGCTCGTATGTCTCATGAAGAAGTTGAGAACTTCTTTAAGGGATGTGGCTGGGAGCCAATCTTCGTAGAAGCTGCTGACGAAATGAACGAGGGTATCGATCCTGAAGATCATATCGCTATGCACAAAGCTATGGCAGAAGCTATGGATACATGTATTGAAAAGATCAAAGAAATCCAGAAGAATGCTCGTGAGAACAACGATGCTTCAAGACCAGCTTGGCCAATGATCGTTCTTCGTACTCCAAAGGGATGGACAGGTCCTAAAGTAGTAGATGATCTGAAGATCGAAGGATCTTTCCGCGCTCATCAGGTACCAATGTCTATGGAAAAACCAGAGCATTTGGATCAGTTGAAAGAGTGGATGTTAAGCTACAAACCAGAAGAGTTATTCAACGAAGATGGTTCTGTAAAAGATGAGATCAAAGAGATGGCTCCAAAAGGAAATTCCCGTATGGGAGCAAACCCACATGCAAATGGTGGTTTGTTATTGAAAGACCTTCGTCTTCCAGATTTCCGTGAGTATGGTGTTAAAGATGTTGTTCCTGGAAAGACTCAGGCTCAGGATATGATCGAACTTGGTGCTTATATCCGTGACATCTTCACATTGAATAAAGAAAACAAAAACTTCCGTATTTTCGGACCAGATGAGTCTATGTCCAACCGTCTGTATCATGCATTTGAAGTTGAGAATCGTCCTTGGAATGCAAATATGTACAGCGATGATGACAACCTTGCAACCAATGGCCGCATCATGGATGGTATGCTTTCCGAGCATATGTGCGAGGCTTGGTTAGAGGCTTACTTGTTGACAGGACGTCATGGATTCTTCGCTAGTTACGAAGCATTTATCCGTGTTGTTGACTCTATGGCAGCTCAGCATGCTAAATGGTTGAAAGTTACAAATCAGCTTTCTTGGAGACAGCCTATCGCTTCCTTGAACTTCATTTTGACTTCCAACGTATGGCAGCAGGACCACAACGGATTTACACATCAGGATCCAGGTTTCTTGGATCACTTGGCTAACAAAAAAGCCGATGTTGTTCGTATGTATCTGCCACCAGATGCAAACTGCTTGTTGTCTTGCTTCGATCATTGTATCAAGAGCAAGAACTATGTAAACGCAATCGTTGCTTCTAAACACCCAAGCAAACAGTGGTTGACGATGGAGCAGGCTGTTAAACATTGTACACAGGGTATCAGTGTTTGGGAATGGGCAAGTAATGACCAGAACGAAGAGCCAGACTTAGTTATGGCTTGTTGTGGTGACACTCCTACATTGGAGACTTTGGCTGCAACTACAATCCTTCGTGATGCTATGCCACAGCTTAAGATTCGTGTTATCAATGTTGTTGACTTGTTCAAACTTGAGTCTGACAGCAAACATCCTCATGGTTTATCTGATCGTGAGTACGATGCATTGTTTACAAAGGATACACCAATCATCTTCGCATTCCATGGTTATCCTACATTGATCCATGAGTTGACTTATGGCCGTCACAACACAAACATTTCCGTTCATGGATATCAGGAAGAGGGTACAATCACTACTCCATTTGATATGCGTGTTCAGAACGAGATTGACCGTTTCAACCTGGTTAAAGATGCTATTATGCACTTGCCACAGCTTGGAAACAAAGGTTCATTCTTGATTCAGGAGATGAATGACAAGTTGGTTGCTCATAAACAGTATATTGCTGAATATGGACAGGATATGCCAGAAGTTCGCGATTGGGAATGGCATAAATAAGATTCGTCATTAAATGATGATATAAAAGAGAGGGCTTTTCGGAGCCCTCTTTTTAAAATAAAAAAAGCATAGGAGATGGTGGGATGTCTGATAATATAAATGTATCTGTAATAGTTGATAGCACAGAAGAAAAAATTGAGAATCAGATTCATTATGTACGTGGTCAGCAGGTTATGATAGATAGCGATTTGGCACTGCTTTATAATGTAGAAACGAAAAGATTGAATGAAAGCGTCAAAAGAAATGCGAAACGATTTCCGGAAAGTTTTTGCTTTCGACTGACCGAGGATGAATATGCTGATTTGAGGTCGCAAATTGCGACCTCAAATACAGAAAATGTGTCTTCAAAAGGAGGACGCAGGTATTTGCCATATGCTTTTACAGAGCAAGGAATAGCAATGCTGTCAGCTGTCTTAAGGAGTGACGAAGCTATTCAGGTAAGCGTAAATATTATGAATGCTTTTGTAAAAATGCGACGTTTTCTGGCTGAAAATGCTATGATGTTTGAC
This sequence comes from uncultured Eubacterium sp., assembly GCA_934316925.1. Taxonomy (GTDB): domain Bacteria; phylum Bacillota; class Clostridia; order Lachnospirales; family Lachnospiraceae; genus Eubacterium_F. Next base: position 63,325 of record CAKREC010000007.1, read on the forward strand.
AAGCTAAATAGCTTGGAACTAAAACAATTAGAGTATCAAAAGGAGTCGAATAAGAAATTTGAACAGATTTTTGCATATATTTCTGAACATGAAGAAGTGGGGCAGAAGGTATTTTTTGAAGGACAGATATATGATGCGTTCAGTCTTCTGGTAAGTCTTGTAGGAAAAGCGGAAAAATCAATAGTCCTAATAGACAACTATGTTGATGTTGGAACTTTGAACATTCTTGCCAAGAAGAAAGATGGTGTAGATGCAACGATTTATACTGTTCGCAGAACCCGTCTGGTAAGTAAGGATATTGCAAATTTTAACAGCCAGTATCCAACATTAACTGTGAATTATACGGAAGTTTTTCATGACAGATTTCTTATTATAGATGAAGAAACAGCATATCATATTGGTGCATCGGTTAAAGATGCCGGTAAAAAATGTTTTGGAATAAGTCGTATAGAAGATGTAAGAATTATTTCAGATATACTTCAGCGCTTAGAAATTGAAACGGAAGAAGCAAACAATTGAATTATTATGGAAGTAGCCATTATGGAGATTGCAAATCTCTGTAATGGTTATTTTTTCGATTTTTAAGGCAATGGATGTAGAAAGAGAACCCTAAAGTCTAAATAAAGGGGGTGTTGTGTAATTACGACACCTCAGTTTTTATAGACATGTTGAAATCTCCTAAAAAGTATAAAATAAAAATGATATATACAGAAGCATAACACGAAAGAATATAAAGTAATGGGAAAACATTCGGGGATAACCTTGAGCCTTTGTACCGTTTGTGTTACGATAATGAAAAGAAAAAGACGACAGAATGCCGGAAAATGCGAAAGGAGAACACCAATGTTATATATCATGCGCCATGGAAAAACGGATTGGAATGAGAAACGCAAACTGCAGGGAAGAACGGATATCCCACTGAATGATGCAGGGCGGAAGATGGCGGAAAAAGCAAGAGAAGAATATGCAGATATTTCGTTTGATGTATGCTACTGTTCTCCGCTGAGCCGGGCAAGAGAAACGGCAGAAATTTTTCTGCGGGGAAGAAATATTCCGATCATTACGGACGAACGACTGGTGGAAATGAGCTTTGGAATCTATGAGGGGCTTGCCAATTGTTCTCAGATACCGGGATGTCCGATCGGTGTTTTTTTTCAGGCACCGGAAAAATATACGGTGTCGGAAGGAGAGGCGGAGACGCTGCAGGAGTTGTATGCGCGTACCGGTTCCTTTTTAAAAGAAGTCGTAGAACCGGCTATGGAACAGGGAAAAGATATTTTGATCGTGGGACACGGGGCGATGAATTCCAGCATTGTGTGTCAGGTAAGAAAGCTTCCAGTGGCAGAATTCTGGAGTGCCGGCATTGAAAATTGTAAACTGATGAGGTTGATATAATGAAGCAGATTCATTTTGATAAAAAACAAATATGTATATATAGTATGCTGCTGATCATAGTGGGACTTAGTGTGTATCTTTATTTTAACAC
>CAKREC010000008.1 GCA_934316925.1 uncultured Eubacterium sp.
AAGTTAAAGTCAAAAAGGCTACACTTGTCCGTACACCGGTGGCAACAAATGATGTCGTAAAAACAACGGAAAAACCGAGTTCTACTGCGGTAGTTACGATGCCTTCTGTTCCTACACAAACTCCGACGGATGGACAGGATAAACCGCAGGAGCCAGAAAAAACACCGACAGCAACACCAACGGCAAAGCCAACGGCGACCCCGACGGTAACACCAACGGCAGCCCCGACGGTGACACCAACGGCAGCCCCAACGACAGTACCAACAGCACCAACCGTAACGGCAGCTCCGACGGTGGCACCAACAACGACCGCCGCGGTGACAACGCCGACGGTAACCCCAGCGGCAACAGTGACTCCGGTACCAACAGTGACTCCGGTACCAACGGTGACTCCGACCCCGACGGCTTCCCCGGATCAGACGACACCAGTGGAGTCTACAGATCAGACAACGAAGACGGAAGTGCAACAGACAGAGATCGTAAGCATGACTTCTGTGATCAAAAAGAAAAAAGCGTCGATAAAGTCTGTTAAGAATAAGAAGGGGAAAAAGATTGTTGTTAAATGCAGAAAAATGTCAGGCGCAGCAGGATATGAAGTTCAATATTCGGCAAACAAGCAGTTTAAAAAGAAAACGAAAAAAATGGGAAGCTCTGTCTCCTTTACATTAAAACGCTTGAAAAAGAAAACTTATTATATCCGTGTGCGTGCATACGATATGGAAAATGGGAAAAAAGTGTATAGCAAGTGGAGTTCGGTTAAAAAAGTAAAAGTGAAAAAATAAAAAGAAAGTTCTTTCGTGAGAGACTATAGCTTACAGTGATTCAGTCTCAAGACGAAAGAGCTTTCTTTTTATACATAACAATAAAAAATGTCCATATTATATTTGTTTACACGATAGGCATAGCGTTTGGCTTTATAGGTAAAGGTGCGTATCATTTTACCTTTTGCATCATATTCGCCGTAAGTATGATCCATGCCACTGCTGAATGTGATGTTCCCGTTGTAATGTTGCACACCACTGACGACACTCGAATAAGGAACGGCGAACTTCTTTACCAGTTTATAGGTATGCTTCTTTTCATTCACAAGATATTTGTAGTAGTAGGATGCTTTTCCTTTTCGATAGGTTCCTACACCCTTGTATTTTTTCCAGTTAAACGCAGGAAGCGTTTTGGCACTGCCAAAGTTGTTGTTATACATATAAACGTAATATTGTCCGGATGGAAGTGTACTGTCTTTTTCGACCGTGATCGTGTGCTGTCCGGCATGACCGACAAATTTTTTCCCGGTCTGTTTTAACAGATATTTTTTCAAACTTGTATTGTTATATAGAGTTCCACTGTGGATGATGTAGGTAATCTTTGGCTTTTTGTAAATGTTTTTTACTTTTATGAGAGAACTTTCTTCCCGGCTGCTGACGATCAGTTCATTGTTGTTGACCAGATCCAGAGAATTCAGATGCAGCCAGTCAAGTTCTGTACCACCATATGTGTTTTTTCCACCTTTCCGTTGAACATGTTTTTTTCGGGAAGAGGACATCAACGAAGAGAAATCAATCAGTTTTTTGATCCTTTTTGTTTTGAGATCAACCGAGATGACAACATCCTCGATGGTCTTTTTTTTCTTATCATTTACCAGGCAGAGGATTTTTTTATGAGTTTCATCATACATAAAATCATGATGAAGCTGGTAGCCTTTCAAGGTGATTGTTTTTTCAATCCGCCCCAGACGATTCATGACGGCGAGTTTATTCAAGTTATAGGAAAATACCCACTTGCCGTCAATTGTGAGGATTCGATCAGTGCGATAGCCGTTTAAGGGCGTCCGTCCTCTGGAAACACCGTTATTATCATAGTAATAAATATTGGTGGCTTTTGATTTGTCGTGTCCGAGTACCGCGTAGATCCCGTTGCTGACAGTGGCCTTGCTGGTTCCTTTTTTCACTTTTGTGATCTTTGGGATTACTTTATCCGCCTTTGGCTTGTAGGAAAAGGAGTGTTCTTCCATCAGATTTTGCGACTCGTCAAAAAACTGAAGCCGAATGTAGTTTGTTTTTCCAACAGCCAGATTGGGGATCAGATACTCGTGTTTGGTTGTCAATTGATCTGTTCCATCATTTACCAATTGGCAGGTAATGGTTTCTGCGCCTTTTGCTGTGATCGTGCAGATCACATAAGAAGGCGTTTCTGTAGTTGCATAATAGTATAACGAGGTACTCATTGTCCCGTAGGGGTTGAGGACAACGAGTGGATTGGATGGTGTGTGTTCGGTGGTTTTCCACTGAATCAGTTTTGCAGTTGCTTCTTTTTGGTATGCCTGCGTATAAATGTTCTTTTCTTTATGGCTGATGGTCAGAACGGCAGCTTGTGTGGTTTGATGAAAAATGCAAGCGCCAAAGAGAAGACCGGCAATCAGCAAAAAAAGTATTCGATGTTTCATAAAATTCCTTTCAGACATAGAAGATGTCTTTAAAATCATATTTGATCACGCGATATGCGTAACGCTCGGCGGCATATGTGTATGTGCAGATCATGTTTCCGTCCTTGTCGTATTCGCCATAAGTATGATCCATGCCGCTGCTGAATGTGATATTGTTACCAAAGTAATTTACGCCACTGACGACACTTGAATAAGGAACCTCAAAATGCTGAACCATCTTGTAAGTTCGCTTTTCTTCATCGACTAAAAATTTTGTAAAATAGGAGGCATTGCCTTTCCGATAGGTACCAACACCCGGATAGAGACTCCAGTCAAAATTAGGAAGTGTTTTGGCACTGCCAAAATTATTGTCATAGAAGAACAGATAATATTGATGTTTTCCGAGACTTTCATCGTGTTCCACTGTGATCGTGTGCTGACCGGCAGGACCGACAATATTTCCTTTCCCTTTGAGGAGAAGCTTCTCGTATTTTGTTCCCTTGTACAAGGATCCTTTGTGGATCAGATAGTCGATCGAAGGGGTGTCATAGATATTTTTGATCTTGATCAGGACGCTTTCCTCGCGGCTGCTGAAAATCGCGTCTTTATCGTTGATCATATCCAGTGAATTCAAATGAAGCCAGTCCAGCTGCGTTCCGCCATAGGTGTTTTTACCATTCTTACGCTGAACGGACATATCACGCATATCCTGAAGGAGCACTTCAAAGTCTACCAGTTTTTTTACTTTCCCCGTATTCAGATTGACGGAGATAAGTACGTCTTCGATCGTGTCTTTTTTCGTGTCATTGACCAGACAAAGAAGAACTTTTTTCTTTTTGTCATACATAAAATCATGGTGCAATTTGTACTTTCCAAGATTGACTGTCTTTATCACTTTTCCAAGACGGTTGACGATCGCAATGTCCGTCAGACGGTAGGAATAAACCATATTTCCGTTAATCGTCAGGATACGGTCGGTGCGGTATTGCTCAATCGGTGTCCGTCCACGGCTTACACCATCATTATCATAGTAATAAATGTTTTTGGCTACGGATTTATCATGGCCAAGGACAGCAAAGAGCCCTTCACTCAATGGAGTGGTACTGTCACCTTTTTCCACGTTTGTGATCGCTGGAATTTTGGAATCTTCCTTTAGTTGTACGGTGTAAGTTTCTTCTTTCAGCAACTCATCCGATGTATTATAAAAGGAGAGTTTGATCTCATTGGACTGACCGGGAGCCAGTCCGGTGATCAGGTATTCATGTTCAGACGTGACACCATCTTCTCCATCATTTTTGAGCCGGTTTTTTAATACAGAACCTTTCTGTGGTGTGATCTGACATTCTACATAGCTTTCCTGCTCGGATCTGGCATAGTAGTAGAACGATCCGGTGTTGGTTCCATATGGATTCCACACCATAAGTGGATTTTCCGGAGAAAATGAAGTTTTCTGCTTCCAGTTTTCAAGTTGCTGTTCTGCTTCGTTTTGATATTCTTCTGAGTACACTTTTTTTTCTGTGTGTTTTATCTTCTTGATCGTGCAGTTGGAACCGCTAACGCGCATCGTTGAGGAGCTTTTTTGTGTCTTTGTTGTGCTTTTTTTTGTTTTCTGAAAAATAAAAGCAGCAACAAGGGCAAGTAACACAAGAAAAACAGAGGTTATGCATATCAAGATCTTTTTGTTCATTGGTTTCTCCTTCATTTAACGATAGTAAAATCCTTTAAAATCATATTTTAAAATACGGTAGGAATATTTGTTGGCATTGTAGTAGAATGTGCGGATCATGTTTCCATCGGAATCATATTCTCCAAAACATTTACTCATGCCGCTACTAAAGGCAATGTTTCCGCCAATCTGTTCAACGCTGCTGACAATACTGGAATACGGCAGTGCAAAACTTTGTACCAGTTCATAGGTGCCTTTCTTTTCATCAACCAGATATTTATAGTAATAGGAGTGCTCGCCTTTGGCAAAGGTACCAACTCCCGGATACAAACTCCAGTCAAAGGACGGGATCGTGGCAGCATTTCCAAAATTGTTGTTAAACATATACAGATAGTATTGATGAGCGGAAAGAGAAGAGTCGGTTTCCACTGTGATCGTGTGCTGCCCTGCCTGTCCGATAAAATCTCCTACTTTTTTCAACTGAAGAGAAGCATATTTCGTTCCGGTATAAAGACTTCCTCCATGAATAATGTAGTCGATCTGAGGGGAGTTATACAATTTGGAAATTTTGATCAGGGAGCTGTGTTCGCGGCTGCTCAAAATGATCTCTCCGTCTGAGATGATATCCAAAGAATTGAAATGGATCCAGTCAAGTTCGGTACCACCATATGTGTTTTTTCCACCGTCACGCTGAACAGCGCTGGCGCGAAACTCCGGCATCAGTTTTTCAAAGTCTATAAGTTCGGTCACCGTACCGGTCTCACAATCAATACGGATCAACCGGTCTTCGATGGTGTCTGCCCCGTTCTTGTTGGCGAGAGCGAGAATTGCGTTCTGTTTTTGGTCGTAAATAAAATCGTGATGGAATTCGTAATCGGGAACAACGATCGTTTTTTCTACGCGCCCGAGACGGTTGACAAATGCAATTTTATTGAGGTCGTATGAGTAAACCATCTGATCGCCAATAAACAGGAGGCGGTCTGTCCGATATCCGTTTAATGGGATACGGCCACGGGAAACCCCTTCATTGTCAAAAAGGTAGATATTTGCTGCCGTGGATTTGTCGTGGCCTAACAGGGCAAAAAGACCGTCACTAAGAGCGGCGCTGCTGCTTCCGTACTGTGCATTTTCCACCTGTGGGATCTGGTCATCTGCTGCAGGAGTATAACAAAATTGTGTTTTGGCAAGCAAGACTTTATTTTCATTATAAAATTCCATATAAATATAATTTTTCTTTCCTGGCACAAGACCGATCAGTTGATAGGCGTGCTCAGTCACATATTTTTGTGAATCATCGGTAGCCAGGGTATGTTCTAAAATGGAAGAACCATCTGCGACAATACGGCATTTTGCATAGGTAGGTTCGTCCGTTTTCGTATAGTAATACAAAGAGGTTGTATTGGTGCCATATGGATTTTCGATGACTAATGGGGCTGTGGGGGTGTATTCACCGGCCTTTTTTAAAGTGTCGATCTGTTCGTCCGCCTCTGCCTGATATTTTTCGGTGTAGATATCGGTTTGTGCATGTTTCACGGACTGAATATCAACGGAAAGTTCCTGACATATGGTTTTTACCTGTTTGGTATTGGCGGCCATCGTTGTTCTGGCAATATAGATACTACCGATGATGGCGGTCAGTAAAAGACAAAATCCAAGGATAATAAGCAGGTTTTTTTCCGGATTATTCTGTTTTACATTTTGTTTCATATTGCTACCTCCAAATTACGATTATGAGGATAGAGTAAAAAACAAAATTGACAAAACCAGTTCAATAATATGTCAAAAATAAGAAAAATGGCAACTGATCCACATAGTGTCAGTTGCCATCTAAGTAATAAAATTTAAGAAAGATTTTGTGTTACACGTTCCATTAATGAAAATAATTGCGAAATCTCTTCGTCTGAAAAATTCTGAAGACATCGTTTCTCTAAAATTTCAAATTCGTTATAAACGATATCTGCCTTTTTTTTGCCAGCCTCTGTAAGGTGAATACGAAATCCTCGTTTTCCACCAGATACGTGAACTTTTTCCCGATAGATCAAATCGTTTTTTCCCATTTTAGATAGTAAATTAGTCATGGTGGGTGGTGTAACTTTGCATATTTCAGCTAACTCCTTTTGGAGCAGTCCATCTTTGGAACGGAGAATATACAGAATTTTCGGATGTCCATCGGAAAAATTCAGATTTCGAAAAATTTCGTAGCGGCATTTTGTATGCGCAGCAGACAATTCCAAAAGATGAAGAAAAAGTTTTTGATACATTGTGATGGTATTCCCTCCTTATGCAAAGATACGTTTTGCAAAGTTATAAAACGCATTTCCGGAAACATTTGCATCGTGGCCACCGGCTTTGCGGTACCATATGTGCTTTGTGCCGTTTGCCTCCAGAGCAGAGTGATATGTGCTTGGATAAGTAGTTACGATCGTATCATTTTTTGCAGCCACGATCAAGAGCAGCGTGTTATCTTTATAGGGATCGTTGAGTTTAAAAGTATCCTTTGTAAAGAGCCCGTTTTCGGAAACACCGTTGGCTTTGTATGCAAAAAGTCCAGGGGCAGGACAAAAGCCACCAATATAACCGAAAGTATCCTGCATGGAAAGACCAATATATAAAGCGGTCCTGCCACCCATGGAAAAGCCAGCGATAGCAGTATTTTCACGCCCCTCTCTGATGGAATAATTCTCTTTGATATATGGCATAAGATTATCTTTTAGATCATTGATAAAGTTGTCAAAAGCCTGATAATTGCTGAGGGAAAATGCATCACCTACATAAGTGTCATTCTCTCTTGCACGGCAGTTCGGTAAAACAAGGATCATTTCTTTTGCAGTTCCGGCGGCGATCATATTGCCAAGAATAGTAGGGGCATTGATGTTTAGCCAATCCGTATGATCCTGTCCTAAACCGTGAAGGAGATAACATACAGGATAGGTTTTGTTTTTATCGTAATTGGGTGGAAGTACAACGGCACAAGTACGATTTTTCCGGGTAGTAGTAGAATAGTATTGTTTGATCTCGACGGTGCCATATGTTACATTGTTTTTTTTCTGGCGGTAATCCGATGGTGTCTTATAGTAGATATCTCCGTCTGTGTAATCGGGCTTCAAGCCACCATTATTGCTAGTGACCTTTTTGTTTTTAACTGTAACTTTACAGGTATATGTTTTTTTATTTAACTTTGCCATGATCTTAACGGTTCCTTTCTTTTTTGCTTTTACCATGCCTTTTTTTGAAACAGTTGCAATCTTTTTATTGCTGGACTTCCAGATGATTTTCTTTTTTTCTTTTTTCGTAGTGGATTGTAAGGATAATTTCTTTTTTTGACCCACTTTCAAAGTGATTTTTTTGCTACTGATTTTCTTTTTGGGTGTTGATGATTTTTTTTTCGCTTGTACGTCAGGTGTTGTACAATGGAAGATCGGTTGTGCACTGATAATACAGGCAATGCAGCTGAGAGCTATGGTTGTGATAAGTTGTTTCTTTTTCATAAATATTTTACCTCCAATACATTAAATTAGTAACTTAATTAGAAAACTAACTGATACAACTATATCATAAACTGAAAAAAAGTCAATATCTATGTTAGCAATGATTTCCTTGTATTTACCTTGACGCAATGGTAAGATGAAATCAGGAACAAAAGGGACGATATGGAGGAGTTTATGAGTGAGAATGTGATCGAAGTACAAAACTTATGCAAATCCTACGGGGACGTAAAAGCAGTCAGAGATTTAAGCTTCTGCGTAAAAAGAGGAGAATTGTTTGCATTTTTGGGAGTGAATGGCGCGGGAAAGAGCACAACGATCTCCATTCTTTGTGGACAGCTGAGGGAGGATCACGGCGAGGTGACAATCCGCAGCTTTTCAGATGAGGAGAAGCTGAAAGATACCAGATATCTGCTGGGGGTTGTTTTTCAGGATAGTGTTCTGGACCGCCCACTTACTGTCAGGGAGAATCTTAGGTGCCGCGGAGCATTGTATGGGATCACCGGGGCAGCTTTTGAAACAAGATTGTCAGAATTGATCGATCTTTTAAAATTTGAAGAATATCTGGATCGTCCGGTTGGAAAGTTATCCGGTGGTCAGAGGAGAAAGGTTGATATTGCAAGAGCGCTGATCCATAAGCCTGAGATCTTGATTCTGGATGAGCCGACAACCGGGCTGGATCCACAGACCAGAAAAACGATCTGGAATGTAGTGGAAGATTTGCGTACAAAAGAAAATATGACGGTATTTTTGACGACCCATTACATGGAAGAGGCGGCATCGGCCGGATATGTTGTGATTCTGGACAGTGGAAGTATTGTGGCAGAGGGAACACCACACGAATTGAAAGATCAATATGTGGAGGACTATATTTTATTATACGGAGTTTCAGAAGAACAGGTAAGACAATTGAAAAGACCGTATCAGGTGATCCGTGATGGTTACCGGCTGACGGTACCATCGACCAGAGAAGCAACCGCGCTGATCGTGTCACATCCGGCGGTCTTTCAGGACTATGAAGTGATCCGGGGTGGCATGGATGATGTCTTTTTAGCAGTGACAGGAAAAACGTTGGGAGGTGGACAACAATGAAAACATGGTGGGCATTGGTAGCGCGCAACCGGAAGCTGTTTTTCCGTGACAAGGGGATGTTGTTTTCTTCGCTGATCACACCTGTGATCCTGATCGTGCTATATGCAACCTTTTTGGCAAAGGTTTACAAAGATTCCTTTCAAACGTCATTGCCGGATGTCATGCAGGTTTCGGATAAACTGCTCAACGGTACTGTGGCAGCGCAATTGACAGCGGCATTGCTGGCAGTCAGTTGTGTGACGGTAACATTTTGCGTAAATCTTACCATGGTACAGGATAAAGCGAGCGGAGCAAGAAAAGATTTTGATGTATCACCAGTCAAAAGACCACTTTTGTACGTTGGATATTTTTGCTCAACGGTTTTGAACTCGCTGATGGTAAATTTGCTGGCACTTGTTCTGAGTCTCATATACATTCGGACAATGGGCTGGTATTTATCCGCATTGGATGTTGCATACGTGATTCTGGACATTTTTCTTTTAGTTATGTTTGGTGCCGTGTTATCGAGTATCATTTGCTATCCACTCAAAACACAGGGGCAGATGTCAGCAGTAGGAACTATCGTCAGTGCCGGATATGGATTTATCTGTGGTGCATATATGCCAATATCGAACTTTGGAGATGGGCTGCAAAAGACCTTGTTATTTCTTCCCGGTACTTATGGGACTTCGTTGCTCAAGAATCATATGTTGCGGGGAACTTTTGAAGAGATGAAGGAACAGGAATTTTCGAAAGATGTAGTGACGCAGATTGCGGGTTCGCTGGACTGCAGACCGGAGTTTTTTGGAAATGTGGTCAGTGTAGGACAGATGATTGCGATCATGATAGGAAGTATTGTTGTGTTGGGAGCCGTGTATCTTTTTATTACGGCGTTAGGAAAAAAAGTATGACAGACAGTAACAATAGAGGATAAGGGAGGAAGATACGATGAAGATGTTATTTAAGCAGCGATTGTTTTCCTGGCTTGACAGCTATGATATTTATGATGAGTCACATCAGGTGCTATACACCGTGAAAGGGCAGTTGTCATGGGGACATTGCATGAAGATCTATGATGCGTTTGGAAATGAAGTTGGCACTGTAAAAGAAAAGATTTTCCGGTTATTGCCCCAGTTTGAGATCTATGAAGGGGCTCGTTATGCGGGGTGTATCAGTAAAGAGTTTTCTTTGTTCAAACCACAGTACAATATTGATTACAATGGCTGGCATATTGATGGAAGCTTTATGGAATGGGATTATACGATCCGTGACCGGATGGGGAATGTAGTCGCCAATATTTATAAAGAACTGTTTCACATGACGGATACATATGTGATCAATGTAACCGATGAGTCAAATGCATTGGGGGCATTGATGTTTGTTCTGGCAATTGATGCCGAAAAATGTTCGAGAAATTAAAAAACCGGGAGCTGGATATGAAGCAGAATTATCGTTTTTTTCAGAATCGTGAATGTGAATATTTTCCCTGCCATGAAGGGGCTGATGCAGAGCAATTCAACTGCCTGTTTTGTTATTGCCCATTATATCTGAAGGAAAATTGTCTGGGAAATCCCAGCTATATTCTGGATCAAAATGGCGAGAGAATTCGGGACTGCAGCAGCTGCACGGTTGTGCACCGGCCAGAGATGTATGACAAAGTCTTAAATCAGTTGCAGCGAAAGGATTTTGTGGTGTCGCTGGACCTTAGAGATCTTCAGGAAGCAATCTGGGAGCGCATGTCTGCTATGGCATCCTGGGATTCTATGGACCGGGAGACCGGAAGAGAGCATCGAGATACTGCGATCCGGAGTGTGATTCGGACTCTTGACCGGCATAAGTATCTGTACCGGATCTCGGTTCGGTTAAAACCGTTTTCCAGATCATGTATAGGAGACGGTTATTTTTCTTTCGAAGAGGAAACGATTTCGTGCCAGGTATTACAGCGTATTGACAAAGATCAAGTCGAAAATGGGTATGTTTATGTGTTTCATGCACCGTGTATCCCAACCGAAGAAAGCCGGTCGTTGTTGGAACAGTATTATATGGAATTGTTCCAGATTGCCTGTCTTGATGTCGTGCGAGAATGGTTGCAGGGGTATTTGGAGCGCAAACACAGTGTGCAGGCAAAACGCTATTGCAGCCCGTCATTTGGCCCGGGATTCTATGGGATAGGGATGGAAGAAACCCCCATGCTGCTGCATTTTCTGGAAGATGCAGACCCTCCTGTGAAGTGGGAAAATGGAGCGATGAAGCCGGCAATGAGTTCGATCGGTATTTATTTGATCAGTAAAACAGATGTTTTGGCGCAATGCAGAGATTGTATTAGTTGTATAGGGAATAAAGAAGGCTGTCAATATTGCGGAAATGCCCAATAAGCTTAATTGAAAATAAATATCATTTATGGTACAATGGCGGTAAATTTGAAAACAGCGGACAATGAAAAAGAACATGCTAAGATGTGGTTTAAGGAGTTGAATGGCATTGGAAGCACAGCTGAAAATCTGGGAATGCCTCAACTGTGGACATATTGTTGTTGGTGAAAAAGCACCGGAGATCTGTCCTGTATGTGCTCATCCACTAGCATATTTTGAGGTACATGCAGAAAACTATTGATTTTTTTGGATGGATAAAACAGGGGCTGTGAAGGGCCCCTGTTTTTTTGTTGTACAAGCGAATGAGCAGGTTCGATAGAAAGGATATTGGGAATGGAACAGACATTTATGAAAGAGAAAAAAATACTGCCATTAGTACTGTCTATGTCACTTCCGATGGTGCTGTCCATGTTGGTAAATTCTCTTTACAATATTGTGGACAGCTATTTTGTTGCACAGATCAGTGAGCAGGCAATGACAGCACTCTCGCTTGTTTATCCGGTTCAGCTGCTGGAAACGGCGATTGCCGTAGGTTTTGGAATCGGGATCAATGCAGCGGCTGCATATTATCTGGGAGGAAGAGACAATCAACGGGCGGATGATATTGTGACATCGGGCTTGATCTTAAGTGCAGTGCACGGCGTTGTTCTTACCGTTTTGGCGATCCTGCTGACGCCGGTATTTATCCGGATGTTCACAAGAGATGCCGGTATCATTCAGGATGGAACAGGATATTCCAATTTCGTATTCGCATTTACACTCCCGAATACCATTGCGATCACATTTGAGAAAATATTTCAGGCAGAAGGCCGGATGAAAGTTTCTATGATCAGTATGTTATGTGGTTGTGTAGCCAATATTATTCTGGACCCGCTTTTTATTTTTGGAATCGGGGTGTTTCCGGCACTGGGGATCCAAGGGGCAGCATTGGCTACCGGAATTGGGCAGGTGATCCCGTTGCTGGTATATCTGTTTTTATTTGTTACAAAATCGCAAGCGCTTCATTTTCGGTGGCGGTCTGGCGTTTTTCAGGCACATTTATGCCGGCAGATGTACGGCGTGGGAATACCGGCTACGCTGAATCTTGCGCTGCCATCGTTTATGATCACGGCGCTCAATGGAATTTTAGCAATATATTCTGATATGTATGTACTGGTGCTTGGTATATATTATAAGCTGCAGACCTTTATTTATCTTTCTGCCAATGGAATCGTGCAGGGGATCCGACCGGTGATCAGTTTCAACTATGGAGCAGGAGAATATCATCGGGTGAGACAGACGTTTTTCACTGCACTGGTTATGATCGCAGCGATCATGTTCGTGGGAACCGGGATCTGTGTATTCTGCTCTCCGCAGCTGATGCACTTATTTACAACAAATCAGGCGACGGTACAGGCGGGAGCCTCCGCCATTCGGATCATATGTGCGGGATTTGTGGTGTCGTCTGTTTCGGTTACGGTCAGTGGTATGCTGGAGGCGTTGGGTAAAGGAATACAGTCTCTGGTAATCTCGCTGCTGCGATATATCGTAGTCATGATCCCGGCGGCGTATCTGATCGGAAAAATCTGGGGTGGTGCAGCGGTCTGGAATTGCTTTTGGATATCAGAAATTACAGCGTCTGTGGTAGCACTTGTTTTGTATTTGCAAGTAAAACGAAATATGATATGATAAATCCAGAAAAACAATAGAGGAGGTTCTTATGGAAAAGAATACGACGATACGGGATGCAAAGAGTCTTGGAATCCCGAAGATGCTATTATTGGGGTTGCAGCACATGTTTGCGATGTTTGGGGCAACAATCCTTGTACCGATCTTAGTAAACAATTATTTTAACGGCGAAGGGCTTTCTGTCCAGGTCACACTGTTTTTCGCAGGAGTGGGTACCCTGTTCTTTCATCTGTGTACCAAATTGAAAGTGCCGGCTTTTTTAGGTTCATCGTTCGCTTTTCTGGGAGGCTTTGAAACCGTTTCAAAACTCAATACCGGCATTTTCAAAGATATGACAATGGGCGAAAAAATGCCATATGCCTGTGGTGGTATTGTTGTTGCCGGGGCGTTGTATCTGGTGCTGGCACTGATCATCAAACTGGTAGGTGTGCAGCGTGCGATGCGGTTTTTGCCACCGGTTGTTACCGGACCGATCATTATCTGCATTGGTCTGAGTCTGGCACCTTCTGCAGTCAGCAATGTGCAGACAAACTGGATCCTTGCGATCGTGGCATTTGCCATTATTGTTGTATTTAATATATGGGGAAAGGGTATGTGGAAGATCATACCGATCCTTTTGGGAATTGCGGGAGCATATGTTGTGGCACTGATCCTGCATTTTTGTGGAGTTACCAACCCGGACGGCTCGGCAATTTTTGATTTTGTTACAGTTGCCGGTGCCAGCTGGGTCAATGTTCCGCCATTTCAGCTTTGCAAGTTTGATCTGACAGCGATCTTAGCGATGGCGCCGATCGCGGTTGCTTCGATGATGGAACATATTGGTGACATTTCTGCGATCTCAGCCACAGTTGGAGAAAATTTTGTAGAGAATCCGGGACTCCACCGGACTTTGATCGGGGATGGTCTGGCTACTTCACTTTCCGCGTTGTTTGGTGGACCGGCTAATACCACATACGGAGAGAACACCGGTGTGCTCGAATTAAGCCGTGTACATGATCCGCGGGTGATTCGTCTGGCAGCAATTTATGCAGTTATTCTCAGCTTTATTCCGAAGTTTGCGTCGATCATCAGCACACTTCCGGTAGCCATTGTGGGTGGTGTCAGCTTTATTTTGTATGGTATGATCGCTGCAATTGGCGTTCGTAATGTCGTTGAAAATCATGTGGATTTTACAAAGTCAAGAAATCTGATCATTGCGGCAACGATTTTGGTCTGTGGACTGGGATTCTCTTCCGGGCTTACATTCCAGATTGCCGGTACAAGCATTACCTTGACGGGTCTTGCCATTGCGGCGATCATGGGTGTTTTCTTAAATGCAGTATTGCCGGACAGAGAGGAAGAACGGTGAAAGTTTTAGTGAGTGCCTGTTTGTTGGGAGAGAACTGCAAGTATAATGGACAAAATAACTATAATGAGGAATTGATAAAAAAACTGAGAAGTCATGAAATTGTGGCAGTCTGTCCGGAAGTACTGGGTGGACTGCCTGTTCCACGTGTTCCGGCTGAAATCGTAAAAGGAAAAGTACAGACAAAAGAGCATGTCAGTGTACACAGAGAATTTCAAAGAGGAGCAGAGCGTGCACTGAAAACGGCAATACAAGAGGGAGTCGATCTTGCCGTGTTACAGTCAAGAAGTCCAAGCTGTGGTGTAGGAAAAATATACGATGGAAGTTTTTCGGGGCGGCTTGTGGATGGTGATGGCATTTTTGTGCAGATGCTCAAAAAAGAGGGAATCCCTGTCGTGGATGTGATTGAAAGCCTCTCACTCTTGTGATAAAATGGAATCAAAATAATTTGGAGGTATGGTTTTATGAAAAACAAATTTTTTACAGCAATATTTTTATTTACATTAGCGCTTGTTTTTGCAGCACCGGTTTCTAAGGCAGCGTGCACGGCAGACAATGATTATAAACAGGGAAAAGTGTATAAGATCACACCAAAATCCAAGCCGATCAATAAGCGTTATACAAAGTCTAAATTGTACAATTCAAAGACCAAGACATATTTCACGATCCGTTCTTATATGGACAAGTTCGAAAAATCCAAAAAGGGAACATTAGTATTGAAGAAGGGAACCTATAAGATCACAAACACGATTCAGGTTCCATCCAATGTAACCATCATCATGGAAAAAGGTGTTAAGATCGTTAAAGCAAACAAGACCGGCACCAAAAAGATGAAGGCGTCTACGACGATCTTCCAGTTGATCAAACCATCAAAACGTGACAAGTCCAATGTATATGGTGGACACAATGGAGAGAAAAACATCCATTTTGTCGGCAAAGGCAGTGTATCGATCGATTTAAAATATATCAAGGCAAACATTGGTATCGTTATGGGACACAATCAGGATGTTACGGTGGATGGCATCAATTTCAAAAATGTAAATACCGGTCATTTTATTGAGATGGACGCATCCCGGAATGTGTCGATCACCAATTGCAGTTTTAAAAATGTTAAGAAAGGATCGGATTACGTCAAAGAGGCGATCAATATTGATACGCCGGATAAAGAGACATTGGGATTCAACAACAAGTGGTCCAAGCACGATAAGACGCCAAATGAAAATGTCGTGATCGACCGCTGCCGTTTTTCCAATCTTGGCCGCGCGATTGGAACACACAAATACAGCGCCAACGGAGACAATCAGGTTTATCACAAAAATATCCAGATCACCAATTGCAGTATCAATAACATGCTCTGGGATGCTCCGATCCGTGTTATGAACTGGCAGGATTCTGTGATCCGGAATGTTACGGTCAATGGTGTGAAACAGACGGGGAAAAGCGATACAAGAGGTATTCTTGTCAGTGGAGCAGTAAATATTTCGATTGCAGAGAATACGTTTATCAGTATGGGACGTCCGGTTCAGTGCATTGCCTGGAAAAATGAGGGCGCAGGTTCTTCTTATCCGATCACATACAATTCATTTACGGATGAAAATCTTGCCGATATGGCTACCAACAAAGGAAGTAAGCTGGGAGAGATGTTCATCCGCATCAACGAAGTATACAACGTGTTTGAACATGCAAAGACCATTGATATTCAGAAAGCCTAAGACATACATATCACAAAGTGGAGGACAATTTCATGCAGACTACAATTCCGGAGCCAAACAGACCGGAGTACTATGACCGACTGGCAGAACTCATGGATGAGGGGACGCTGGAATTGATCCAGGAGGATGGCATCTGCCGCATGGTATATCTGATGAATGATGCGGTGGAGAGTTTCCTTATTTTTGAAGACGCCGTTGTGACAGGCGTTTGTTTGAGCGATGTTCCGGGGAAGACACAGGCATCGCTCGAATTGTATAAAGACCGTTATATTCTCTGTGTCATGCAGGGGGATCAGAACGCATTTACGATTTCTTTTACGAAACTTCTGTTTCAGATGAGTTTCTATGATTATGGAGAGACCGGGCATTTCTGGCGGGCCGGGGATGAAGATCTCCGCTGGATCCAGTATCTGCTTTTTGTCATTCGGGATAAGCTTTTGTATCTGGGAAACGATGCGGCAAACGATATGGAATACGAGCTTGGCATTTTGGCTGCATTTGAACCACTATGGCTTTTTTCGGCTGTGCCGCCCCAGTATGATGGCCCTTATGTGGCTACTGATCAGGCAAAGGCACATGCGGCAGAACTCATGAAGCAAATAGCAGAGGACGTGGGAGATTTCTCGTTTGCCAGAAGTGTTGAACGATATTTGCGAAAACCAACGGTTCAAAAAGTTGTGCGACTTGCCGATAAACTTCAAAAGAGAAAACATTTTCCTCTGGTCTATGAGATCATCAAGATGTTACAACAGGCGGGAAGCCAGTATCCGAAAAGAAAATATGAACGGATTGAAACTCCGCTTGTGCAGAAAGTGAAAGAACGAAAAGCGGAGCTGGAGCATCAGGGCAATACGGTGTTTATGCTGTGGCAGGAGCCATTTGTCATAGGCAAGCAGGATGTTCCGTTTCTGGTGCAGCTACTGGTGATCGATACTTCCGGATTTCGCAAGAAGTCGCGTGTGGAACTTTATGAGATTTCAGGGGAAATATGGGAGGAGCTTTTATGAAAGTAGGAGAAGCAAGACATACCTATAGTGCCCAGCTTCGTGCATACAATGAAAAAAAGTATGACCTGGCGCTAAAAAGGAACGAGTTACAGGAAAAGATCAAGACAACAGAGAATGGCAGCGTGATCTATGCGGATGAAGCTGCGTCACTGGAACTTACCTATCAGGCTGTTTCCGACAAATATGATGAGTACAGTACATATATGGATCAACTGATGGCGCAGTTTGATAATAAGATGAACGAGATCTCGACCAAGCAGAGTGCCGAAGCGGAAAAGGAAGGCTTTGACGAACTGGCAAAGATCATTACAGTTGCCAGACGGCTTATGCATGGAGACATTGTCCCGGCGTCCGATGAGAAAAAGCTGATGGAATACGATTCAGATCTGTATCAGATGGCGAAAAATGCGCAGATGCTGGCGCAGTCACGCGAAAAGAAAAAATATGATTCGCTGTGGGAGGATGAAGAGAAAAAGGAAAAAGTAGATGCGATGGAAGCAGCTGATGGACAGGAGGCGTTTGCGTCCGGACCGGAAGTTGTGAGTGTTGCAGACACGATAGCAGCGGCAACAGAGAGTGGAACAAGTGGAGATTCGTCGAATCTTTGAACCTGTTTTTGAGAATGAAAAAATTTTTAAACAGGTGTTGACAAATTAAAAAAATGGGACTATGATAGAGCCAATTCATAGGACAAAAGCAAAGAACAGGATATGACTTCCCGCATCACCGCTTACAGAAAGCCGTTATTTGTGAGAGACGGTAACAAGGCACGGAGAAGCCCTCACCTGCGAGCCGCTTTCGTGAAACGTATGACCTATTACATACTTAGTAGCGCAGAGCCGGAAGCCCACCGTTATCCGGGAAGACCATCTGGGAGAACATGACATAGAGATCTGGTTGTGTGTTTTACAGGTGGTTATCGAGAGGTCAGCAGCAAGATGCTGGCAAGCAAAGTGGTATCGCGGAAGTGAGAACGACGCATTCAGCCTTCGTCTTTGCAGGGTAAATCAGAATTGATTTATCGTGCAAAGAAGGAGGCTTTTTTTATTGAACTAATTGCCTGCAGGTATTACTTTTGCCCTGTGAAAATAAGTATAGAAAGAGGAGTGCGAAAAAGCACTTCAGATTGGAGGATGTTATGAATACACTGGTTATTGTTCTGATCGCTGCAGTTGTTCTGATCACGGCATATGTTTTTTACGGAAGATGGCTGGCAAAAAAATGGGGCATCGATCCGAAAGCGGAGACCCCGGCAGTAAAATTTAAAGATGGAAAAGACTATGTACCGACGAATGGCTGGACCGTTTTCAGTCACCAATTCTCGTCAATTGCCGGAGCGGGTCCTGTCACAGGAGCAATTCAGGCAGCTGCCTTTGGATGGCTTCCTGTTTTACTGTGGATCCTGATCGGTGGCGTTTTTTTTGGCGCCGTTACCGATTTTGGCGCTTTATATGCATCGGTAAAGAACCAGGGAAAATCCATGGGCGTGCTGATTGAAAAGTATATCGGCAAATTAGGACGTAAATTGTTTTTGCTGTTCTGCTGGTTGTTCACACTGATCGTAACGGCTGCATTTGCTGATATGGTAGCAGGAACCTTTAATGCGTTTTCGGTTGAAAATCCGGGTGAGTTGGCAAAAACGGCAACCACGAATGGAGCTGCCGGCATGGTATCGATCATGTTTATGGTATTTGCTGTCATATTTGGTCTGTTGCAGAAAAAGTTCAATCTTTCCGGATGGAAACAGGCGGTAGTTGCTATTCTCTGCATCGTGTTATCGTTTGCAATTGGTATGAAGTGTCCATTGATCTTTGGAAAGAATACATGGAGTTACATTACTTTTGTTTATATCTTTTTTGCCGCCGTATTGCCAATGTGGTTGATGAAGCAGCCAAGAGATTATATGACAACGTTTATGTTTATCTGCATGATCGCCGGAGCGGTATTTGGACTGTTTGTTGCTCATCCGGGAATGAATCTTCCGGTTTGCACAGGATTTAACAATGATAAATTAGGATCTATGTTCCCAATTTTGTTTGTAACGGTTGCCTGCGGTGCGGTATCCGGATTCCACAGTCTGGTTTCATCCGGTACGTCATCCAAGACCATTGCCAATGAAAAAGATATGTTGAAAGTCGGATATGGAGCTATGATCCTGGAGAGTTTGCTTGCGGTATTGGCACTTTGTGTAGCAGGCGCAGCGGCTGGCGTAGATGGAACTCCTGCTGTTGGAACTCCGTTTCAGATCTTTAGCCGTGGCGTAGCAGGATTCTTTGAAATGTTTGGTGTTCCTGTATATGTTGCTACCGTATTTATGACGATGTGTGTATCGGCACTGGCTTTGACCAGTCTGGATGCGGTCGCACGAATCGGCAGAATGAGTTTTCAGGAGCTTTTCAGTGTTGATGATATGGAACACGCGGCTCCTTGGAGAAAATTGTTCTGCAATACATATTTTGCTACTGTTGTTACACTGGTTTGTGGATTTGTTCTTACCAAAATTGGTTACGCGAACATCTGGCCATTGTTTGGCTCTGCCAACCAGCTGCTGAGTGCATTGGTATTGATCACATTGTGTGTATTTACGAAAGTGACAGGAAGAAGCAATAAGATGTTGTTCCCACCATTAGTCATCATGCTCTGTGTAACATTTACCGCATTGGTCCAGCGTCTGATTGCAATGGTAACAGCAATCCGTGTTGCTGCAACAACAACGATCCCGGCTGGGGATACGACATGGGGCGCTGTATTTATTGCCAATGGACTTCAGCTCATCATCGCAGTCCTTTTGATCATCCTCGGTGTTACGATCGTTGTAAATTCAATGAAGAGTTATGTTCAGAGTAAGAAAAACAGCGAGCAGGCAAAGGAAAATTAATCCATTCATATTGAATAAAAAGAAAAAGCAATTTGTGGGAATCTGTGTGATCCCATGAATTGCTTTTTTTGCTTGACAAAATAAAATAGATTGTTTATCATGAACATATGAATAATTGTTCATATGATAAAAGATTGGAGGGACGCCATGGAACAATTGGATTGTTGCGAAGGAAAAGAGATTCATAAGGACCGTCTTGCGATTGTTACGGCACATTTGCCGGAAGAGGAAAAACTCTATGATCTTGCAGAATTATTCAAGGTGTTTGGTGATTCTACCAGAATCCGAATTTTGTTTGTCCTGTTTGAATCGGATGTATGTGTGTGTGATCTGGCGGAGGCATTACAGATGACCCAGTCAGCGATTTCACATCAATTGAAAATTTTGAAGCAAAATAAACTGGTCAAGAGTCAACGAGAAGGAAAATCGGTTTTCTATTCCCTTGCGGATGAACATGTAAGAACGATAATCGCGCAGGGTATGGACCACATTGAAGAATAATTGGAGGAAAAGACTATGAAAAAGAAATTTAAATTACAGGATCTGGATTGTGCAAACTGTGCAGCAAAGATGGAAGATGCTATTAACAAGATTGACGGAGTTTCACAGGCTACCGTAAGCTTTATGATGCAGAAGCTTACCATTGAGGCAGATGATGAAAGATTTGAAGAGATTATGGACGAAGTTGTGAAAGTGTGTCAGAAGGTAGAGCCGGATTGCCAGATTATCCGCTAAGGAAAAGACACATACTGTTTATGTGACAAAAAGGAGGAAATCTATGACAGACAAGCAAAAAAAGATGCGTCTTCGCATTATCATTGCCTTAGTGATCTATGGTCTGCTTGTAGTGCTGCAGCATGTGGTCATCCCGGAAGGCTTTTTGACCAAACTCTCATGGTTTATTTTATATGTAATTCCATATTTGATCGCAGGCTATGATATTGTATGGAAAGCATTGCGGAATATCGTGCGTGGTCAGATATTTGATGAGTGTTTCTTGATGATGATCGCTACGTTTGGAGGTTTTGCCGTTGGTGAGTTTTCAGAATCGGTAGCCGTTATGCTGTTTTATCAGGTGGGAGAATTGTTCCAGTCTTATGCCGTTGGTAAGTCCAGACAGTCGATCACGGAGTTGATGGACATCTGCCCGGAATATGCGAATATCGAGGTGGATGGACAGTTGCAGCAGGTTGATCCGGATGACGTCGAGATCGGACAGATCATCGTGATCAAACCCGGAGAAAAAGTTCCTCTGGATGGTGTTGTCGTTTCCGGAGATTCTCTTTTGGATACAAAAGCCCTGACTGGTGAGTCAGTTCCTCGTCAGATTCATGAAGGAGAAGAGATCATCAGTGGATGTGTCAATGGAGAGGGAACATTGCAGGTACGGGTTACCAAGGAATTTGATGATTCTACCGTAGCAAGGATTCTGGAATTGGTGGAAAATGCGAGCAGCAAGAAAGCCAAGATGGAAAACTTTATTACTCGTTTTGCCCGTTACTATACACCGGTCGTTACAATCGGAGCAGCACTTCTTGCTGTCGTTCCACCTTTGATCCTTCATGGTGGCTGGAGTGACTGGATCCTGCGTGCTTGTATCTTTTTAGTAATTTCCTGCCCATGCGCATTGGTTATTTCGGTACCAATGGGATTCTTTGGTGGTATTGGAGCTGCTTCCAAGAAAGGAATTTTAGTAAAGGGCAGCAATTATCTGGAGGTAGCAGCTTCTTTGCATACGGTTGTATTTGACAAAACCGGAACACTGACCAAAGGACAGTTTAAAGTCGTTGAAGTTGCGCCACAGCAGGTGTCAAAGGACGAATTGCTGGAGATTGCGGCATTGACAGAAGGTTATTCCAATCATCCGATTGCCCGGTCGATCGAAGAGGCTTATGGAAAAACAATTGATACATCGCGAGCTCTTGATGTAAAAGAGATTGCCGGTCATGGTCTGTCCGCCAGTGTGGATGGCCGTACAACATGGGTTGGAAATTACAAACTCATGGAGTCGGAGAATATTTCCTATGTTCCTTGCAAAGAAATAGGAACGATCGTGTATGTAGCAGATGACAGAGGATTTCTCGGTTATATAAGAATTTCCGATGTGATCAAGGAAGGAGCTGCCGATGCGATCAATGGCATGAAGCAGGCAGGTGTCGACCGTTGTATCATGCTGACAGGTGACCAGAATGATGTCGCAGCAAAAGTTGCGGAGCAGCTGCATCTGGATGAATACCATGCAGAACTTTTACCGGCAGATAAACTCACAAAGGTAGAAAAACTGATTTCGGCAGAGCGTGAAAAAGAAAAACTGGCATTTGTTGGCGATGGTATCAATGACGCTCCGGTACTGACCAGAGCGGATGTGGGATTCGCCATGGGAAGTCTTGGATCCGATGCTGCGATCGAGGCGGCAGATATTGTTATCATGGATGACGATCTTGGAAAGATTCCTACGATGATCCGTATTGCCAAAAAGACGATCCGCATTGTCAAAGAAAATATTGTATTTGCGCTGGCAGTTAAGATTGTTGTTCTGATTCTTGGTGCGCTGGGAGTTGCGAACATGTGGGAAGCCGTATTTGCTGATGTAGGAGTTTCTGTTCTGGCGATTTTGAATGCGATGCGGGCACTTCAAAACAATGAATGATTGTCAAAAGTGACAAAATATAGTATAATTTCATAGATAATGCTTGCCAAAGCAGAAGAAAGGTGCGAAGTATTTACTCGCACCTTTTTTGAAACAGTTTAGGAAAGGGGGCTGCCGGATTGGATAATAAGTCGATGATGGAGCTGAGTGATCGTTTGAATGACAAATTTGATGACTTGGTCAATTATTGCATGGTGTCTGGTGCCATTGATTTAAATTTATATAGTGAGTATGATGTGAAGAGGGGACTGCGTGATGCCAATGGACGAGGAGTTCTTACAGGACTGACAGAGATTTCTGATGTCATTGGTATGAAGAGTGTAGACGGGAAAAAAGTTCCCTGTGAGGGAGAATTATATTATCAGGGATATAATGTACAGCATTTGGTAGAAAGTTATGCAACCAGAAGATATGCGTTTGAAGAAATTACATATTTATTATTGTTTGGAAAGCTGCCGGATCAGAAACAACTGAAAGATTTTACGGAGATTCTGAGCAGTCTGCAGGAATTGTCCGGTCAGTTTGTGCGCGATGTTATTATGAAAGCACCGAGTGCCAACATTATGAATGCACTGCAGAAAAGTGTGCTCACGCTGTACTCGTATGATGAAAATCCGGACGATATTTCTGTACCAAATGTGCTGCGACAGTCTTTGCAGTTGATCGGTAAGATCCCGATGATCGCAGTATATGCGTACCATTCGTATCGCCATTTTAAGTTTGATGATACACTGTATATCCGCACTCCGAGAAATGATATGTCGACAGCGGAGAATATTTTGCAGATGTTACGCGAAGATGGTGAATTTACGGAACTGGAAGCCCGTGTCTTGGATATTGCGCTGGTGCTTCATGCAGAACATGGAGGCGGAAACAACTCTACATTTGCCAACCATGTTGTAACTTCTTCCGGAACCGATACGTATTCGGCGATTTCAGCTTCTATTGCTTCTTTGAAAGGACCGCGTCATGGTGGTGCCAATCTGAAAGTACTGCAGATGTTTGATGATCTCAAAGAGCATTGTCCAAACTGGGAAGACCGCCAACAGGTTGAGGCATATCTGACGGATGTTTTGAACAAAAAGGCATTTGATGGTTCCGGACTGATCTATGGCATGGGACATGCTGTATATACGGATTCGGATCCAAGAGAAGTGGTTTTAAAAGAGTATGCCGAGAAACTGGCGGAGGAAAAAGGCTGTCAGGATGAATTTGCTTTATACAATATGGTAGAAGAGATTTCTAAGAAACTGATCATGGAAAAACACCGCCGTTTTAAACCGGTCTGTGCCAATGTGGATTTTTACAGCGGATTTGTGTATAACATGCTTAGAATACCAAGAGAATTGTTCACACCGATCTTTGCGATCGCACGTATTTCCGGATGGAGCGCGCATCGTCTCGAAGAACTTGTGAACAAAGGAAAGATTATCCGTCCTGCCTATAAGTATGTAGGACATCATGTGAAATTCGAAGATATTGAAAACCGGTAACTTGTAAAGCTTTTGGAAATGGTGTAAATATGAAATTAGTGATACAGCGAGTAACGAATGCCAGTGTTACGGTAGAAGGAAAAACGGTAGGAAAGATTGGAAAAGGCTTTTTAGTTTTGTGGGGAGCTGCCAGTGGAGACACGGAAAAAGAGGCAGATTAC
The DNA here is from genome assembly GCA_934316925.1 of uncultured Eubacterium sp. Classification (GTDB taxonomy): domain Bacteria; phylum Bacillota; class Clostridia; order Lachnospirales; family Lachnospiraceae; genus Eubacterium_F. The sequence goes on from CAKREC010000008.1 coordinate 23,928, forward strand.
CTTGCTGCCAAGTTGTGCAAACTCCGCGTGTTTGAAGATGAGCAGGGCAAGATGAATCTGGGACTTAAGGATATTGGGGGAGAACTGCTTGTGATTTCTCAATTTACTTTGTACGCAAACTGCAAAAAAGGAAATCGTCCCAATTTTATGGCAGCGATGAACCCGGATGAATCCGAGCGGCTGTATGAATATTTTTTACAGCGCTGCAAACAGGAAATTGAGGTTGTAGAGAAGGGAATCTTTGGTGCAGATATGAAAGTGGAACTGCTCAATGATGGTCCAGTGACGATATTGATGGATACCGGGGAGATGATGTAATGGAAAAATACATGATTTTTTTTGACATCGATGGAACTTTGCTGGATGAAAAAGAACATATTGTGCCGGAAAGTACAAAGAGGGCTCTCCGACAGGCGAAAGCCAACGGGCATGAGATTTTTATCTGCACCGGACGATGTAAAAATATCTGGCCGGAAGAAATACTAGATCTTGGATTTGATGGTGTTGTTGGTGGATGTGGAACCAATATTTATTATCATGGAGAAGAATTACTGCATGCGAGGCTGCCGCAAAAACTGCAACAGCAAGTGGCAGCAGATCTGACCCGTCTGCACATAGATGGTGTCCTGGAGGGAAAAGAAAAATCCTATTTCCGAAAAGACTACTGGATGCCACCTGTTGTACGGATCTTTGGAGAAAATGGCACGTTTTCTTCCAAATGCCAGCAGTTTTGGGAAGATGGCGATCTGGCATTTGATAAGATGGCATTGTGGTTTGATGAAACAAGCCAGATGGATGAATTTCGCGATCTATATTCGGATAAATTTGAATTTATTCTGCGGGATCCTACCTTTTATGAGGTGGTTCCCAAAGGTTATTCAAAGGCCACCGGGATTGAGTTCCTTTGTCAGCATACCGGGATTGATCTTTCGCATACGATGGGAATTGGGGACAGTACCAATGATCTGCCGATGCTCCGTGTTACCGGGATCAGTGTAGCCATGGGAAGTGGAAATCCGGATATTTTTCATGAAGTAGATTATGTGACAGATACGGTTATGAATGATGGCATTGAGAAAGCACTTATGAAATATAAAATAGTATAGGAGGAACCTCCATATGACGAAGTCATATTAAAGCTGGTTCCGACGACTTGCCGCCGAGCGGAAGCGAGGGGGCGCTACATATTGATAGGAGGAACCCATATGACGAAGTCATATTAAAGCTGGTTACGACGACTTGCCGCCGAGCGGAAGCGAGGGGGCGCTACATATTGATAGGAGGAATATCTTATGGCAGTAAAATTATCTAAATTATTGGAAAAAATAGACTATGAACTGATTCAGGGCGACATTTCCACGGAAGTGAAAGATATTGCTTATGATTCCCGGAAGATCACGGAAGGCATGTTGTTTATGGCAATTGCCGGTACGGTAGTGGATGGACACAAATTTATCCCGGACGTGATACAAAGAGGTGCTGCGGTTATTGTTGTGGAACATGATGTGGAGATTCCGGACAAAGCAGTAACGGTTGTGAAAGTGGAAAATGGAAGAAAAGCACTTAGTTATATGTCAGCGGCATATTTCGATTACCCGGCGGAGAAGATGATCTCGATCGGGATTACCGGAACGAAAGGAAAATCTACCACGACATATATGATTCGGGACATTATCGAAAAGTCAGGGAAAACCTGCGGCATTGTGGGGACGATCGGGGTAGCGATCAATGGAAAGGTTACACCGACGGAGCACACGACCCCCGAATCTTATGATCTGCAAAGATATTTCCATGATATGGTAGAGGCCGGATGTGACTACATGGTGATGGAAGTCAGCTCACAGGGACTGAAGATGGACCGTGTGGCAGGCATTCATTTCAATTATGGGGTGTTTACCAATATTTCACCGGATCATATTGGGCCAAATGAACACAAAGATTTTGAAGAGTATCTGTATTGCAAGAGTTTGTTATTCCAGATGTGTGATGTGGGAATCTTTAATGTGGATGATGAAAAATATGAACAGATCATAGAAAATGCTACCTGTGAGATCAAAACCTTTGGAACCAAAGAGGCAGATCTGACCGCTACGCAGATTGAACATGTGAATCTGGATGGAAATTTATCCATGAAATTTCATGCCAATGGAATTTTAAATGGCGATGTGATCGTGGGACTTCCTGGAAAGTTCAATATATACAATGGCATGTGTGCGGCATGTGTTGGTGCTTTGCTTGGTATGCCGGAAGACGTGATCCTGCATGCCCTTGAGCATGTAGAAGTGCGGGGACGTGTGGAAAATGTACCAACAGGAAGAGGCTTTTCTGTGTTGATCGATTTCGCGCACAACGGTGTTAGTACAGAGAGTGTATTAAAGACGCTGCGTGGATATGATCCGGGGCGTATTATTGCGATCTTTGGCTGTGGCGGCAACCGCAGTAAACTCCGTCGATATGAGATGGGCGAGGCAGTTGGAAATCTGGCTGAATTTGCCATTGTGACAAGTGATAATCCAAGAACAGAAAAAATCGAAGATATTGTAGCAGATATTGAAGTGGGTCTGGCAAAGACAAAAGGAAAATATATTGTGATCCCGGATCGTGAGCAGGCCGTAGAATATGCAGTGACGCATGCAAAAAAAGGTGATATGATCATTCTGCTGGGAAAAGGTCACGAGGAATACCAGGAGATCGATGGTGTCAAATACCATTACAGCGAGAGAGAAGCAGTTGCAAAGGCACTGGCAAAGTTGCAGTAGGGTTTATGGACTCTTGCTTTTTCCAGATGGCTTTGCTATAATGATTCATAAGAAGATAAAAGACAGATTTTACTCATATTCAAAGGAGTGATCATTATGAGTACCATATTTAATATGGTTCGGGGCGGCTATTATGGAACATCCAGCACGTCTGGCAATATGTTTTCTTCCTTGCTCGGCAGCAACAGTTCTACCAGTGGAACGGATTCCTTGGGACTTGGCGATTATAACCTGATTCGTTCGGGTGCTTATAAAAAGGCGATGAAAGCATATTATTCCCGTGTGAAAGCGGAGAATGGAGATTCCAACGAGACGATTCAGGGATCCGGAAAAGCGGATTCACAGGTGAATCTGTCGACCGTGAAGAACAGCGCTTCCAAATTGAGCGAAGCGGCAGAAAAATTAAAAAAGACAGACTATAGTAAAGTTGAGTCAGGAAAAGACTTGTATGCAGATGCAAAGGCTTTTGTAGATGCTTACAACAGTACGGTGAACTCCACCAAGAAACTCAATTCGTATTCCATTTTGCAGACGGCTGTGTGGGGAACGGAGCGAGTAGGCGCCAGTGAAGCAGCATTGTCGGATATTGGTATTACAATTAAAGAAGACAATACATTGGCGATTGATGAAGACAAATTCTCTTCGGCAGATGTTGGCAGGATCAAGTCTTTATTTGGAGGCAAAGGATCTCTGGCAGATCAGGTTTCTGCCAAGGCTTCTGCGATTGTGATCCAGAGCACCAATCAGTTGTCGATCAATTCCGGCAAGACGATTTATTCTTCATCAGGTATTTTTTTGTAAAAGATAGTGGAAAATAATGTAATGTGGCACAAGTGTATGCGCACTTGTGCCATTCGTATGTAATATTGTCAGCACAGGAGGTAGCGATGTATCGTTTTTTTGTACCGGTTGAAAATGTTTGGGAGAACCGGATCCGGGTGACTGGAGATGATGTGAATCATATCAAAAATGTACTGCGTATGACGGCAGGAGAAAAAGTGATTGCTTCCTGTGGCAGAGGGATTGACTATTATTGTGAGATTGAAAAAGTCTGTGAGGATCATGTGGAACTGATCGTGCTTGAAGAAAAAGAAGCGACGACAGAACTTCCGGTTGCGATCACGCTGTTTCAGGCTTTGCCAAAACAGGACAAGATGGAGCTGGTCGTGCAAAAGGCGATCGAGCTGGGAGCGGTGTCTGTTGTTCCGGTGCGTACAAAACGATGTGTTGTAAAGCTGGATGATGCAAAAGCGATCAAGAAATGCCAGAGGTGGCAGGGGATTGCAGAGGCAGCAGCCAAGCAGAGCGGACGGGGAATTGTACCAAAGATCGGTTCGGTGGTGTCTTTTGCGGAGGCACTTGAACAGGCAAGGACCATGGATATGGCGATGATCCCGTATGAGATGTGGGACGATATGGCAGGCTCTGTAAAGTTGATGAAAAAAGCAGCAGACCAAAAGAGTATTGCGATTTTTATTGGACCAGAGGGTGGCTTTGAACGTGGAGAAATTGAAAAAGCAATGGAGATGGGTGTACAGCCGATTTCCCTTGGAAAAAGAATTTTAAGGACAGAGACAGCAGGAATGGCGACGCTATCAATGCTGATGTTTTTGATCGAAGGAAGAGAGGAATAGATTTTGGAATGTTATTTGGATAATGCAGCTACGACCAGAGCGAAGAAAGAAGTATGCGAACTGGTTACTTCGGTTATGTATGATCACTATGGAAATCCATCTTCTCTTCATGACAAAGGTTTTGAGGCAGAGAAAATTGTAAAAAAAGCATCCGAACAGATTGCCAAGACGTTGAAGTGCACAGAAAAGAACATTATCTTTACATCGGGAGGAACCGAGAGCAATAATACGGCACTGATCGCGACAGCACTGGCGAATCAGCGACGGGGCAAACATATTATCACGACGTGTTTTGAACATGCATCGGTTCACCAACCACTGATATATCTGGAGAAGATGGGATTCGAGGTAACCTATCTTCCGGTTGACCATAATGGACATGTTTTGATGGAAGCACTGCGGGAAGCACTTCGTGAGGATACAATTTTAGTATCACTTATGATGGTAAATAACGAAGTGGGATCTGTGTTAGACGTTGCAGAGGTATCCCGTTGTGTCAAGGAGTTCTGTCCGGAGATCATTTTCCATGTGGATGCGATTCAGGCATATGGCAAGATCAAGATTCTGCCAAAGAAGATGGGCATTGATCTTATGAGCGTCAGCGGACACAAGATCCACGGACCGAAAGGAACCGGATTTTTGTATCAGGGAGATAAGGTTAAGATGCACCCATTGATCCATGGAGGCGGACAACAACGCGGAATGCGGTCGGGTACAGAAAATGTTCCGGGAATTGCCGGACTGGGACTGGCTGCTCAGTGGATGGATGAAAATCTTGAGCAGCATCGCAGTCACTTATTTGAAATCAAACGATATTTTGTTGAGCGGCTGGGAAAAATTCCACAGGCTACAGTCAATGCCTGCGATCTTTCCTCTTTGGAGAACACAGCACCACACATTTTGAGTGTCAGTTTTGAAGGGGTGAGAAGTGAAGTGCTGTTGCACGCACTGGAGGAAAAAGAGGTGTACGTTTCTTCCGGGTCGGCATGTTCCTCGAATCATCCGGGGATCAGTGGCACTTTGAAAGCGATTGGCGTCGATAACAAACTGCTGGATTCTACGATCCGGTTCAGTTTTTGCCCGGAAACAACAAAAGAACAGATTGATTATACAATGGAATGTCTGCAGGCATTGGTACCGATGTTAGCAAGATATCGAAGAGGATAGAAAGGAGAACAGTGTGGTTCGAGCATTTTTAGTAAAATACGCAGAAATTGGAATTAAGGGAAAAAACCGTTATGTTTTTGAAGACGCTCTTGTTCGACGGATCCAGGAGCGGTTAGAGCGCTGCCAGGGAGAATTTACCGTAGAAAAAGAGCAGGGACGGGTGTACGTAGAGGCGACAACGGACTTTGATCAGGAAGAAGTTTTGGAAGCACTTACGCACGTGTTTGGAATTGCTCATATATGCCCGGTTGTGCTTGTTGAGGATAAGACGTTTTCTCATGTATGTGAAGAACTGGTTGCACATATGAAAGAGGAATTGGGAGAAAAACCATTTACCTTTAAGGTATTTGCCAAACGCAGTGATAAAAGCTATGCAATGGAAAGCCCGGAGATCTGTATGGAGGCAGGTTCTTATATTTTAGATCATATGGAAAATGCGTCTGTTGACGTGCACAAACCGGAAGTTAAGGTATTTATTGAGATCCGGGGACGTGCCTATGTATATGTGACAAGTGTAAAGGGACCGGGTGGTATGCCGGTAGGAACCAGTGACCGCTCGATGCTGTTGTTATCAGGCGGAATCGATAGCCCGGTTGCTGGCTACATGATGGCAAAACGCGGCGTCCGGATTGAAGCAGTTTATTTTCATGCGCCTCCTTATACAAGCGAGAGAGCAAAACAAAAAGTAGTAGATCTTGCGAGAGAAATTTCGGAGTATACTGGACCAATTAAACTGCACGTTGTAAATTTTACGGACATTCAGTTGTATATATACGATCAGTGTCCGCATGATGAACTTACGATCATCATGAGACGTTATATGATGCGGATTGCTCAGCAGATCGCAAAAGAGCGTCACTGTTTGTCACTGATCACAGGAGAAAGTGTCGGACAGGTTGCCAGCCAGACGATGCAGAGCCTGGCAGCTACGGATGCCGTATGTGAAATGCCGGTATTCCGTCCGGTAATTGCCTTTGATAAAAATGAGATCATTGAGATTGCAGAAAAGATTGGAACTTTTGAAACTTCGATCCAGCCATTTGAAGACTGCTGTACGATTTTTGTTGCCAAACATCCGGTAACAAAACCAAACATTGCCAAGATGGAAGCATCGGAGAAAAAATTACAGGAAAAAATAGATGAGATGGTACGGACAGCGATTGCGGGCCGTGAGATCATCGATGTGGAACCGGAGTAGATCCGGTTCCTGTATGTTATAAGATAAATTCCGGACACAAAAAAAGCGGCGATAAAACGCCGCCCCATCTAAGTAACTACCCAATATCGATTATGTAACTGGAGATTAGTCTACGATGAATGGAGATAATTTTGCAATGATCTCTTCTACGTTGTTTTCACTGTGAATGTTCAAGTCGATTGGCTTAGATAAGTCAAGACTGAAAATACCCATGATGGACTTTGCATCAATTACATATCGTCCGGAAACTAAATCAAATTCCGCATCATACTTGGTTACTTCATTTACAAAAGCTTTTACTTTGTCGATGGAGTTCAAAGAAATTTTAACTGTTTTCATAATAAATACCTCCTTGTGTTTTTGAGATGATCTTTAACAAATCTCTCTGTCTATTATACTATTATGAACCAGTGAATATGTCAATAATAAAAATCTACGAGGGTGAAAATTATTGTGTCTGAAAATTGTGCATAATGCCCAGAATGGAGGAAAAATATGAAAGTTGCATTTCTTACTTTGGGATGCAAAGTCAATTACAGCGAAACAGAAAAAATGATGCACCAGTTTGCAGAACTGGGATTTTCTGTCGTGGAGTTTCGCGAGAAAGCGGATATTTATGTGATCAACACCTGCACGGTCACGAATATGGCTGATCGTAAATCCCGTCAGATGATACATCGCGCAAAGAAGATCAATCCGGATGGGTATGTTGTTGCGGTAGGATGTTATGTGGACAGTGGAAAAGAAGAATTGCTCAAAGATCCATCGATCGATGCCTGCTTTTCCAATAAAGAAAAAGATCACGTTGCCGAAACGATCGCTTCCCACTTTTTTGCCATGGAAGATTTAAAACCGGTATCGCCGGAAAAAACGGGGAAAAATATTCCACTTGCGGGAGAGCGGACAAGGGCTTATATAAAGATTCAGGATGGCTGCAACCAGTTTTGTACGTACTGCCTTATTCCATATGTAAGAGGACGAGGCAGGCTATACAGTGTGCCGGAAGATGAAGTGGTTGCCAATGTGAAAGAACTGGTGCAAAACGGTTATAAGGAGATTGTATTAAACGGAATTCATCTTTCGTCATATGGTGTAGACTGGACAGATGAAAAACAGTTTGTTTCACTGGAGGGAAAATTTCTTTTAGAATTGATCGAAAAACTGGGACAGATACCAGGAGTGGAACGGATCCGTCTTGGCTCATTGGAACCAAGGATCATTACCGAACAATTTCTGGAGGGACTGTGCAAAGTACCACAAATATGTCCACATTTTCATTTATCGTTACAGAGTGGCTGTGACCGTGTATTAAAAAGCATGAACCGCCATTACACGACCGGCGAGTACAAAGAAAAGCTGCAGATGATCCGCCGGTTCTGGGATCGCCCGGCAATTACGACAGACATCATTGCAGGCTTTCCGGGAGAAAGCGAAGAAGATTTTCTGGAAACATTGTCATATGTGGAACAGATCCGGCTTGCAGATATTCATGTATTCCCGTATTCGCAGAGAAGCGGCACAAAGGCAGCTTCCATGCCGGGACAGATCGCTCCGGAAGTGAAAAAAGAAAGAGCTTCCCAGTTGTTAGGTGTAACACAGAAACTGAAAGAAGAATATGAAGAGTCTTTCTTAGGACAGAAGGTCAAGGTGCTGTTTGAAGAATTTGTGGAACAGGAAGGAAAGCGTTTCCTTGTGGGACACACAGAACGTTACATTAAGATTGCGATAACGGAGACAGAGGCTGAACAAATGGGTCTGGAACCCAATGATATTGGCGAGATCACAGCGACCAAAGAAAATGTTCTGGAATTTAATGCATAGAAAATGGTTGATAATTTAAATTAGATAGTTTACAATAGAATTAGTTGAACTATGATTTATTATTTGTGGGAAAGAAGGACGTGAAAAGATGCAGGAGATGAATAATACACAATATTTCAAAGTAGATGTGGATACCGATTATGATGTTCGCCAAGTGATCGAGGCCGTGTATACTGCATTGACAGAGAAAGGATACAATCCGGTAAATCAGATTGTGGGTTATTTGATGTCTGGCGATCCTACGTATATTACAAGTCATAAGGGAGCTCGCAGTTTGATCATGAGAGCTGAACGTGATGAGATTATTGAAGTGTTTTTAGAAGATTACATTCAGCACAATTTGAAAGAAGATTAGTTTTATTTTGAGGATTATGGGACTTGATTACGGTTCTGTTACTGTCGGAGTGGCGATCAGTGATCCGATGCTTCTGACAGCACAGCCCGTTGAAGTAATAAAAAGAAAAAGTGAAAACAAGTTGAGACAGACTCTGGCACGCATTGAAGAATTGGTGGCAGAGTACGAAGTGAATCGTATTGTACTTGGTTTGCCAAAGAATATGAACAATTCTGAGGGAGAGCGAGTAGAACGTACGAAAGAATTCATGGAAAAACTAAAAGCCAGAACCGGGTTAGAGGTTATACTGTGGGACGAGCGTCTCAGTACGATCTCAGCCATGGATGTGCTAAAAGAAGGCGGAGTTGCATCCTCCAGAAGAAAGACTTATGTGGACAAGATTGCAGCTTCCTTTATTTTGCAAGGGTATTTAGATTCCATAGCAAAGTGAATCAGGAGGACGTTATGTCAGAAAAAGGACAGATCATGCTTACGGCTGACGATGGAAGCCAGGAGGCTTTTTTTGTGTTGGAAAAAGCAGACATTGCCGGTGTTTCTTATCTGTTAGTTGAAGATTCCGATGAGGAAGAAGCAGATGCATTGATCTTAAAAGAGATCGAGCAGGGTGACGAGATCACATATGAGCTGGTAGAAGATGAGAAAGAATTACGGATCATAGGCAAATATTTCGAAGAATTACTGGAAGACGTAGAAATTGAGATGGAATAAAATTATGAATAGAAAGGTGGATTAACGTTGAGTAAAAAACAGAAAACAGGGGACGAGTTTGTACGTGTTGTTCCTTTGGGTGGATTAGAGCAGATTGGTATGAATATCACTGCATTTGAGACAGAGTCAAGTATTATTGTTGTGGATTGTGGTCTGGCATTCCCGGAGGATGACATGCTGGGAGTGGATCTGGTCATTCCGGATATTACTTATCTGGAAGACAATAAAGATAAGGTAAAAGGTTTCGTGATCACGCATGGACATGAGGATCATATTGGATCATTGCCATATGTATTGCAAAAGATCAATGTACCGATCTATGCTACGAAATTGACGATGGCGATCATTGAGAATAAATTAAAAGAACACAACCTTATGAACACGGTAAAGAGAAAAGTGGTAAGCTACGGACAGTATATCAATCTGGGAGATTTCCGTATTGAGTTTATTCGTACAAACCATAGTATTGCAGATTCTGCAGCACTTGCAATCTATACACCGGCAGGTATCATTGTCCATACCGGAGACTTTAAAGTGGATTATACACCAGTATATGGTGATACGATCGATCTTGCTCGTTTTGGTGAATTAGGTAAAAAAGGTGTTCTGGCGTTGATGTGTGACAGTACCAATGTCATGAAGCCGGGATTTACGATGTCGGAGCGCACCGTAGGTAAAACATTTGATACGATATTTGAAGAGAATGCAAAGAGCCGTATCATTGTCGCTACATTTGCATCCAATGTAGACCGTGTACAGCAGATCATCAATTCGGCTAAGAAACAGAACCGAAAGATTGTTATTGAAGGCCGTAGCATGATCAACATTGTAAATACGGCGGTAGAACTTGGATATATACAGGTTCCGGATAATATGATCATTTCTTTGGAAGAGATGAAAAATTACACCGACGATCAGCTGGTTTTGATCACGACAGGAAGTCAGGGAGAGGCAATGGCTGCGTTATCCAGAATTGCTGCAAGTATTCACAGAAAGATTTCGATCAAGCCTGGCGACGTTGTAATCTTTAGTTCCAGACCAATCCCTGGTAACGAAAAATCCGTATCCAAAGTGATCAATGAATTGTCCTTTAAGGGCGCTAAAGTTATTATTCAGGATACACATGTTTCTGGACATGCTTCGGAGGAAGAAGTGAAACTGATCTATTCTCTGGTAAAACCAAAGTATGCGATCCCGGTACATGGAGAGTATCAGCATTTACTTGGCCAGAGCCGGGTTGCACAGATGATGGGTGTGCCAAAGCAGAATGTGATCATTGCCCAGTCAGGTGATGTGATCGAGTTAAAAGAGGACAGCGCTAAGAAAGTGGGAAAAGTACAGGCGCAGGGCATCATGGTAGACGGTCTTGGTGTAGGAGATGTAGGAAACATTGTTATCCGGGATCGCCAGCATTTGTCTGAAAATGGTCTGCTTGTCGTAGTACTTACGCTGGAGAAAGGGTCCAATACGATATTGGCGGGACCGGATATTGTATCCCGTGGTTTTGTATATGTCCGCGAATCGGAAAATCTTATGGAAGAGTGCCGGGAAGTGGTCAACATCGCGTTGGATCGCCTGTATGACAGAGGTATTACCGATTGGGGTCGGATGAAGACAGAGATCAAAGATTCCCTCAATGACTTCTTATGGAAGAAGATGAAGAGAAATCCGATGATTCTTCCGATCATCATGGAGGTATAGATGGAACAACAAAGAATGGAGGTTTTTCTGGAATTATTTCGGGAGGAACCTCCCCTTTATATTCAGGAACTGGAGAAAGAGGCACTGGCGGATGAGGTACCGATCATTCGCCGGGGAACCAGAGATGTACTGCGCTTTTTACTGCGGACGAGAAGACCACAGCGGATTTTGGAAGTAGGAACAGCAGTAGGGTATTCATCTCTTTTTATGGCGAGCTGCCTGCCGGAAGACAGCAGGATTACAACGATTGAAAAGGTTCCGATGCGGTATGAACAAGCACAGAAAAATTTTGTCCGGTATGACAAAAAAGATCAGATTACACTGGAAATTGGAGATGCGGCAGACGTTTTAACGCAGTTAAATCAGAAGCAAATGAAATTTGATTTTATTTTTATGGATGCCGCTAAGGGGCAGTATCTCAATTTTCTGCCGGATATTATGGAACTTTTGAATGTTGGGGGGATTCTGGTGTCGGACAATACGCTTCATGACGGCGATGTTCTGGAATCCCGTTATGCGGTTACCAGAAGAGACCGCACGATCCATGGACGTATGCGCGAATATTTACAGGTGATCACGCATCATCCACAGTTAGAGACGTTGTGTCTGTCTGTGGGAGATGGCATGACCATTAGTTATAAATTAGATGGAGGATATCATGAAAAGACCGGAGATTCTTGCTCCAGCCAGTAGTCTGGAGGTTTTGAAAACCGCCGTATATTATGGCGCAGATGCTATATATATTGGTGGAGAGATGTATGGATTGCGGGCAAAGGCCAAAAATTTCCCGATGGAAGACATGAAAGCGGGAATTGAATTTGCTCACAAACATGGGAAAAAAGTATATGTGACAGCGAACATCACGGCACATGACCGTGATCTGGATGGCGTGGAAAAATATTTTCAGGAATTAAAGCAGATCAAACCGGATGCGTTGATCATTTCTGATCCGGGAGTATTTACGATCGCCAGACAGGTTTGTCCGGAGATTGATATTCATGTAAGTACACAGGCAAATAATGTAAACTATATGACATTTCGTTTTTGGCAGCAGCAGGGAGCTACCCGTGTTGTGACAGCCAGAGAGTTGTCGCTGCAAGAGATCAAGGACATTGATGAGCATATACCGGAAGATCTCGAAATTGAGACTTTTGTGCATGGAGCAATGTGTATTTCATATTCAGGACGCTGCCTTCTGAGCCACTATTTTACCGGTCGGGATGCAAATTTGGGAGCCTGCACGCATCCATGCCGCTGGAAGTATCATATTGTGGAGCAGACCCGTCCGGGAGAATATCTTCCAATTGAAGAAAATGAGAGAGGAACTTATATATTTAATTCCAAGGATCTTTGTATGATCGAGCATATTCCGGAGCTGATCGAGGCTGGCGTAGACAGCTTTAAGATCGAGGGGCGTATGAAGACGGCGTTGTACGTTGCGGTTGTGACGAGGACATACCGGCAGGCAGTAGATGACTACCTGGAAAATCCTGATAAATACTATAGCCGGATGGAATACTATAAAGAAGAAATTTCAAAGTGCACATATCGTCAGTTCACGACCGGATTCTTCTTTGGTCCAACGACACATGAGACACAGATTTATGACAACAATACGTATGTACAGGAATTTGTTTATCTGGGACGGATCGATCATGTAAATGACGATGGAAAAGCTGTTTTTTATCAGAAAAATAAATTTTCGGTAGGAGATACGATCGAGTTGATGATGCCGGATGGCACCAATGTATCGGCAAATGTATTGGAGATGGAAAATATATATGGATCGGTTGAAAGTTGTCCACATCCGGGAGAAGAGATTCAGATCCGTCTGGATGTGCCGGTAGAACCGGGATTGATTATGAGAATGCACGGATGATCACGAGGAGGTGCCCTGTGAAGGTTCAATCAGAAGTACTTCGTTTATTAGAAAAAAACCGCGGACAGGATATGTCCGGACAGGAACTGGCTGACAAACTGGGAGTGAGCCGGGCGGCCGTATGGAAGGCAATCAACAAATTAAAACAGGAAGGATATAAGATTCAGGCGGTCAATAACAGAGGATACCGATTGCTGGAAGATAGTGATGTTTTGTCGGCAGAAGAAATATCACGCTATCTTGCCCCGGAATACAAAGACAATAAAGTTGTTGTGTATAAAATTACAGAATCCACCAATCTTGAAGTGAAGAAGATGGCATTGGAAGGTGCGGCAGAAGGACTGCTGGTTTTGGCAGAGCAGCAGACCGGAGGCAGAGGACGCCGTGGACGTCAATTCTATTCACCGGAAGGGACAGGAATTTATATGAGTGTACTGTTTCGCCCTACGGCGGAGCAGTCCCAGAATATTGTACGGATCACTACAGCGACATCGGTTGCGATCTGTCGCAGCATCCGTAAGATCTTTGCCAGAGAGCCAGGGATCAAGTGGGTCAATGATGTATATCTGAATGGCAAAAAGATCTGTGGTATTTTGACCGAAGCAGTTTCGGATTTTGAATCGGGTCAGATTGATACCGTTGTGGTTGGAATTGGAATCAATTACCGGGAACCGGAAGGCGGTTTTCCAGAAGATATTCGCGGGATTGCAGGAGCAGTCTGCGATGCAGAGGACACAATACCGAGAAATCAATTTATAGCGGAGGTATACAATCAGTTGATGGATGTATATCATACGCTGTCGGCAAAAGAATTTATGGAAGAGTATAAACAGTGGTCCAATGTGATCGGAAAATGGGTGCGTTTTTCGACCCGGCCGGATCCGGAAGATCCGGAAGGCTGGGTAAAAGGCATTGCGGTAGATATTGATGAAGAGGGTGGTCTGGTCGTTGAGAAAGAAGATGGTACCAGAACAGTACTTCGTACCGGAGAAATTTCATTGCGGATTGAGGAGAATGTATGACACAAGGATATGATACAGAGGAACAAAAAGAACGTGTGATCCTGATCGCCGTTGATCTTGAAGATGGCTCTTCCGTGGAAGAATCTCTTGATGAACTGCAGGAACTGGCAGAAACAGCCGGAGCGGAAACCGTAGGCCGTCTGATCCAGAAAAGAGACCGGTTTCATCCCGGAACGTATATTGGCAAAGGAAAGATAGATGAGTTGATCCGGATGATCGCCATGACGGATGCCGATTGTGTGGTAAGTGATGATGAATTGTCTCCTGCACAGATTACAAATTTGCAGGATGCACTGCAGGTAAAAGTGATTGACCGGACCGTCATGATCTTAGATATCTTTGCTGCCCACGCGAGTACAAGTGAAGGAAAATTGCAAGTTGAACTGGCACAGCTGCGTTACCGGTCATCCAGACTGGTTGGCTTACACAGTTCTCTGTCACGTCTCGGTGGCGGGATTGGTACCAGAGGACCGGGTGAGAAGAAACTGGAGATGGACCGCCGTCTGATCAAGGACCGGATTTCCATTTTGAACCGGCAATTAAAAGAAGTGGTGCAGAACCGGGATACGCAGAGAAAACAAAGAAGCAGAAACCATATGCCGTCGGTGGCAATTGTTGGGTATACCAATGCTGGCAAATCCACGCTTCTCAATACATTGACGCAGGCAAATGTATTGGAAGAAGATAAACTTTTTGCGACATTGGATCCAACAACAAGAGTTTTGGAGTTAGAAAAAGGACAGAAGTTTTTATTTACGGATACCGTAGGATTTATCAGCAAGCTTCCCCATGCGCTGATCCGTGCATTTCGCTCTACATTGGAAGAGGCAAAATATGCGGATATGATCCTGCATGTTGTGGATGCATCCAATCCGCAGCATGAAAACCAGATGCAGGTAGTTTATGAGACATTGCGTGAACTGGGAGTTCAGGACAAACCGGTGTTGACGGCGTTCAATAAGATCGACCGACTGGAACAGACGGGAGAACATTTTAAAGACCTTCATAGCCAGGATACCATTATGATCTCAGCCAAACAGAATCGAGGATTGGATCAGCTGGTTGAAAAAGTGGATCAGATCCTTTCTGGCGGACTGATTTCCATTGAAAAAGTGATTCCTTATTCGGAGGCTGGTGTGATCCAACAGATCCGTGAACACGGAAAACTGGAAGTGGAGGAATACCGGGAGGATGGCATTTATATAAAAGCCAGCGTGCCGGCATTTTTAGGCATTCAATAACTTTACCAAATGGATGATAATCCCATTGAAACTTATTTTTTAAAGTGTTATAATACTCATGCAAAAAAACAAGGAAAGAAGAATGAAAATGGGAGACGTAAGCATTAGAAAAAAGGGAATGAATCAGAAAACGAATAAAGGAGCGAAGATAGCGCTCCTTGTTTTTGTGGGAATTTTTATCGCAGTATTCTTAGTTCTGCTGATCCAGAACGTGCATTATCACAGCCGCTGGTATAAACATACGATGGTAAATGGTGTGGATGTATCAGGGATGACGCTTGAAGAGACAGCCGCATTGTTTGAACAGCAGTCAAAGGATTATGCACTTACGATCAAAGCGAGACAGGACGATACGTTGAAGATTGCAAGTGATGATATTGCGCTCACATTTTCATTAGGAGACCGCTTGCAGGAAGAATTCCAGAAGCAGCATAAAAAAATCATAGTATTTCACAAAAAACATCAATACGATGTTCTTTTCGATATATCGTTTGATGAAGACCGGCTCGAAGATGTTTTGGAACCGATGATCGAAGGCAGCGATGAGTATTCGATCCAGAAACCGCAGTCAGCGTATGTTCAATATGACAAAGAAAAAAAACAATATGTAAAAGTACCGGAAGAACCGGGCAATGTATTAAATGAGGATGCGTTTTTGGAAGGCGTTTCTACGGCGGTTAAAGAACTTAAGAAGGAGTGGGATATTTCCTCGATGGATGTAACATCTCCGTATTATGAGGCACCGGAGTATACGGTGGACAGTCCGGAAGTAGAAGAGGAACTGTCGGTAGCCAATCAGGCAGTGATCCGGTTTATCAAATGGGATATTGGAGATGACATTACAGAAGAGATCGCGCCAAAGACGATTGCCGGATGGGTTACGGTGAAAAATGGCAAGGTATCTTATGATGAGGATAAGATTGAAAAGTGGGTTACGAAAACCTGTCTTAAATACAAAACCGTTGGAAAGTCCCGAAAGGTAAAAGTCCACACGGGAAAAACGGTGACGATCCATGGCGGGGATTATGGCTGGCAGATCGATTATGAGAAAATGCTCAGACAGACCAAAAAGGCATTGAAAAAAAGTGTGAGCAAAGAGGCTGTAGAAGCCTATATTGCTGATGCGTCCAAGACGAATAAAAAGGCAATCACGATCAAGAAAAAAGCAGAATACCTGAACACGGCGTTCCAACGGAGCGAAGAGGAAGATACCGTTGACTGGGATACAGAGAATTATACGGAGGTCTCGCTGAAAGATCAGATGGTATATGTATTCCGTAAGGGAAAAGTGGTTTATAAGTGTAAATGTATTACCGGCAAACCAGTCGCCGATCGCAAGACAAGAACCGGAGCATATTTTATCAAGGAACACCGTACACAGTATACATTGACGGGAGCGGATTATTCCACACCGGTACAAAACTGGGTTCGTATTACATGGACAGGAACCGGTTTTCATCCTGCAACCTGGCAAAACTGGTCTCACTGGACGAAAGACACCTATAAGACCAGAGGATCTCATGGATGTATCAATCTGGAACCATCAGCAGCAAAGAAAATATATGATCTGACAAAGTATCGGGAAGCATGTTTTATTTACTAGTTTATGGATTCAGTAAGTAGATCGAGAGGTTCAGATATCCGGCAAATGTCACCCATAGCAGATAGGGAAGCAGGAGCCAGGAAGCCACGCGGTTGATCTTGTAGAAAGATAGGATCGTTCCAAGAATCAGGATCCACAGGATCAGAAGCCAGACAAAGGAGAAGAGATACCAGCCCTGCTCGAAGAACCAGATCGACCAGAAAAAGTTAAAAAATAATTGAGCACTGTACAAGAACAGTGCTCTTTTTGTTAGACCGCCACTGCTCCAGACAAGATAAAATGAAAGCCCCATAAGAACATATAAGATGGTCCACAAAATGGGAAACAGAATGCCCGGAGGGGACAAAGGCGGTTTTGATATTTGTTCAAAGGTCTGCATGGCGTCTCTTGTTAGAATTGCCGAAGAGATACCGATAATAAGTGGAAATAAAAGAGAAATCCCTAATTTCTGAATATTCATGAAAACACCTTTTTTTTCAGCTTATGTCGTGTGTTCGGTGAATATTCTGCTTTTCTTTTTTCCTGACATCCTGAAAATCAAACATTTCTTTTGCAATCACATTGCTGAGTGCCAGCAGACAGATCAGGTTTGGAATCGCCATAAGAGCGTTGGCAATATCGGAGAAGTCCCATACGATCTGTAGTGTGGTAGTAGCGCCAACATAGGCAACCAGCGAAAATACAACGCGGTAGATCATGTTGTATTTGTGAGTTTTAAATAAATATTCAAATGCTTTTTCTCCGTGGTATTCCCAGCCTAGAATTGTGGAAAAGGCAAAGAGTGCAATGCCAATACATACAAGCCAGCTACCGGTTTTTCCCAGGGCGGAGGAGAATGCGGCGATCGTAAGAGCAGAACCGGTCAGCAGTGCGCGATACTCATACTTGCCATCCGATGTAAACGTATACTGGTTGAGATCCTGATCTTCATAGATGCCATTTAGCTGTAATGTGGAGGCATCTTCCAAAGGAGTAAGGACAAGTTCAGAAGAATCATTGGCGACAAGATGAAACTGAGACGAAGCGTCTTCTGTTTTTTCATTGGATATCTGGTATGTGTCAGTATTATTGTTCTTTGTGTCATTCAGTGTAAGAATCGACGATTCTACCGTGTAAGTGCCTGTTGCACTTGCAGCGGACTCTACGGTACCGAGGACGCCCGAACTTGCGATACAAAGACCGGTGATCGTACATACCACGATCGTGTCCCAGAATGTGCCGGTCATGTTGATATAGCCCTGCCGCACCGGATGGTCAGTTGTGGCAGCAGCAGCTGTGATCGCAGCCGATCCCATACCAGCTTCGTTTGAAAAGACGCCGCGGGCAACACCGTAACGCATAGCGTTCATCATCGCGGCCGTAATACTTCCACAAAGACCGCCGCCAACGGATCTTATGCTAAAGGCCATTTTAAAGATCATAGCAAGTCCGGCGGGAACCGCTTTAATATGGACAATGATCACGATCAGACCGGCAATGATATAAAAGATAGCCATGAGAGGAACTACGACTTGCGAAACTTTGGAGATTGATTTGATACCACCAACAATAATGACCAGTGCCAATAAGGTGATGATGATTCCCAGTACCCAGACCGGAACACCAAAAGTCGCGTGAATGGCAGAAGAAATGGAGTTTGCCTGTGTCAGATTGCCGATTCCAAAAGAAGCGATTACTGCGAACAGAGCAAAAGCAAATCCCAAAGCTGCACCGAATTTTTTATGCTTGAAACCACGTCGCATTGTATACATAGGTCCACCAGACATTTCGCCGGCTTCATTTACCTCGCGATACTTGATCGCCAGCATACATTCACTGAATTTTGAGGTAAGCCCAAAAAAAGCGGAAAGCCACATCCATACCAGAGCACCGGGGCCACCGGCAACCATGGCAGTGGCAACACCAACGATATTTCCAGTACCGATCGTAGCAGCCAGAGCAGTTGTCAGCGCAGAAAAAGGAGAAATATCTCCGTCGCCCCGCTTTGTTGTGCGCGATTCTTTTTTGAAACAGCTTTTCAATGCGTATGGCAGATTCCGCCATCCTAAAAAATGTGTCCGAAAGGTAAGATATATACCGGTTCCAACTAACAGGATCAACATGACCGGCCCCCAGACGATACTGTCGATGACCGATAAAAGATTTCCGATTTCTTTCATAAAAAACCTCCTTTAATTTTGCAAAACAAAAAAGGTGCCTCAAAATGAGACACCTTTGTCATGTGGATAGGATAACAAATTGCCGGCTACTTGTCAAATAGTTAAAAGTAGTGTATAATTTTTATGGTATTTTTCGGAATAATATAATACCAAGTACAGTTTATTTTATGGAGGAAGACCATGTTAGATATCAAGTTTTTAAGAGAAAACCCGGACATTGTAAAACAGAACATTAAAAATAAATTTCAGGATCGGAAATTACTGATGGTAGATGAAGTGATCGCCCTGGATATTGAACGCAGAGAGACACAGCAGAAAGCAGATGATCTTCGTGCAGCAAGAAAGAAAAATTCCAAGATGATCGGTGCACTGATGGGTCAGGGCAAGAAGGAAGAGGCAGAGGCGATGAAGGCAGAAGTTGCCAAATATGCCGATGAGCTGGCTGCTTTAGAGACAAGAGAGTCTGAGATCGCAGAGCAGATCAATGAGAGAATGATGGTGATTCCGAATATCATTGATCCTAGTGTTCCTATTGGAAAAGATGACAGCGAAAATGTTGAGATTGAGCGTTTTGGCGAGCCGGTTGTACCTGATTTTGAAGTACCTTATCATACCGAGATCATGGAGAAATTCAATGGTATCGATCTGGACGCTGCCAGAGACGTAGCAGGAAATGGGTTTTATTATCTGATGGGAGATATTGCAAGATTACATTCTGCCGTTATCTCTTATGCCAGAGACTTTATGATCGATCGTGGATTTACGTATTGTGTACCTCCATTTATGATCCGATCCAATGTTGTGACTGGCGTTATGTCTTTCGATGAGATGGATGCGATGATGTACAAGATCGAAGGCGAGGATCTTTACCTGATCGGTACAAGTGAACATTCCATGATCGGTAAATTTATTGATAAGATCTTACCGGAAGATACATTGCCACAGACGTTGACCAGTTATTCTCCATGTTTCCGTAAAGAAAAGGGAGCACATGGTATTGAAGAACGTGGTGTTTACCGCATTCATCAGTTTGAGAAACAGGAGATGATCGTAGTTTGTAAACCGGAGGAAGGTAAAGAGTGGTTTGATAAATTATGGCAGAATACGGTAGATCTGTTCCGTTCTATGGATATTCCGGTTCGTACACTGGAATGCTGCTCCGGTGATCTGGCTGATCTGAAAGTGAAATCGATCGATGTTGAGGCATGGTCCCCAAGACAGAAGAAGTACTTTGAGGTAGGAAGCTGCTCCAATCTGGGAGATGCACAGGCGCGACGTCTGAAGATCCGTGTTGTAGGAGAAGGCGGCAAGTATTTTGCACACACGTTGAACAACACTGTAGTGGCTCCTCCTCGTATGCTGATCGCATTTTTAGAGAATAATCTGAATGCAGATGGCTCTGTAAATATTCCAAAAGCATTGCAGCCATATATGGGTGGAAAAGAAAAAATTGAAGCATAAACATGTTGACACATACAATATATTGTAATATAATCAGACCACACACAAGATATGGTGTGGTCTGATTTTTTATATAGGGGGGATGCTTTTGAAAAAAGCAATTATTTTTATGCTGTTTGTCTGCCTTGTTTTCTCAAAAGGTGAGGTTGTCACAGCAAAGTATATTGATGTGGGCAACGAAGTGGATCTGGTTCAGTCCGCCTCGGATCTGTTGAAGTATTTAGAGGTTTACAAGGATCGGGAGAGGATATTGTATCTGGAAGGTCTGATCGATCTGAAAGACGAGAAGTTGTTTTATATTCCAAAGGGGATTACATTATTCATCTCCAGAAGATGTGAGATGATCCTGCCGGATATTCCGTTTTGCCACGAAGGTGTGATCTATGTTGCCGGCCGTCTGGATCTTAGAAAGATGTCACGATTGGTGAGCGGGGATGGCACGATGGAGACAACAGGACTCGGAGGCAGGATCCTTTACAATCCATCGACACTGGTTACGCCTACGCCGGAACCAACGGCTACGCCATCGCCAACGGTGATACCGGAAGTGGATCAGGATCCGGTCCCCGAAAAAGAGACAGCGGCTTCACCGGAAGGTGAGACAGCAGAGGTTATTACGATCCGGAAGATGGATTCTCAGGCATCTTCCTATTATGTATCCAATCATTCATTTCTGAAGACAATTCCCAAGATAAAAAAGATACAAAAGAAAAAGAGACATATCCGCATTACATGGAAGAAGATTACGAAAGCGTCCGGCTATGAACTGCAGATACAGACCGGCAAAAAACGATCCCGGTTTTGTACAGGCAAAACATCCTATGCACGTTCCCTGCAGCGTTTAAAGACCAAAGAGATCCGTGTCCGGGTTCGTGCCTATAAGGGCAAAAAGAAGAGGACCTACACGAAGTGGTCCTCTTGGAAAAAGTACAAAGTGGTCTCTTGATCGTTTTTTGATCAGAGTTTAGTTTTCATATTTCATATCTTTTAAAATATCACAGAAGTCGAAGGTTGCAAAATAATCTTGTGGTGTTTCTCCTCGGCGGATCATCTGCACACTTCCATCCTCTTTCAGGAGAAGTTCTGGAGACTTCAGCTTTCCGTTGTAGTTATATCCCATAGCATATCCGTGTGCTCCGGTGTCGTGGATTACTAAATAATCTCCAATATCGATTTTAGGAAGCATACGGTCAACCGCAAATTTATCGTTGTTTTCACAAAGGGAACCGGTTACATCATATTTGTGATCGCATGGTTCATTTTCCTTACCAAGTACAGTGATATGGTGATAAGCACCATAGATAGCCGGACGCATCAGGTCAACCGCACAAGTGTTGAGTCCTACATATTCTTTATAGATATGTTTTTGGTGGATACACTGAGTTACCAACTGACCATAAGGTCCAAGCATGAAACGACCCAGTTCTGTGAAGATCGCAATATCGCCCATACCGGCTGGTACAAGGATCTCTTCGAATTTTTTGCGAACACCTTCGCCGATGATCTTAATGTTGTTTGGTTCTTTATCTGGTGTGTATGGGATACCAACACCGCCGGACAGATTGATATACTTGATGTTTGCACCTGTTTTTTCTTTCAGCTCTACAGCAAGTTCAAACAGGATACCGGCTAAGGTAGGATAGTATTCATTACTTACGGTATTACTTGCTAAGAAAGCGTGGATACCGAAGTTCTTAGCACCCAATTTCATCAGTTTTTTATAGCCATCGATCATCTGCTCTTTGGTAAATCCGTATTTGGAATCACCAGGATTGTCCATGATATCGGTTCCCAATTCAAATGTTCCGCCTGGATTGTAACGACAGAAAATGGTTTCCGGGATACCAACGCCATCGGCAAGAAAGTCGATATGTGTATAATCATCCAGATTGATATATGCTCCGAGATCACTGGCTTTTTGATACTCTTTCAATGGAGTTACATTGGAAGAAAACATGATATCGTTGTTTTTAAATCCAAGTGCTTCTGAAAGCATAAGTTCTGTCAGGGAAGAACAGTCTACACCGCATCCTTCTTCCTGAAGAATTTTTAAAATAAATGGGTTTGGAGTTGCTTTTACTGCGAAATATTCACGATAGCCTTTGTTCCATGAAAAAGCGTCTTTTAATGCTCTGGCATTTTCACGGATTGCTTTTTCGTCATAAATATGAAAAGGAGTAGGATATGTTTTTTCAATCTCTTTTACCTGCTCCAGACTAAGTATAGATTTCTTTGTCATGATTTCTCCTATCCGCACACTTCTTTTGTGCAATACTTATTTTCTCCCTAAGTATAGAAGTTTTTGGGTTTACTGTCAATTCAAAAATTTGTTGTGGCAAACAAGCGTTTGTGTTATACTGTACCCATTAGTTTTTTATAGTGTAGAAGAAATTGACGTTTTAGAATGTGAGGTTTAGGGAATGAGCAGCAGTTACAGTGGTAGTGACATTATCATATTAGAAGGGCTGGAGGCCGTACGGAAAAGACCGGGTATGTATATAGGAAGTACTGGTACGCGTGGATTGCACCATATGATCTGGGAGATCCTGGACAACGGTATTGATGAGCATCTGGCTGGATTTTGTACAGAACTGCATCTGACTTTGCTGAAAGATGGTGGAGTTATGGTGGAAGATAACGGACGGGGAATCCCGGTGGATCTTCATCCTACCAAAAAAATTCCGACTGCCCGTGTTGTATATACCATTTTGCATGCAGGTGGTAAGTTTAACAGCGATGTATATAAGGTGTCCGGTGGTCTGCATGGAGTAGGTGCCTCGGTTGTAAATGCTCTTTCTAAGAAACTTACGGTTGAGATCCGCAGAGATGGACAGATATATCGGGATGAGTATGCAGATGGTGGAAAACCGGTAACAAAGCTGGAACAGGGAATGCTGCCGGTAGTTGGTAAGTGCGCCAAAGCCAATACTGGTACAAAAGTTATCTTTTATCCGGATGATACGATCTTTGAAACTGTAGAGTTTAAACCGGAGACCATTCGGAAAAAACTCAAAGAGATTGCATATCTCAATAAAAATCTCAAGATTGTTTTCAAGGATGAACATACCGGAGAAGAGCAGACATATTTAGAAGAGTACGGTATTCAGAGTTATGTGAAATACATCAATCGTGATGCGGCTACACTGCACGATGACGTGATCTATGTAGAAGGTAAAAGTGGAGACATTGAAGTTGAAGTGGCATTTCAGTATACACAGAACTATTCGGAACAGATCAATGCTTACTGCAATCGTATCAATGTAGCAGATGGTGGTACGCTGGTGACCGGATTTAAGATGGCACTGACCCGTGTTATGAACCAGTATGCGAGAGAGCTGAATTTTCTTAAGAATAATGAGGATAATTTTGATGGAAAGGACATTCGAAACGGTATTGTTGCGATTGTGTCGATCAAGCACCCGGATCCTCAGTTTGAAAGCCAGACCAAGAACAAACTGGGAAATACGGATGCGAAGACAGCAGTCGATGAGGTGTTTAGTACAGAGGTTCAGCGTTACCTGGATAAAAATGTCGAGGTGCTTCGCCGGATCCTGGAAAATATCCACAAGTCGTTTAAAGCGCGTACTGCCAGTGATAAGGCAAGAAAATCGGTGATGAAACAGCTTCTGGATGTTGATACCAAGAGCAAATTAGCAGCATGTTCCTCGAAGAAGGCAGAGGAATGTGAGATTTATATTGTAGAGGGAGATTCTGCCGGAGGCACTGTGAAAACAGCGAGAAACCGCCGTACACAGGCTGTGCTGCCACTGAGGGGAAAGATTTTAAATGTAGAAAAGGCACCACTGGAAAAGATCCTTGTTAATAATGAGATCAAAACCATGATCGCAGCGTTTGGATGCGGGATCGGAGACGAATTTGATATCAAGAAACTGCGATATGACAAGATCATTATACTGACCGATGCGGATGTCGATGGAGCGCATATCAGTACGCTTTTGCTGACATTTTTCTACCGGTTTATGCCGGAACTGATCTATCAGGGCAAGGTGTATCGGGGATTACCACCGTTATATCGTGTTTCTTATGAAGAATATAAGAATAAAAAACGCCAGAAGGTATCGGAATACTTGTTTAATGATTTTGAACTGGAGAAGTTCCGCAAGACAGGAAAGAAGATTTTGGAATTACAGCGTTATAAAGGTCTGGGCGAGATGGACGACAGCCAGTTGTGGGAGACGACCCTCGATCCGGACAGCCGGATCTTAGCGCGTGTTTCGATCAGTGATACGGTTGAAGCCGATGAAGTTACCGATATTCTTATGGGCAGCAATGTTCCACCAAGAAGACAGTTTATTATGGAAGAAGCAAAGTACGCCAATTTGGATATTTAAGGCGCTATATTGTAGTCTGAGATATAGCGGCATGGAAAAGTGAGGATTTATATGAGTGCGAATTCAGAAAATATTATTCAGTTAGATTTTTCAGAAGAAATGAAAACATCTTACCGCGATTATGCGATGAGTGTTATTATTGCCAGGGCAGTTCCTGATGTGCGGGATGGCTTAAAACCGGTACAGCGCCGTATTTTATATGCCATGAAAGAACTGGGATTGTCGCCGGACAAACCTCATCGTAAAAGTGCTCGTATTGTAGGTGACACGATGGGTAAGTACCATCCTCATGGAGATAGTTCGATCTATGATGCTTTGGTACATATGACAGAGGAATACTCTCTCAATGCTCCGTTGGTGGATGGACATGGAAACTTTGGCTCGATCGATGGAGATGGAGCTGCTGCGATGCGATATACAGAGGCGCGTTTATCACCGGCGGCAATGACGATGTTAGACAACCTGGATAAGGGACTTGTCGAGTTTATTCCAAACTTTGATGACAGTGAAAAAGAACCCGTGGTATTGCCGGCAATGCTGCCAAATCTTTTGATCAATGGAACGACCGGTATTGCGGTTGGTATGGCGACAAATATTCCACCACACAATCCGGGCGAGATCATCGATGCGGTGATTGCTTATATGGACCGTCCATCGATCTCGATCGATGGATTGATGGATTATGTCCCGGCACCGGATTTTCCTACCGGAGGTATTATTATCAATGCTTCGGATATGAGAAGCATTTATGAAAACGGAGAGGGACGGATTCGGATCCGGGCAAAGACAGAAGTTGAAAAAGGCGAATATGGACGCAAAAATATCATTATTACGGAGATTCCATATACAATTTCAGGCAATAAAGCCAAACTGGTGGAAAATCTGGCTACACTGGCAAGAGAAAAAGTGTTTGATGAGATTTATGATGTGCGGGATGAGTCTTCGAAAGAAGGAATCCGTATTGTTATCGAGGTAAAAAAAGACCGTGATATTGAAAATCTGTTGAACGGTTTATATAAGAAGACACAGATGGAAGATACCTATGGCGTAAATCTTTTAGCGATCAAACCGACTACGGAGGGAAATGGCGAGCCAAAAGTATTCAATCTGAAATCGATGATCGAAGAGTTTGTTTTGTTTCAGGAGGAGTTGTATACCAAAGAGTATCAGTTTAAGCTGGACAAGGCAAAACGCCGCTTAGAAGTCGTACAGGGACTTATGAAGGCTACGGATGTGATCGATCTGATCATTGAGATCCTGCGGGGATCTGCTTCTGTAAAACAGGCAAAGAAGTGTTTGATCGAAGGCGTTACCGAGGGGATCCGATTTAAAAGTAAAAAATCAGAGGAACAGGCAAAGACGCTATTGTTTACGGAAGTACAGGCAGATGCTATTCTTACGATGCAGTTGAGTAAACTGATCGGTCTGGAGATATTAAAGCTTCATGAAGAAAACCAGAATCTCCTAGACAACATTGCAGAATATGAAAAAGTTCTTTCCAGTGTAAATGAACTGTACAAAGTCATCAAAAAGAGATTGCGGGACTATAAGAAACAGCTTGCTGTGGCAAGAAAAACGATGCTCACCGATGCTGTGACAAAAGCTTATGTAGAAAAAGTTGTGATCGAAGACTTATATATCTGCATTGACCGTTTTGGATACACAAAAGCAATTGACAGCGGGGCATTTGCAAGAGCAAATGAGGAAACCAAGAAAGAATTTTCTCAGATCGTGCAGGTAAAAAACACGGACAAACTATGTATTTTCACAAACAAAGGAAATATGTACCAGGTTAAGGTGGACAAGATCCCACGCTGTAAGATGAAGGATAAAGGAACGCTGATCCACAATCTGTGTAAGATGGACAATCAGGAAGATGGATTGTTATATGTAAGTTTTGAAACATTATTTGAATCCATGCTTATGTTTGTATCAAAGAGTGGATATATTAAACTGGTGTCCGGCGTCGAATTTGAGACGGTTAGACAGCAGATCGCTGCTACAAAACTGGATGCAGAGGATGAGGTAGTTGGTGTAACTTTGCTGTCAGCAGCAGATGTTCTGGACGGCACGAAAAAAGTGATATTGCTTACCGAAAAAGGACTTTCTTTAGGCTTCCCGGTCAGTGAAGTGAGTGAGTATAAAAAGACAAGCAGAGGTATGAAAGCAATTCAGCTGGATGAGGCAGATGCGCTGGCATTTGCAGATGCGATTGACCCGGGGACAGAGGTATTTGAG
Source organism: uncultured Eubacterium sp. (assembly GCA_934316925.1). GTDB lineage: Bacteria > Bacillota > Clostridia > Lachnospirales > Lachnospiraceae > Eubacterium_F. The sequence goes on from CAKREC010000008.1 coordinate 51,226, forward strand.
ATGAATGGCAAGAAGTTTTCTGCGAAGAAAATACGCAATCGCAAACGCGGAGCAAAGGGACAGAATGCAAATCTTTCTATTTCGTAAATTTTAAGCTAATGGATTCAGGAAAACCGTCCGATACATACATTGAGAGAAAGTGGTAGTTTAGTATGAAAGATAGAATGGAGGAAGAGTTATGAGAATTGATGCATATATGCAGGTAAATCAACTCTACAATTCCAATAAAACAAGAAAAACTGTCAAAACAGAAAAAGCAGATCGAAAAGATTCCTTAGAGATTTCAGATTTTGGCAATGCTTATCAGGTAGCAAAACAGGCTACCAGCCAGAGTTCTGCTGTCCGGCAGTCGCGTGTTGATGAGATTCGGGCGCAGATGGCAGCAGGCACATATCATGTTTCGATTGAAGATGTTGCGGATAAACTGGCAGATCAGTTATTGTCATAATCCACGAGGAGGATATCGATTTGGCGAGTTTGATGGAAGAGTTGATCAGTACCTTGGATACAGAAGAAAAGCTGTATCGGGATCTGATCCCGATTGAGGAAGAGAAGACCCGGGCTGTGATAGCCGGTGATCTTGAAGCCTTGCAGGATATTACGACGCGGGAACATGATCTGGTAGATCAGACATCGGCGTTGGAGTCGAAGCGTGAGCAGGTTGCATATGATATTGCTACCGTGCTTGGTAAGGATCCGAAGGGTATTCAGTTAGGACAGATCGTAGCGGCTTTGAAGAATCAGCCGCAGGATCAGAAAAAATTGCAGGATGTTCATGATCGGTTACGGAGAACTGTAGAACGGCTGCAGGAGATCAATCATCAGAATCAGGATTTGATCAAACAATCATTAGAGATGGTTGAGTACAATATGAATGTGATAAGAAGTACACGGATGTCTTCGGGAAGCAGCAATTATTCAAGCAATGCTTCAGAAGTGGCAGGGATGGCGCCCCAGCATGGTTTCTTTGATGCCAAGCAGTAGGATCCGGCAAAACAGATATGTGATGCCGGGGGGCACTCCCTGTGATCCGGTGCTTTATTTATTTTATACAATACAAACAGGATGATGAGTACGATATGAAAAATATAGATTTGAAGAAAGGAGATTCGCATGAGTAATTTGATGGCCAGTTTCAATGCCGGTGTGTCAGGACTTTCGTCCGCACAGACGTCGTTGACAACGACAGCGCACAACCTTGCCAATGCCAGAACCGAAGGATATACCAGGCAGCAGGTAATGGTTACAGACTCCTTTTATCAAAATTCCAAAGGAAGATACGACAATCTGCTTCAGGTAGGAACCGGTACCGTAGTGGCATTGACAAGACAGGTAAGAAACAATTTCTTAGATGCACAGTACCGGGTTCAGCTTGGAAGACAGTCTTTTTATGAGGCCAATCAGAAGGCGACGATGGAAATTCAAGATATGCTGGGTGAACTTCAGGGAGAAGAATTTTCCGGGTATATCAATTCCCTTTATGCCGCCTTTTCGGCACTGTCGAATTCAGCAGATAGCTTAGTAAATAAAGAAGAAGTAGTTTCTGTAGCCTCGCAGTTTTTGGAGAGTGCTACCGTTTTGCAGCAGCAGCTCAATACCTATCAGACCAGTCTGAATACAGAAGTGAGCAAACAGGTACAGTCGATCAATGACATTGTCACTCAGATCAAGGATTACAATCAGTTGATCCGCAAGTATGAGGCTGTGGGAGAGAGTGCAAACGATTACAGGGATAAACGAAATGAACTGCTGGATCAATTGGGACAGTACATCACCTATGATGTTACCGAAGAATCCGATGGTACAGTTATGATCTATTCCAACGGCGGATATCTGTTGGATCAGAATACACAGTATTTTCTTGCTACTGCATATGAAAGTGATACATCAAAACTGCTAAAACCGGTCTGGCAGCAGGGGGATGATTTCTTTATCAATGACAGCCTTGCTTATTCAAGTGCCAACAATACGGATATAGGATCACTCAAAGGGCTTATGGTGGCAAGAGGAAATTATTCAGCGAAACATACCGATTGCCCGGTCAAACCAACGGAGGATCAGTTCAAAGATGAGAACGGCGTAATAGACCGGCTGGCGTATAACCTGGCACTGGATGATTATCAAAAACAATTGGATGTATACAATGACAGTGTTGGGGCTTCCGTGATCATGACGTTACAGTGTCAGCTTGATACTTTAGTAAACCGGGTGGTTACTATGATCAATGATGCATTGTGTCCGAATAAGGAAATTCAGATTCAGGATGCAGATGGAAATACAAAGACCATACATGTTCTGGATGAAGAAAACGCTCTGATCGGTGATGACGCCAATAAAACAATGGGAACCGAACTCTTTGCAAGACGAAGTTGTGAACGTTATACCAAGCAGACCGTAAATGTAGTCAATGAAGATGGAACCGTAAGCCAGCAGGAAGTTATGGTGTACAACGAGGAAGACGCTTCGGATCCATATTCTTTATATACTTTGAATCAGCTGGTGATCAATCCTACGATCCTGCAGGATGCTTCGACATTGCCGACGATGTACAATGACAACAGCGAGTTCAGAGGTGGTTATGCATTCAATGAGATCCTGGCAATTGCCAATGCGTTTAACAATGATATTGGCACGTTGGATCCAAATTCAGAAACGACCTACAATGTATTCAATTTTTACAATGGTATGGTTTCACAGTTGTCTACAACCGGAAATGTGTGGAACAGTATCGTTGAAAATCAGGAGTTGACCGTTTCATCACTGGAGGATGAAAGACAGAAAGTCATGGGGGTTTCCAGCGAAGAGGAATTGTCAAACCTGATTAAATTCCAACAGTGTTACAATGCATCTTCCCGTTACATTACAACGGTATCGGAGATGTTAGAGTATTTGATCGAAAGACTGGGCAGCTGATAAGAAGGTTCGAAATCAGTCAGAAAGGACGTAATTATGGCATCAACATTTGGCTCATATGAAATTGCAAAATCTGGTATGATGACATACAGTGCGGCGCTGCAGACCACCGCTCACAATATTGCTAATATTGAGACAAAAGGGTATTCAAAGCAGACGACGAATTATACATCAATGGTCAGTAACAAATCTTCACTTTTTGTACAGGGAAGTGGTGTTCAGGTTACCAGCATTACCAGAAACCGAAATGAGTATTATGATGAGAAATATCAGAGTACTCAGTCGACATACAATTATTATAATACACAGTCACATTATCTGAACTTGTTGCAGGATTACATTTGTGGTAATGTCACTTCCAAAGATAATGTATTGCTGGGTGACTCATTTGATGATTTTTATGCATCGCTAAGTTCGTTGCTGGATTCTCCAAGTGATATGGCGCTCAGAACCAAATCGGTCACTTTAGCAAAAAGTTTTACGGAGTCTGTCAACACGATGGCATCGAATCTGCAGGCTTTGCAGCAGGATGCAAATCAGGAGATTAAAACTTCTGTAGAGCAGATCAACGCCTATGCGGACAAGATTGCTTCTTTGAATAAACAGATCAATATGATCGAGGCATATGGCTCAAATGCCAATGACCTCAGGGATCAGCGGTCACTTTTGCTGGATGAACTTTCCCAGTATTGCAAGATCGAGACGCAGGAAGTCGAACCACCAGATGGAGTTGGTGGCAACCAGTTTTATGTATATGTAAATGGTGGTGTGCTTGTTGACACTTACAACACCAACCATCTGGAGATATCCCAGAAAGATACCTATTCGAATATCAGTGATATTACAGGGTGCTTTGAGATCCAGTGGTCGGATGGAACCAGTTTTAATCCATATAGCAATTCATTGGGAGGACGACTGCAGTATTTGTTTGAATTCCGTGATGGAAACAATGGCACTACATTAGAAGGGACATTGGCAGATGTTACCAACAATGCGGATGGCAATCTGGTACTTACGATCACAGGAGCCAATATCAATGATCTGACGAAGTTAAATATTCCGGCTGCGGATGGAGAGATCGTGGTCCGGAGTTCCACTTATGCTTATGAGAGTTTTACGGCTACGGTAGCTGACGACGGAACTTATACCTATACATTTACCATGAAGAGCAGCATGAACGCAGACCAGACAACGGCGTTAAAAAATGCAGTTCAAAATGGATATACTGCTACAGTGGGTAAGGAAGTAAATACCAAAGGAGTGCCATATTACATGGCACAGTTGAATGAGTTTGTTCGTACATTTGCACAGGAATTTAACCGCATCCAAAATGAAGGATACACATTGGAAAATCAGGATCACAGTGGCAGCGAACACGGAATGGACTTTTTCAATGGCACGGTGGCTGCCGATGGAGAAAACTTTATACTGAATGAATCGGTAAACGGTGTAGATCCATCCTTTGATTCCATTCCTAAAAAGAATGCCGATGGAACATATACAGGCTCTTACTATTACATGAATGCGCTCAATTTCACGGTTTCGCAGGATGTGATCGATGATCCGGCACTGTTAGCCTGCAAATCGAAAAAAAGCGATGAAGCAAGTGTAGGAAATGAAAACGGTGAAAATCTGAAAGCATTGTTAGGACTGAAAGATGACTCGAAGATGTTTTTACATGGTGACCCGGATTCTTTCCTGAGTTCCCTTACGGCGACACTTGGAGTCGAAGGCAAAAAGGCAAGTACAATGTCGGAGAGTCAGAACAATATTTTGTATGCGATCGACCATTTCCGTAAGTCCACATCGGGTGTTGATGAGGATGAAGAAGGAACGGATATGGTCACATTCCAGAACATGTTGAATTATCAGTACAAAGTGCTGGCTGTATTGAATGAAGTGATTGATCGATTGATCAATGATACCGTATAAGAGAAAGGGGATCATGCCATGCGTGTAACAAATTCTATGATGAGAAATAACTCATTATTAAATATGCAGAAAAATAAAAATGCTTACAATAAGTATTTGATGCAGTACAATACACAGTCGAAGATCCAGCGTCCGTCGGATGATCCTACGATTGCAGTACGTGCATTGAAATATCGCACGACGCTAGCAGAAGTAACACAGTATCTTAAAAATATTGACGATGCGACCTCCTGGATGGATGCCACCGAGAAAAGTTTGTCCGACATCAGTGATGTTGTGGGAAATATGCAGGAGTATTGCACACAGGCTGCCAATGGAACAAACTCCAGTGACAACCGAAAAGATATTTTAGCACAGTTAAAAGAGTACTCTGCATTTATTTACGAGCAGGATGCGAATGCGGATTACAACGGCCGCTATCTTTTCACCGGATACCGGACCGATGTACCACTTTTGTTTGATGCGGTCAGCACAAGCACAACATATACGATCACGGAAGATATTGATATCAATAAAATTGACAAATACCAATATGTATATGGCGGGGCTGTATATGATGAGAATAAAACAGCAAGTGATTATGCGAATGAAGCAGCGCAGTTTAAGACGACACATCGCGTGATGGTGTCTTATACAAACTGTGATGAAGCAGATCTTACCGTTCAGTATACCGACAAAGATGGAAATGTCCAGAACATCACAGCGATCCGGAAATCAATTGGAGATAATACGATCAACAACGAGCATCTGAATCCGGGAGAGGACGAAGTGTACTTTATCCCGGAGACCGGCGAGGTTGTTTTTGGTGATAACATCTATGACAGCATCCGGGGTGGCTCAAATTTGAGCGTGACTTACGATAAGTCAGAGTTCCAGGAGGGAGATATCCGTCCGGAGCATTATTTCAACTGCAAGACCGTTGATCAGGTGACAGGAGTAACGGCGACATATGCGAAGCCGGCTTCCCAGAATATGAATTATCAGATTTATTTCAGTCAGACGTTGTCTGTCAATACGATGGCATGTAATGCTGTAGATACATCGATTGCGAGAATGATCGATGATGTTACCAATGTATGCAACGACATTGATACGTTGGAAGCGCAGATCAAATCGGTTGAAAAAAGAATTGAAGACTGTGATGAAAATGATACAACGACACTCGCAAATCTCAATGAATTAAAAAATCAGCTGGACACACAGCTCTCACTGCAAAAAACAGTTTTGACAAAGACACTGGGGGCAGCGGTAACTACCTGTCAGAAAGCGCAGGACAAGATTGGGGTGGCGATTGCGGATCACGGATCCCGGTATTCTCGTCTGACGATCACCAAGGCAAAGTTAAAGCAGCAAAAGACAGATACCGAAGAGGCAAAGTCAGATAACGAAGATGCTGATCTGGGAGAAGCTTATATTAATTTCTCAGAGGCGGATCTGTTGTATCAGGCTACGCTGAATGCGACCAATAAGATTCTTGGACAATCACTTTTGAATTTTATATAAAAAGGTGCATGATACATAAAGATGCGGATTGGAGGAAATTATGTTAGTAAAGACTAAGTTTTTTGGGGAACAAAATATTCCGGAGGAAAAGATTGTGACATTTGACCGTGGACTGATCGGACTTACGGATTATACAAGATTTACAATTCTTTTTGACTGTGAAAAAGAACAGAGCAATATTTCATGGCTCCAGAGCGTAGAGGAACCGACGCTGGCTCTTCCGATCATTAATCCACTGCTCGTGAAAGAGGATTATGATCCATTTTTAGAGGATGAGCTCTTGAAAGGACTGGGAGAACTGACCAATGACAATTTAGTTGTTATGGCGACTATGACCGTACCTTCTGACATAAAAGAGATGTCAGTAAATCTGAAAGCTCCGCTGATCATCAATGCTGACACCAGAAAAGGCGCTCAGATCATTGCAGAAAAAGGAAATCAGCAGGAGGATTATCCTGTCAAATACAAAATATATGATATTTTGCAGGCGAGAAAGGAGGCGTAACCGGTGTTAGCATTAGCAAGAAAAGAAAATGAGTCGATCATTATCAATGACAACATTGAAATTACCATATTAGAGGTAAAAGGAGATCAGGTAAAACTTGGAATTGAAGCACCGAGAAGTGTACCGATCTATCGCAAAGAAATTTATACGCAGATTCAGGATTCGAACCGGGACGCAGCCAATGGTGCCGGAGCCGATCCTTCGGTATTATCCAAATTGATATAAGAAATAAAAAATGAATTTGAAAGGCAGACTTTTTAGAGAAAATTCAAATTTCCCTAAAGAGTTTGCTTTTTTTGTCCGATAAAAATGATAGGAGTTAGTAGAGTCTGTCCAATAAGCAGACGATAGTCATATACACATGGAGGTGTTTGGTATGGATATGGAATCCATTGGAAAAATTGATACAACACAGTTGAACAATGCAACGCAGGCTGCAAAAGTGCCATCCGTAGAACCGGCACACAATACCGTGGCAGCGGAACAGGCTACAGCGAGCGGCGAAGGCAATATGCAGGAACAGAAGAAAGAGCATACGCCGAGTGAGGCTACAATTAATGATTCGGTATCTCGTGCAAACCGTCACATGGAACATACCCGGTGTGAGTATTCTTATCATAAAGAGACGAACCGGGTTTCAATAAAAGTCATCAATGACGATACCGATGAGGTGATCCGTGAGATCCCTCCGGAAAAGTCACTCGACATGTTACAGAAGATGTGGGAGATGGCAGGAATTTTAGTGGATGAGAAACGATAGGAGGTGTTCATATGCCAATTCGTATGAGCGGCATAGTTTCTGGATTTGATACGGAATCTATGGTAAAAGAACTGATGTCAGCCCAGACATTGAAAAAAACAAAAGTAGAAAAAGCCAAGACCAAATTGGAATGGAAACAGACCAAGTGGTCCGATCTGAATACAAAACTTACGGGACTGTACAATAATTATGTTTCCAAGATGCAGCTTTCTTCTTCCTACAAGACAAAGAAGGCGAGCACTTCGGACAGCAGCAAAGTATCGGTAACTGCGAATGGAAATACCCCAAACGGAAGTTATACGCTGGAAGTAAATAATATTGCGACTTCCCAGTATCTTACCGGTGGTAAGATCAGTGCGACAACAGCAAGTACGAAGCTAAGTGCACTGGACTCCTCGCTGGTAGGCAAAACAATTACCGTAAAGGCAGGAGAAAAAGAAGAGTCACTTACCATTGACAACACAACGACACTCAGTGACCTTGTGACAACCTTAAACAATGCCGGATTGAATGCCAATTATGACACAAACCAGCAGAGACTTTTTATCAGCAGTAAAGACAGCGGATTGAAAAATACATTTTCAATCACGACAACGGGTGCGACAGAGGCGGAAAGCACCAGTAAAAAAGATCTGCAGTCTGCGATCGGATATGCTTCGATGTCAGCCAGCAATAAAGCGATTGTCGACAAAGCCATGACGACACTGCAGTCAGCAGCGGCAGATTCTGACGAGTATACAAGCGCATTGAATTCAATTGCAAAAGCAATGTATGATACAAAGGCAGATTCGGCACAAAAGTCTGCCATCACATATGTTTCTGCCAAACTTTATGGGGATCATTATGATGCCTATGAGACAGAAGCAAAAGAGAAATTGAAATCCCAGTATTTTGATGATGACGGCAATCTGTTAGAAGGAAAAACGCAGGAAGATTATGATGCTGCGGTAGCAAAACTTGCAGATGAAAAGACCGCAGCTTATGTAACGGATCAGACTACGAACAATGAGGACGTGAAACTTGAGATTGACGCCTATGCAATCTCCGGCACGACGCAGGATGAGATGGACGCACTTAGTGAAGTGGCGAAAAATCGTCTGTACAAAAATGGAGCGACAGCGTTTGATGGAACCAAAGATCTGAATCAGGATGATCTTGCAGCGTCGATCGCAGATAAGGCGAAAGCGTATGCAGAAGTTCAGGATCGTACTTACAGTTCTGCAGGTGCATTAAGTGGACTGGGTCTTGCTGATATTGCAGTAGATGCGAATGGCAAGGTTACGATTGATAACGGAGATTCATCCAAAGTGCCGGAGGACATGGTACTGATCGAGGGATCGGATAGTGAGATCTTATTGAATGGCGCAAAACTTACCTCTTCATCGGCGACTGTTTCAGCCAATGGTTTGTCCATTGATCTGATCGGTACAACAGAGGCAGGCAAACCGATCACGTTCTCGGTAGAAGATGATGTGGATGCCGTGTACGATTCGATCAAGTCATTTTTAAAAGAATACAACTCGGTTATGAAAGAGATGTATACACTGTACAATGCGAAGTCAGCAAAAGATTACGAGCCTTTGACCAGTGATGAGAAAGAGGCAATGACGGATGATGAGATTGAGCAGTGGGAAACGAAGATCAAGGATTCTTTGCTTCGCAGCGATTCGACACTGAACAGTATCATGCAGGGAATGCGCTCCGCTATGATGTCTACGGTTTCGTACAATGGAAAAAATTACGCACTTTCCAGTTTTGGAATTATGACATCTACGGATTACACGGAGGGTGGTCAGCTTCACATTTATGGTGATACGGATGACTCGGTATATTCTTCGCAGGATGATAAATTGAAAAAAGCGTTGAAAGAAGATCCGGATGCTGTGATCAATACACTGACAGGTGTATTTGGAGACCTCAGAAAGACCATGAGCAATCAGATGGCGGGTACCAAATACAGCAGTGCTTTAACCTTCTACAATGATATTAAGATGAAAGATGATATCAGTGATTATGAAGATGAGATCGAAGATTGGGAAGACCGTCTTGCGGATCTTGAGGATTCATACTATGATAAGTTTTCAGCAATGGAGACTGCGTTAGCAAAATTGCAGTCTCAGACAAACAGCTTGTCCAGTTTGTTTGGATCCTGATAACAGATCGATGAAATGAAAGATGATAAGTTCCTGTGTCTGAAAATCAGGCACAGGACTTACTTTTAGGAGGATTTACATGGAGAACAGAACGAATGCGTATCAGCGGAACGCAATTCTGACAGCGTCCCCGGCGGCATTGACATTGATGCTTTATGAGGGAGCAATCAAATTTTGCAATATTGCAATTGTTGGGATTGAACATAAAGATTATGAAAAAGCAAATACAAATTTGAAAAAGGCAAAAGCAATCATTCAGGAGTTACAGATCACATTGGATCATAAGTACCCGGTGTGGGAAGATTTTGATCGTGTTTATCAGTATATATATGACTGCCTCACCGATGCCAACATTCAAAAGAGTATTGAATTAGTGGAAGAAGCATTGAAACATATCCGCGAAATGCGGGACACCTGGAAGGAAGTTATGCAAAAAGCCGGCGCAAAATGACATCCTTAGTAATGGGGGAAGATTATGAATAATTCTTATGAAAATAGTGTATACATGGGGATGATGCAGAATTCTCTACAGCGGAAAAAAACGATTTTAGAAACTATTTTAGAGAATACCAAAGAACAGGAAAATCTGCTGAAAAAGGAACCTTTCGAAGAACAACATTTTATGGCAATTCTGGATGAAAAGGGAAATGCTATTGATGAGCTCAATCAAATGGATGAGGGGTTTGATGCGCTGTTTCGAAAGGTGGAAAAAGACATTCTGGCTCAGCCGGAACTTTTTAAAGAGCAGATTCAAAGTATGCAGGTTTTGATCCGGGAAATATCTGGTTTAGCGGCACAGATTCAGGCGTTGGAACATCAAAACAGTGATCGGATGGAGATTTACTTATCCCGTCAGAAAAAGAAGATCCGGGATTATCATGTGAGCCATCGTACAGCAACGAATTATTACCAAAATATGTCCAACGTACATCGACAGGATCAATCCTATTTTTTTAATGAAAAAAAATAGCAAAAGGTAGACAAGCAGGAGGACATCATATGGAACAATCGCAAGTTTATTTTACATCGTTTAAAGCGACAGATCATGAAAATTTATTGCAGAAACTTCATCGGCTGATGAAGACAGCAGGCTTTGAAACAATTGATATGCAGGACAAATATGCGGCGATCAAGATTCACTTTGGTGAGCTGGGAAATCTTGCATTCCTTCGGCCAAATTATGCGAAAGTAGTTGCCGACTATGTCAAGGAGTTGGGCGGTAAACCGTATCTGACAGATTGCAATACCTTATATATTGGAAGCCGAAAGAATGCACTGGATCATTTGGATACCGCATATCTGAATGGATTTTCCCCATTGCAGACCGGTTGTCATGTGCTGATCGGTGATGGATTGAAGGGAACGGATGAAACGATTGTGCCGATCGATGGTGAGTACGTCAAAGAGGCAAAGATCGGACACGCGATCATGGATGCCGATGTCTTTATTTCCCTGACCCACTTTAAAGGACATGAAATGGCTGGTTTTGGCGGAACTTTGAAGAATATTGGTATGGGATGTGGTTCGCGTGCCGGAAAAATGGAACAGCATTGTGATGGCAAACCGCATGTCGATCCGAGTGACTGTGTGGGTTGTGGCGCATGCAGCCGCATCTGTGCACATGGAGCGCCGATCATCGAGAATAAAAAAGCTTCGATCAATCAGGAAAAATGTGTGGGCTGTGGCAGATGTCTGGCTGTCTGCCCGAAAGATGCGATCTCAGCCAATTTTAGTAATTCGATCGCAATGTTAAATTACAAAATGGCAGAGTACAGTCTGGCTGTCTGTAAAGATCGTCCGTGTTTCCATGTGTCGCTGATC